>CATMRP010000074.1 GCA_950073835.1 uncultured Alteromonadaceae bacterium
ATGGCTAACTGAATAAAGGAATATGGGGCAAGGCGACGGCCTGCCCCATTATTCTGAAACATCTTGTCACTACATTTCCTCTTAACGCCATAAACCGCTTATGGTATGCCTGGTTGCAAAACGCCTTTACTTACCGGTATGAATTGCAGACCATGTCTGATAACCATCACAAATAAAAAGGAAAATCAGATCATGGTTATTCTCAGGCTAGCAACGATGCTGTTTGCCATATCGCTGAGCATCTGGTCTTTGTCCAGTCAGGCCAGCTCCCCGGCACTTACCCTTGAAGAGGCGAATCGCCTGGCTTCTCTACCGCTTAAATGTACCCAGGTGGAGTATCCGAATAAACTCAATCAGGTGCTTGATAGTGACGAATATCTGAAGTCACCTAAAGCACTGCACCCGGCCTTTTATGGCTGCTTTGACTGGCATTCTAGCGTGCATGGTCATTGGATGATGGTCAATCTGCTGCGTAATTTTCCGGATTTAGCCGACAGGGAAGGCATTCGGGCAATCCTGAGAACTAACCTGACGACAGAAAACATTGCAACGGAAGTGGCTTTCTTTGCGACCCCCGGCAATAAAAACTACGAACGTACTTACGGCTGGGCCTGGCTACTAACCCTGGCAGCTGAGCTTCACAGCTGGGATGATCCGCTGGCCAGAGAGCTGGAGCAAAACCTGAAGCCGTTAACTGAGCTGATGGTGAGTAAGTACGAATCCTTTTTGCCTAAACTTATCTATCCTATTCGTACCGGTGAGCACCCCAATACTGCATTCGGGTTGTCTATGGCGTATGACTTTGCCGTGGTAACAGCCAATGACGCACTGGCTGAGCTCATCACAGCACGTGCCTTGCACTGGTACCTTGATGATAGGCAGTGTCCTCTTGCCTGGGAGCCTAACGGATTCGATTTTCTGTCGCCTTGTTTTGAAGAGTTAAACCTGATGCGCAAGGTATTACCCGCGCAGCAGTTCAAAAGCTGGGCCGGTGATTTTATGCCTGAGTTGATTAATCAGACATTTACTTTGGAGCCTGCCCGGGTGAGCGATCGCACCGATGGTAAGCTGGTTCACCTGGATGGACTTAATTTCAGTCGCGCCTGGTCGTTGTATGGGGTTGCTAAAGCGTTTCCTGCTGAATACGGTCACCTGCAAGGTATCGGCGATGAGCACGTTAATGCCGCATTACCGACAATTGTGGATAATCATTATGAAGGGACGCACTGGTTAGGCAGTTTTGCTATGTATGCGCTGCTTAGTCGTCAGGGCCTCTGAGGGCATGCTTGAGGGGGCGTTTTACCCCCTGTCAGGGTAGCGTTATTCCGGTTGCTTGGTTAACTTATACTGGAGTTTCCCCCGGCCCATTTTCAGCAGTCGCGCCGCAGCGGATACATTCCCATCGGTGCGACGCATGGCCTGCTCAATCATCTTTTGCTCTATGTCTTCAACACACACGCCTTGCTCCAGCAGATTATCAATCAGCGCCTCCTCGTCGGCGTCCGTGGACAGCACTTTTTTGTCGGATTGTTGCAGTCGGCCTGACGAACTTAAGCCCAGGGAGGCGGTTTCGATATTCTCGCCGCCGTCAAATAAATGGGGGATATCAATGGGCATATTGTCGTCTACCAGGATCACCGCCCGCTCAACCAGGTTTTCCAGTTCGCGCACGTTACCAGGCCAGTCGTAATGCCACATAGCATCTAAGGCCCTACGTGTAATTCCGGCGAGGGATTTACTGGCTTTCTGGCCATACCGCTCGACAAATACGTTGAACAGCAGGGGAATGTCTTCCCGACGCTCTTTAAGCGGCGGAATTTCAATAGGATAGACATTTAAACGATAGAACAAATCGGCCCTGAATTCGCCGTCCTCGGTGGCTTTTCGCAGGTTATTGTTAGTGGCTGCCACGATCCGCACATCTACCTTAATAATTTCAGTACCGCCTACGCGTTCGATTTCACCTTCCTGGATCGCACGTAGGAGTTTGCCTTGCGCGGCGAGCGGCAGACTACCAATTTCGTCCAGAAACAGGGTACCGCCGCTGGCTCGCTCAAAACGTCCGGGGCGGGTGGCATTGGCACCGGTAAAGGCACCTTTTTCAACGCCGAACAGTTCTGACTCCACCAGTTCATTTGGAATAGCTGCGCAGTTTACCGATACGCACGGCCCTTTGCTGCGCCGGCTTATGGCGTGCAGGGCTTTGGAAAAACGTTCTTTGCCCACACCACTTTCACCCAGTAACAGCACACTGGTATCCGTAGGGGCGACCTTTTTGAGGCGGTAAATCACTTTATTAAAGCCAGCGGATGCGCCAACTAATTCATTAAGAGGCGAGCCGGGCTCTTCTGCGCTGCTGATATCGGCGGGCTCCTGATGTTGACGCAGCTTGGGCAGATCAACAAATGGCTCCACTTTCAGAAAGCTGCCCAACTCTTCTGAATCTTCCCAGTCATCAAGAGGCTTGCCAATGACCCGACAGGTTTTATGGCCCATGGCTTTACATTCTACTTCCCGCCACACCACCGGGCGACCAAACATAGCAGTTGAAAAGCCGTTTGCGTAACCCACCATGGTCCAGCAGGTGGGACGACTACTCAAACCGAAATGCGACAAATAGTTTTCTGCCTCCCAGGATGAGTGCCACTGATAGTCACCCTGAAAGATGCCTTTTTCCACATCAATCTGCATGCTTTCGATAGGGTCGTGATAAACATAACCCTCGAGCTCGGCTAGTCGCATTGCCGAGCGGATCAGAGTATCGGTGTCTTCACCGGAAATACTGCGCAGGTGGTGGTAGTAGTTCACCCCTCGTTGATAACCCAGCCGGGTAAGCAGTTCCTTGGCTTTCTCAAAACTAAAGGTTTCGATCATTTCTTTGCGCAACAGCCCGAGGGTTTTGCCAGGGATAAGTAACATGCGCTGATCGAATAACCGAATGTGACCGGTGTCCGGCGCAAACATGAGTTGCTCGGAAAGCAACTGCGTAACTTTAGCTTCAACTTCCTGCTTTTTTTCCATGTTTGGGCATCTCAAATGGGTGAATGAAATCAGTGACTGAAACCATTAAAGCCATTTCAGTGTGATTGAAATCATGTAATGAAACCTAACATGAAAGTTTTTACATGCAAATAAAAAGTTAACAAATAATAAACATATCAACAACATAAGACATTTTTTTATAACCTGGCTCAGCCTTTGCTATCTCTGATTAAAATTTGTGAAAGTTGTTTTTAATTAATTGGTTAGCTTCCTGTTGTTGATTCAAAAGAGGCATGGCCGAGAGAGGTAAAGAATGAATTCAGAACTGATAGATGTTGAAGTTGTTAACAAGTCGTCAGAAGCCCAGGGGATTGTCAGTTTCGAACTGGCCCCTACAACAGGCGGCTTGCTCCCGGCCTTTACCCCGGGCGCCCATATCGACCTGACATTGCCAAACGGCTTAATTCGTCAGTATTCGCTGTTTGAACACAGCGTCAGCCCTACAAGTTACAAGATCGCTGTATTACGGGAGCCTGAGAGTCGCGGCGGTTCTGAGTACGTGCATGAAAATCTGCAGGTTGGCTCCACCTTGCAAATCAGCGCACCACGTAATCACTTTGAGCTCGTTGCTGCCAAAAAATATCTGTTGCTGGCCGGCGGTATTGGCGTCACGCCGATTATGTGTATGGCCGGTAAGCTGGCCCGGGACAATGCCGATTTTACCCTGCACTACTGTTGTCGTAGCCGCGAGCGAATGGCTTTTGAACAGCGTTTATCTACCAGTGCATTTGCCGCGAACGTCCATCTGCACATTGATGAAGAGAGTGCGCAGCCGGCGTTTGATGCCAAAGCAGTATTTGCTGACGTGAGTGCCGATACGCATCTGTTCGTGTGCGGGCCCAAAGGTTTTATGGACTTTGTTATTGGCGCAGCGAAAGCGGCAGGCTGGCAGGACAGCAATATTCACTTTGAGTATTTCTCAGGCGTTGATATGAACCCTGATGATGCCCGGTCATTCCAAATTAAACTCGCCAGCTGTGGCCGGGTGCTTACTGTTAAAGACGATCAGACTGTCCTGCAGGTACTGCAGGACAACGGTGTGGAAGTACCTGTGTCCTGTGAGCAAGGCGTTTGCGGTACCTGCGTTACCCGCATCATCGACGGTGAACCTGAGCATCGCGATTTATTTTTAACCGAAGCCGAGCGGGCCAGCAACTCGGTGTTCACACCCTGCTGTTCGCGGGCTAAATCAGCCTTGCTGGTGCTCGATCTATAGCTGTACGCCTCGAGCTGAGTAATGGCGCTTAATAACCCCCTTAAATAAAAGCTAAAAACCGTGTTAAGGAACTACTAATGAAAGACACTAGCCGTAAATTTCTGAAAAATACCTGGTATGCCGCTGCGCTATCGACGGATGTTACCGACTCGCTGTTTAAGCGACGTTTGCTGGACACGCCGGTGGTGATGTACCGCCGCAGTGACGGCTCGCCCGTTGCCTTACATGACCGTTGTCCACACCGGTTTGCCCCACTGAGTATGGGTAAGAAAAAAGACGACTGTGTGGTGTGTCCGTATCATGGTCTGGCCTTTAACAGTGAAGGAAAATGCACCCATAACCCGCATGGTGGCGGGCATATTCCGACCAAAGCTGAAGTGAAAAGCTTTCCGTTAATGGAAAAGTATGGGTTTATCTGGATCTGGATGGGCGATAAGCCGGCTGACCCGGCTATGTTGCCTGACTATTCTTTATTGGATAATGGCCATCCCAACGCACTGGCGCACACCTATATGAAGCGTCCCTGTAACTATGAGCTGATCACCGATAACGTGATGGATCTTAGCCATATTGATCACCTGCACGGAGAAATCATCACCACCCGCGGCCAGTTGTCCCCGCAAATCCCTAAGGTTAAAGACGAAAATAACGAAGTCGCCGTGCGCTGGGAGTGGGAACAAACACCACCGATGATGATTTTTAATGATTTCCTGCCAAAGCCAGGCCAGCCTGCAGCCCACTTTGTTGAAGTGACCTGGTCACATCCATCGCATATTCAGCTCACGGTGGGTGCAACCCAGGATGGCGTGGTAATGGATTACGACAGCACGGTTTCGCAGTACGACCTGCATACCTGTACGCCAGAGACGGAATACAGCACCCATTATTTCTTTGCTACCCGTCGAAATCATAACGTGGAGGACGCAGAGTTTAATAAAATTAAAATTGAGGGGATGCATGGTGCGTTTGAGGATGAAGATGGTCCCATTCTGGATGCGGTGCAGGACCAGATGGAAAGCAACGACTTCCTTGCTCTTGACCCCGTTTTAATCAGCAGCGATGCGGGGCCTGTGCGGGTAAGACGCATCCTTAAATCGATGATTGAGCAGGAGTCTGCGTAGATTGCCAAGGGTTCGTCAGGTGCGATTGAGCAGCGTGCCTGGCGGAGTAACCAATTTGGTGCGATGAAGCATATTGTGCTTTATTGTGGTGCTTTGTAAGCGCATACTTTTGGTGAAATTGGCTGGATTTATTTATAAAGTTCCAATATTTCAGTTATTTATAAATTATACAAAAGTTGGCCTGTTGATTGCTATTACCAAGCGACGCTGTAATTAGGCAAAACAAGAATTCAAAAGGTTGCACCTAACGCACCATCTAATTGCTCGTTGTTTCCAGGGAGAGGCACCCTGTCTACAGACAGGGTGCTATTCTGTTAGTCCTTAGTCGGCTTCACGACTTTTTCTGAATCCAGCATCTCAGCCTCTACTAAACTGACCAGCTTACTGCCAGCACGCGGAATCGTTTCATCTGAACTGAGCAGAACATGCATACGATTATGTTCGTTGATGTACATCAGCGGAGTGGCTGCATCACCGTATTTTTCTACATAATCCTTAAAAGTGAATTCAGGTGTGAGTGCCGTGGTTTTAATTTGTGCCCCACGACTAACCGCACTGGCCAGGTATCCGTAGGTAATACCTTCAGCAAACAACGACAATTTTTTAGCATAATCCTTTGAGACCTGATGGCTAGGCCGAGTGGCGAGTTCGTTGTTGGTTAGGCCCCAAACTTTATCCTTACCCAACGTGTACTCAAAATGATAACCAATCATAGGATTAAGTTGTTTGTAGGGGGATAACAGCAGCACCGTACCTATAGTGTTTAAATCCAGGTGAATGGCGGCATGTTCTGACGTGGGGTTGCCAAAATAAACGGGGATGTCCTGCATTCTGGCTGCTTTGATGGCATCCCAGTTGGTATCAGCTACACGAACCGGGACCTTATGTTTGATCAGTTCTTTAGCCAGCAAGCGGCTGAATTCGCTGGCACCAAACAGCAGAAAACCATTGGGCACGGGTGCCCGAACCTTTAGCAGCGCCGCTACGGGTTTAGCAGTAAGGCCTTGTAATACCACTGTGGTAATAATAACCAGGAAAACCAAGGGCACGATGATTTCTACCTGCGCATAGCCCAGTTGCTCCAGCTTGAGTGAAAACAAGGCAGAGACCGCTGCGGCAACGATACCGCGTGGAGCCAGCCAGCTAAGCAGGGCTAGTTCACGCAGGTTAAGACCGGTACCGATGGATGAGACAAATACCGACAGTGGACGGGCGATGAAAATAATTGAACACAATACGAAGGCTGCCCCCCACCCTACATCGGCTACGGCCCCTAGATCGAGTCGGGTAGCGAGCAATATAAACAGCCCGGAGATAAGCAGTACACTGAGTGTTTCCTTGAACTCCAGGATGTCCTCAACGTCCACATCCCGCATATTAGCCATCATAACACCTATCACGGTAACGGTTAGCAGCCCGGACTCGTGGGCAAAAAAATTGGAGCCGGCAAAGGCTGCCAGAATGATGGTGAGTACTGCTGTGTTGCGCAAATAGTGAGGAACCAGATTGTGGCGCAGGGTGACACCCAGGAAATAACCTACTGCCATACCCAGGCCAAGGCCAATTCCCAGGGTTTTACCGAACGCCACCAGAGTGTGAGACACCGCACTCTGAGAAGAAATAATATACTCAAAGACCAGTACCGCCAGTAATGCGCCAATGGGATCGATGATAATCCCTTCCCAGCGCAATATATTGCCCAGGTTTGTTTGCGGGCGCACAGTGCGTAACATGGGGACAATAACAGTAGGACCGGTTACCGTAACAATGGCACCAAATAAAAATGACAGTTGCCAGCTAATATCCAGGGCATAATGAGCTACAGTAGCGGCGATGATCCAGGTGACCAGAACGCCTATGCTGCAAAGGTTCCTGACCATGTTACCGTGCCCGGCTATATCACTGTATTTAAGGGTCAGCGCACCTTCAAACAGAATAATGGCAACCGACAGCGACACCACCGGAAACAATAAATCACCAAACAGGGCGTCTGCATCTAACACATTGAAAACCGGGCCAACCAGTATGCCCACCACTAACAGTGGCAGAATTGCAGGTAAACGAATTTTATAGGCTAGGTACTGGCAACTGATTGAAAGCAGGCCAACGGCGACCAGAGCAATAGTTGGGTCTGACACAAAAGCGTCCTTATGGTTGTTTAGCTGTAGCACAAAACGACAGCGATGAAAATCCTAAGCAATGTTATACACCAGAATTGTGCTATGTGTTCACTTTGAAATCCAGAAAGCGCAATCCTTAAATAGCCAAAAATGTGTCGGAAATATTTACATGTATAGCCAGACGGATTATTTTAGTGGTACTAAATCAATGATCTTGAGCCACTTTTTTAAATGGAATGATTATTGCATTTTTTCTTTTATAACAACGAATTACCGTAGTTGAAAATGACAAGACAGAACAGAAATACGTGGTCAGCCCTGATAGCCGCCGTAATGCTCGGGTTGAGTTTATTTGCTGTCACAGCACCCGTGAACGCGGCTGTTATAAAAACCGATATTGTAATGCTGGTGGATGAGAGTGGCTCTATGAGCACCGTTCACAATAATCTGCGCGATAGCATCAGTACGTTTGCCAGTATTTTGCAAAATGGGGGACTGGACGCTCAGTTTGCGCTGATCGGATACGGCTTTGCTGGTGACAGCATTCGTCTTATCTCTGACTTTGTTGATGCTGCAGGGTTTGCCAGTGCCATGTCGGGTATTATTCCGATTGGTGCTAATGAGCCAGCATACGACGCTACTGCTTATGCGCTGGAAGCACTGCCTTCTGAACAACCGGGTTTAAGTTATCGTGACGACGCGGTGAAAAACCTTATTTTATTTGCCGACGAAGCCAGTAACGGCGATATGTTTTACAATGCTAATACACTGGATAGTGTGCTGAAAGACAATTCTGCACTATTTAATGTGGTGTTGGGCGGTGAGTTTGGTGACCTGATCGATTTAGCACTGAACAATGGTGGTAACAGCTTCGATTTGAACGAGCTTGATACCAACGTTCAAAGTGAAATCGACGATTTTGTTACCAATTTCGCCGAGGTGAAATTACAGGAAACGGTGGATTTCTGCGCAGCAAACCCGGATCACCCCGCTTGTACAGACAGTGAACCGGTTCCGGCGCCAGCCAGCATAGCATTGCTTTCTCTGGGCCTGTTGCTCCTGACTCGTAAAAAGCTCGGCTAGACCCCATAGGGTGAGCTGGTATGCCCGGCAGACAAAATCGCTGTTTGCCGGGTAGGTACAAATCGCCAATCTTATTAGCGGCTACAAATGGAACGTTTCACCGCGTTAATTGAGTTATGAAAAATCCTTCTTTTATGGCGGGTGCTGGTAAGGCATTTGCAATGAGCCTGCTTCTGCTCCCTGCCGCTTGCAGTAGCACGGATCCCGGCAACGACACTGGTATCGAAGTGCTCGAAGACATTGTTTTAGACGAACAGTTAGTGGAAACTTCGGGTTTATATTGTGAAGCCAATCAAATTTTCACTATAAATGACTCGGGCAACAGTCCCAACTTATTTACTCTGGATCCTTCCGGCAGGATAGTGAAAAGTGAGCGGTTGACGCGCAAGAACACAGACTGGGAGTCGATAACCGCAGACAGCGAGTTTTTCTACATTGGTGATTTTGGTAACAATGCCGGTAAACGCAGTGATCTGGCAGTGTTAAAAGTTAGCAGGACTGACCCAAGCGATATCACGCCTTTATCCGTCAATTATGAAAACTACGATATCGCCAAAAACGAGTATTACGCGCACGATTATGATGCAGAAGCCATGGTCTCACAGGGCGACCACCTGGTGCTGTTCTCCAAAAGCTGGCTAACTCGTGTGGTGAAGGTTTATTATCTCGACAAAGACCAGCCAACCCCGCTTTTATCGCCGGTCGCTGAAGTATCAGGGATCCCCGGAGTGGTGACAGGCGCTGATTTTGACGCACAAAATAACCGCTATGTGATTGTGGGCTATACCAGTAATACACTGGGCATGTTTAAGCCGTTTATTGCCACCTTGTCAGCTGAGTTTGACTTAATCAGTACCTATAAGCTTACCGGCTATGGGCAGGTAGAAGGCCTCTGTGTTCGCGAAAATAATACCATCTGGCTGACTCAGGAAAGCTCACCACTCAGTGCTGCAAAGCTCATCAGGGTGAAGTTGCCCGAATAACAAGGGTACAAACAAAAAGGCCAGCTCTAAAGCTGGCCTTTGTTTTGTTAACCGTTTCGGTTATTTATCCTGCTCTGATGTTACAGGAAAGCCACGGTCACGCATAAGCGCTTCAACGTTAGCATCGCGACCACGGAACATGCGATAAGCCTCAGCCGGATCCATGGCATTGCGTACCGAGAACAAGTACTTCACCAGCTTGGCTGACACTTCTTCATCATAAAAACCACCCGGCGCTTCTTCAAAGGCTTCTGCTGCATCCGCGGTTAGTACTTCTGCCCACATGTAGCCGTAATAACCCGCTGAGTAGCCCTCGCCAGAGAAAACATGGCCAAAGTGAGGCGTACGGTGACGCATCACAATTTCTTCAGGCATTCCCAGAGCTTTGAGTTGTTCACGCTCAAAACTGTCTGGCTCGATAGCGGCAGGGTCTGTGGTGTGATAGAGCAGATCCATGATGGCAGACGCCATATATTCGGTTGTTTTGAAACCTTCATTAAAGGTCGATGCCTTCTTGATTTTAGCAATCAAACTGTCCGGAATGGGCTCGCCGGTTTCATAATGTATCAGGTACTCATCGATGACTTCATCGGTGGTCAGCCAGCGCTCAAGTAACTGCGACTGGAATTCAGTGTAATCTCTGACGCCAGAGTGTGAAGTCGGGTATTTTACGTTTGCCGACAGGAAGTGCAGCGCGTGACCAAACTCATGGAAGTACGTCTCAGCATCATCCCATGAAATCAGCGTGGGCTCACCTTCCGGCCCTTTCACAAAGTTTGAGTTGTTAGATGACAGCACATTCTTGTCACCATCAAAGGTGGTGTGTCGGCGATAGGTGGTTGCCCAGGCGCCGGAGCGTTTACCCTGTCGAGCGAACGGATCGAGATACCACAGGCCAATCAGCTCACCGGAATCCTTATCGGCCACTTCCCATACTTTCACATCAGGATGGAATACCGGTACCGTGCCTGCCGGAACCGGTTTGAAGTCAAAGTTGAACAGGCGACCGGCCACATAAAACATGGCTTCGCGCAACTTATCCAGTTGCAGGTATTGTTTTACTTCGTTGGAGTCGAGGTCGTATTTGGCAAGGCGAACCTTTTCGGCGTAAAAACGATAATCCCAGGGTTTGATTTCGATGTTCGCACCGTCGGCATCAGCAATGGCCTGCATGTCGGCCACTTCTTCCTCAACCCGCGCCAGTGCCGCCGGCCAGACTTTCATCATCAGCGCCATGGCATTTTCAGGGTTCTTCGCCATCCGGTCTTCGAGGCGCCATTGGGCGTAGTTATCGTAACCGAGCAGTTGTACTCGTTCATGGCGCAGGGTAAGAATTTGCTTGATGATGTCGTTGTTATCAAACTCGTCGCCGTTGTCGCCACGGTCATAATAGGTGCGCCATACTTTTTCGCGTAAATCCCGCTGCGTTGAGTAGGTCAGGAAAGGTTCCATTGATGAACGCGTATTGGTAATGGCATACATACCTTCCTTACCACGTTCTGCGGCGGCAGCGGCAGCTGCTTTAACAAAGCTTTCCGGCAAGCCGTCAAGTTGCTTTGCTGTAATATACGTGACGTAATTTTCTTCGTCGGCCAGCACGTTATTGGAAAAACGGGTATGCAGGCTTGCCAGTTCTTTGTTTATCTCTGCGTAACGAGCCTTAGCTTCACCGTCAAGAGTTGCACCATTGCGGGCAAAACTGTTGTAGATAAGCCACGTGATGCGTTGCTCTTCATCAGTAAGCGTATTTAGTTCATCGCTTTCATATACGGTTTTTATGCGCTCGAAAAGTTTACTATTCTGATTGATTTTAGAGCGATAGGCAGACAGCTTGGGTGATAATTCCCGCTGCAGTTCACGGAACTCCGGGCTGGAGACATTAGAGCTCCAGATCCCGTAATAGGTATAGACCCGGCCAATGGTGTCGCCGGCCTTTTCATAAGCCACAATTGTATTGGCAAAATCCGGTGCTTCGGGGTTATTGGCAATCGCATCTATTTCGGCCAGATGTTCAGCCATAGCGGCTTCCATGGCCGGCATCAGATCGGTCAGTTGCATATCCTCAAAGGCCGGCACACCACCATAGGGGCCTTTAAAAGGTTGCAGCAAGGTGTTTTCTACTGTCTGGCTGGATGTTTCGGCAGCACCTGAAGCGGTATTTTCATTGCTCGATGGTGCGTCAGAGCAGCCTGCCAGTGCCAGCACTATGGCGGTGGCAGTGAGCGTTTTTTTTATTGTTAGCATAGAGTTCCTGTCATTTTGTTATTGTTGAATTAGATATTGTGGCGCTTTGCTACTCAGGTGTGCAACTGACAGGCGTTGTATGGCGCACTGCCAGCGAAAAAAGGACTAGGCGAATACCACGGTTTTGTTGTGGTGAATGATGACCCGGTCTTCAAGGTGATTACGCACACCGGTGGCCAGCGCATTCACTTCACAGTCTTTTCCTTTACGTACCATGTCGGCAACCGTATCACTGTGGCTGATGCGTTTAACGCTTTGCTCAATAATCGGACCTTCATCGAGGTCGCGGGTAACGTAGTGGCAGGTTGCACCAATAAGCTTTACGCCGCGATCATAGGCTTGCTGATAGGGCTTGGCCCCGGCAAAGGAGGGCAGAAAGCTGTGGTGGATATTAATTGCGCTGCCGGCCAGTTTTGAGCACAGGGTGTCAGGTAGGATTTGCATAAAACGTGCAAGAACCGTAAGGTCGATGGCATATTCATCGAGCAGTACTTCAATTTGCTTAAATGCATTTTCTTTCCCTAAGGTCTTAAAGTCTACCCAGTGAAAAGGGACCTTGTACCAGTCGGCAAACTGCTTCATTTGCGGGTGGTTACCGATAATACAGGGAATATCGCAGTGTAACTCGCCGGTGTGCCAGCGGTGCAAAATATCGACCAGACAATGGGATTCTAAACTGCTGAGCAAAGCAACCCGCTGGCGCTTTGATGAATCAGTGACTTTCCATTGCATCTGAAATTCATTCGCAAGGGGAGTAAATTCCTCGATAAAACGGTCATAAGAGAGCGTTAATGAGTCGGTGCTGATTTCGTGGCGCATAAAAAACCGGCCGGTCTGAATGTCGGTATGATGGCTGGCTTCGAGGATTGACGCATCATGGTCAGCCAGAAACTGGGAAACGCGCGCAACCAGGCCTACCTGGTCAGGACAATCGATAATAAGTCTGTAAGTTTGGTGCATGTTAAAGGTGTTCTCTAAAGTGATGTGTCTTTTTACCGAGCAGCGACGGTGCTGTAAAGAGGCAAAGGTCAAAAATTCCCGCGCAGCAATTTTTCGCGTACTGAGTTGGTGTTGCGCAGCGGCCAGCTTTGGCGGATAGGGTATGTTACACCAGATTGGGTAGAGACCGATTCAAATAAATGGAACTGGCTAAACTGACAGGTAACTGAGGGCGGAAAAAGCGGTGGAGGAAAGTCAGCTTTAACGTTGCGGATCATCGTAACATGAGGCTGATAATCACGCTTCTCGACGGCGATGTCTGCCTGACGGGCGGCGGCAGTCGCTTTTGCTGCCAGTTCTGACAACGATTCGGGAACCTGTTCGGGGCTAACATAGAAAATCTTCGGCCCCGACCAGAAGCCGGTTGTATCGAGCGTCAACTCTAAAGGTTGCGAGGTTACCTCAGCAAGACGCTCGGTCACCGCTTCTAACTGACGTGGTGTGACAGACCCCAAAAAACACAGGGTAATATGAAAGTTAGCTGCTGGCACCGGGCGCGGTTGGCGTACCGGCGCTTTGGAATTCACCGGCATTTTGACACGCGGGAGTTCCGGCAGGCTTTTCTCCCGCCAGCTATCTAAAGCCAGTTTGTTAGCTGGCGATAAATCCAATCCAATAAAATAACGCATGTTACGTCCGGGCCTGATAAGCTCAAAGGTTATACCAATCTGCATAGAAGTTTACCCTCTCAGAGTGATCCCTGAGGGCTAGACGAAAACGACTTAGATCACGACGCATTCTCTGCGGCATAGTTATTCTATGTCCAGAGGACGCAACACAGATGTAAGTCGTTTTGGCCACTCCCTTTGGGCAATTCCCTGAGGGTGAGCTGGCAGGCTTTCTGGCGTTGTTACGCTTGCTTGATTTGGAACCACCGAACCTGTGCAACCAAGCCTAGCCACAAAACCTGCCAGTCTTGCTGAGTGGGCAAACTTCTATGCAGATTGGTATTATATGTTGGCAGTTTATCCGGCGCAGAACAAGACAGGTTTATGTCGTAACCGGCCATGGCTATACTGCCCTTTAATCTAAAGTGTAGTGCAAATAATTAAAGAACAACTATTCTTTTGCCCGTTGCTAAAGTTATTCTGATGTCGAAACTATTACCTGTACAAAGCATAATACCTGATTTACTTACCGCTCTGGATACCTCTGATGTGTTGCTCAGCGCGCCGCCCGGTGCGGGTAAATCCACCGCTGTGCCCTTGGCCTTGTTGCGGTCAACCTCAGCGAGGATTTTGCTATTACAACCGCGCCGTGTGGTGGTTAAGCAACTGGCGGGCTACCTGGCCCGCCAGCTAGGTGAGGAAGTGGGCGAGACAGTCGGCTATCGCATTCGCGGCGAGCAAAAGGTCGGTGCGGCCACTCGTCTGGAAATTATTACCGAAGGGATACTCACCCGCAGGTTGCAGCAGGATCCGGAGCTGGCCGGCGTGGATATTGTGCTGTTTGATGAATTTCACGAGCGCAGCCTGCACAGCGACTTCAGTCTGGCGCTCGCCACTGAGGTGCGACAAACCCTGCGTGATGATCTGCGCCTGGTAGTGATGTCGGCAACGCTGGATGTTACCCCTCTGCGTCAACTGTTGCCGGAAGCTACGGTATTATCCAGCCAGGGACGCCGCTTCGACGTGGAAGAAGTGTATGTGGGCGAGTGTCATCTTTCGCAGTTAAGCCCCCGGATCAGTGCCCTGATTTCCGAGGTGCTGACTAAAGAAAGCGGCGACATGCTGGTGTTTTTACCCACCGTAAAACACATTAATCAGGTGCTGGGCTCACTGTCAGGTATACAGAATGAAGAAGTCGCAGTACTCCCTCTTCATGGTGCTTTGCCACTACAGCAACAGCAATTAGCTCTAAAGCCTCATATAGATGGTTTTCGAAAAATCATACTGGCAACTAATATTGCAGAAACCAGCCTAACCATTGAAGGCATAAGGCTGGTCATTGATAGCGGTCGGGAGCAGGTGGCTCAGTTTCATCCGGCAACCGGCATGACCGAACTGTCGTTAAAAATGATTTCACAAGCGTCGGCCGAGCAGCGTAAAGGTCGGGCGGGCCGGGTACAGGAGGGGACATGTTACCGGCTATGGGGTAAAGAGGCCCACAGTCGACTGGCAGAATTCGCTTTACCCGCTATACGAACTGAAGACATAACCTCGCTGGTGCTGCACAGTGCTGACTGGGGCACTTCTCTTGATGCCCTGCCGCTGCTGGACCAACCCAGCGAAGCGCAACTGAATGCCGCGAGTCAGACGCTGCAGGAATTACGATTACTGGATAAACATAGGCGGATTACACCACTGGGTAAGGACAGTCTTAAATTGCCGGTCGACGTGAAATTCGCCAGCATGCTGTTACAACTTAAAGAAGAGTCTGAGTTAACCGGTGATCAGAGTCTGTTAATTGCCGGTTGTGTGGTGACTGCTCTGGCCGAAGAGTCGCCCAGAACAGAACACTGGCTGGTGAGCGATGTTCTTCGCACCTTAGCGCCTCCGGTCAGGCAATCGGTGAGTCGTCAGGCATCCAGGTATGCTCGCTTGTTAGGCTGCGATGCTAAAATAGACGCCCGGCTGAATGTGGCAGAACACAACCTGGGCCTGGCAATAAGTCTGGCCAGGCCAGGCTGGATTGCCCGGGCGCGCAATTTAAAGGAATTCAAACTGGCAATGGGGACCGGTGCAGAACTGGTTCAGTATGTGCCAACAGAACTTCCCTGGCTGGCTATATTATCCGGACAACGTAAAGGCGCTAATATGCTGATCCGTTTAGCGCAGCCAATCGAAGAGCAGGTCATCAATACGTATTTTGCGGCTTCTGTTTCATCTCAGCAGGTTGCCTTTTATGATGCTCAAAGCGATACAATGAAAGCCGAAGAGCGGCGTTACTTTAAACATATCCTGCTGTCTCGCAAACCGCTGGCTAAACTGGGCGAAGCGCAGAGAGCTCAATGCTGGCAAGACTGGTTGAGCGAAAAAAACATTGAAGACTGGCCATTCTTTAATGCGCTTGAAGAGACTTTACACCGGCTGAATATGGCGCGAACCAATAACTTTGTGGCCAGCGGTTTTGATGGCGATGCGCCCTGGCCCGACGTAACCGCAAGGTGGCTACTTGGGCAGGAGGCGGTGCATGCCGTGTTAGGCCGGTGTACCTCCCTTAACCAGCTACAAAAAGTGCAATGGGCGGATGTACTCTTGCAAACATTAAGCTGGCCCCAGCGCCAGATCATCGAGCAACAATTGCCTGCCAGTCTTAAAGTGCCCAGCGGCACTACACGACGCCTGCGTTATGAAAGTGCATCGCGGGTGGTGTTGTCGGTTAAAATGCAGGAAATGTATGGCAGTGCTACACCAGTAACTGTTGCTCAGGGTAGGCAGATCGTCACGGTGGAATTGTTATCTCCGGCTGGTCGACCGATTCAGACTACCAATGATTTACCGCGTTTCTGGCAAGGCAGTTATGCTGAGGTGAGAAAAGAGATGAAGGGGCGCTATCCCAAACATTACTGGCCTGAAGATCCGACCACTGCCACTCCCTCAATTAAAACCACTAAGAATAAGTAATTGAATACTATAATTAAATTGTCATATAGACCGAATAGGCTATTGACAAAGTTTATGAATTATAGACCAAGGTCTGATTTTCCGGGTGGCATAATCCGTTTATAGATGGTTATATAGTAAACAGTTGTATAGTGAGCAATAGCAAAGAGGAAGCAAAAGCATGAGCAGAGTAGCACTCGTAACTGGTGGAACGAGAGGAATTGGTGAAGCAATCTGTACGACACTGAAGGATGCGGGATATACCGTTGTCGCAAACTATGGTGGAAATGATCAGGCAGCACAGGAGTTTACCGAACGAACCGGTATTGCTGCAATGAAGTTCGATGTGTCAGATTTTGAGAAAACAAAAGCAGCTATCGAGCAAATCGAGTCCGATTTTGGTCCGGTAGATGTGTTAATTAATAACGCAGGGATCACCCGTGACGGTACCATGCATCGCATGACCTTCGAGCAGTGGAACGCCGTTATCCAAACTAACCTGGCTTCGTGCTTCAACACCTGTAGGGCGGTCATTGAAGGAATGCGCGAACGTTCGTTCGGACGCATTGTTAACATTGGCTCAATCAATGGCCAGGCTGGCCAGTATGGTCAGGTAAATTACGCGGCAGCGAAATCCGGGATCCATGGTTTTACCAAAGCCCTGGCTCAGGAAGGTGCAGCGAAAGGCATAACCGTTAACGCTATTGCTCCAGGTTATATTGATACGGATATGGTACGTGCGGTACCAGAAGACGTACTGAAGAAAATTGTTGCGAGGATCCCGGTTGGCCGTTTAGGTAAGCCTGAGGATATCGCTGACGGTGTGTTGTTTCTGATTAAAGATGAGTCGAGCTTTATTACCGGCTCAACGCTGTCGATTAACGGCGGCCAGCACATGTACTAAACCCAAAAAGCCGGACATGTCGTTTACTAAAAAGCCCTGTCCGGCTCTGTTATTTCTATTGAGTTAAGAGGTGGGCGTAACTTCTACTCCCAATGCCTGCATAACCGCCAGCGAGGGAAAACCATCGGCAATCATGTCACTACGGCGTTGAAATTCGCGGATCCCTTCGCGGGTAGCCGGCCCTAAAATACCGTCTGCGCCACCTACATCAATCCCTTTCTGGTTAAGCTGTTCCTGCATGGCTTTGATATCATCACGACGATAATTTGGCAATGGAGGCAAAGATGCAACCAGTTCGCCGTCGCCAGCAATTCTGTCTGCCAGGCGGCCTACCGCAATGGCATAAAACTCTGAATTGTTCCAGCGCATGATCACTCTGAAGTTAGGGTAAGCGAGAAAGGTTGGCCCCTCATGACCGGCGGGCATCACTAAATAAGCATTCATCTCGCTGCTACCCAGTGCATCACCGTTAGCACGGGTTACCCCGAGTTCGTGCCAGTCGGTAACGGTGCGACGTTTAGAATAGCCTAACAATGAGTAATCAAAACCACCCGGTAGTGCTACCTCTCTGCCCCATCGAAAACCCGGCTGCCAGCCTAACTGAGAAAGAAAGTTGGCCGCTGAAGTCAGGGCATCTGCTTCGCTTTCCCAAAGGTTAATTTGCCCGTCACCGTCGCCGTCGATGGCGTAGTTGGCATAGGCTGACGGCATAAACTGGGTGTGACCCATAGCGCCCGCCCAGGAGCCCACCATCTTTTCCTGCTCTAAAGACTGTTCTTCCAGCAATTTAATGGCGGTTAATAACTCACGGGTGAAAAATGTGCTGCGACGCGGATCACAGGCCAGGGTTGCCAAAGAATCGAGTACCGGCATGTTGCCTTTGTAGCCACCAAAATTGGTTTCCAGACCCCAAAATGCCAGTAGGTACTGAGCCGGAATGCCATATTGTTTAACCAGGTTTTGCAGCAGTATGTTGTGCTCGCCGGCAAGTTGACGACCTTTGTTGATTCGCCAGTCATTGACCCGCTTGCTGAAGTAACCGGGAAAAGTTTGCACAAATTCCGGCTGGCTGCGGTCAAGCTCAATGACTCTGGGCTGATAATTGATATTGGCAAATACCTGTTCGGCTATGGTTGGTGTGATACCCGCCTCTAAAGCTGATTGCTGCAGGTTTTGCTTACAAACGTTGAAAGCCTGCACCGGATCGTCATTCGCTATGGATTGCTCATCGGTATTTTGCTGGGCAAACGCCGTTGGCTGAAAACTTAACGCTGCCACAGACAGCATGAAACAGGAGGTTAACCGTGGGAACAAACGCTGACCTTTAGCGAATGTGCGGTGGGGAACAAAGCGCATAGAAATCTCCCTGAAATTAAGAGCACCCATGCTAACCTAAGTTGCTAGCATGGGCGAGATAACGTCAGGCAAATTTATGAATAAAATCGGTGATCAACGGACGAATATGTTTGCGGAACTGTGAACCGCTAAAAATACCGTAATGGCCAGCACCTTGCTGAACGTGATGTTTGCGTTTGGATTTTGGAATATTTTTGCATAAGTGCTGAGCGGCTTCCGTTTGACCAAGGCCGCAAATATCGTCGTTAGCACCTTCGACAGTTAGCAATGGCGTATTATCGATAGCTTCAAAGTTTACCGGTTGCCCTTTATAGGTAATAGCACCACGGGCGACTTCATTATTTTTAAATACGCGTTCAATGGTTTCCAGATAAAACTCTGCCGGCATATCCAGCACTGCCAGGTATTCATCGTAGAAGGCGCGGAAACGGTCGGCGTCTTCTTCCTCACCCATAAACAGGTTTTGGTAGAAATCGATGTATTTTTGCATGTGCGACTTGTGGTTCATACTAATGAAACCGCCCAGTTGCATAAACCCAGGATATACCTTGCGGCCTTCTCCCGGATAACCATGGGGGACACTCATAATGGCTACATTTCTAAACCACGACATCGGATGCTTTTTGGAAAACTCATTCACCCTGGTCGGGTTTTTACTGGTATCGATAGGGCCCGCCATTAATGTAAGTGAGTGAGGCGTGGCAGGATTTTTTTGTTCGGCCATTACCGCAGTGGCAATCAACGCTTGAACGGTAGGCTGACAAATAGCAATCAAATGCGTATCCGGACCCAAATATTCCATGAAATTAATCAGGTATTCAACATAACAGTCGAAGCTGAAAGGGCCCTCATCTAACGGCACCTCACGGGCATCAGCCCAGTCGGTAATGTACACTTCATGATCGGGCAACAGTGCTTCGACTGTGCCTTTCAGTAACGTAGCAAAGTGGCCGGAGAGTGGTGCAACAAGCAATACTTTGTGATCGTCATGTACACCCACGCGATTAAAGTGAATCAGATCGCAAAAAGGTTTGGACAAAGCGACTTCTTCTTTAACGGCGTGGTATTTGCCATCAATGGTAATCTCGTCAATGTTAAAGCCCACTTTCTCGTAGCGGCGGGTTAATCGCATGGCAGTCTCAAGACTCGCGCGGCTGACCCGGCCTGGAATAGTATGAGAAAATGGATTAGACGGGTGGCTGGCAATATCGTTTAGCAGACTAAACCCTTCATGCATGATTTGCGCACCGCGAGCCATGTAGTCGTATGCTTGGTAATTCATTGTGTCACTCCCGGAGGTACTACTTTTGAGTGATAAGTGGACCCGTAATAATCGACTTGGTTCCACAAATGTCAAAAAATTGTAATACAAATATCAAAAAAGGGCCATTAAGTATAACAGCCCTTTTTCTGGGCCCGCATAACACTTTTGTTTAATTTTAACGCAAGTGTTGCGGGCATTTTTTGCCGGCGGAGTCTTACTTAGCAGTAAACTTAGTAGTAAACTCTTCGCTCATGCCTTTCATCATTTCGCCCGCTTTTTGCTGGGTTTCAGTGATCAGCGTGTAGCTGCTTTTTGCCGACTCAGTCATTTTTTCCTGCATGCTTTCTAAATACGCTTTTTGCGCTTCAGCAAGGCTCATCAGGTCTTTTTGCTGGCTGGCGGTCTCAACAAAAGACATACCGTCAGACATCAGGGTAGAGAACAGAGAATTTTGCTTTTCAGCTAATTCCTGCATGGTGTTCATGTTCAAAGTCGCAAGTTCAGTTACAGGCTTCATTGCAGTTTGAAATTTTTCAGTCATTTGCTCTAGCATTAGTCTCTCCTTAAAGAGTCGTTAATTAATTAGTTGATTTGGTTTCGGCCGCTTTAGTTGCTGGCTTTTTAGCTGTCGAAGTTGTTCTACGCGTACGCGTGGTTTTCTTTGCAGCCGGCTTTGTTGTAGGCTTGGCCTCAGTTTCAGCGGGTTTCGCCGCTGCTTTGGCTTCCTTTGCCGGGGCTGGCTCCTCTTTTGGCGTCGGGGCCGGAGTCGGAGCAGTCTTGGCTGCAGGTTTTGGCGCTGCTTTCTTCGCAGGCGCTTTGGCCGGTGCAGCCTTCGCTACTGGTTTCTCAACAGCCTTGGTTACTTCTTTTGTCACTTCCTTGGCGACTTCGGCACCATCTTCAATAGATGACTTCACTACATCTTTCATATCAGCCTGTAAGTGGCTTAATGTTGAGTAAGCGCCTTTAGAAGCAACAGCCAACCGGTCGCGCATGGCTTCAGCAAATTCAGAATTGGCGGCAAAAACACCTTT
>CATMRP010000075.1 GCA_950073835.1 uncultured Alteromonadaceae bacterium
AGATAGTAACATTACAACTTAACCAGTCCGCTAAAGCCCATAAAGGCCAGTGACATTAATCCGGCCGTGATCATAGCAATAGAGGCGCCTTTAAATGGGGTCGGCACGTCGGCTGCGGCCAGCCTCTCGCGCATCGCCGCGAATAATATCATGGCCAGTGAAAAACCGACCGCAGCGCCAAATCCGTAAATAATACTCTCGACCAGATTATGCTGTTCGGTGAGATTGAGCAGAGCCACCCCCAATACGGCACAATTGGTAGTGATCAGGGGCAGGAAAATACCGAGTAGCCGATATAGCGTCGGGCTGGTTTTGTGAACAACCATTTCGGTAAATTGCACGACCACGGCAATGACCAGGATAAAGCTTAGTGTGCGCAGGAAGCCAATACCCAACGGCTGCAGCAGGTAAGTTTCAACCAGATAACTGCACACTGATGCCAGCGTTAGCACGAAAGTGGTGGCCATTGACATGCCTATGGCGGTTTCGAGTTTACTGGACACACCCATAAACGGGCAGAGTCCGAGAAACTTCACCAGGACAAAGTTATTTACCAGGACTGTACTGATCAGTAGCAGTAGAAATTCGGTCATCAGAATTTGTTTACGCCGTTATTAAGAATTTTGCCAACAGGGCCTGCCAGACTAATACGTTGAGCTGGCCATAAATACAGGCCCTGTATTATCTAATATTTTGCCCGCAATTAACATGCTGTTCGACTTAGTTTTTGCTCGCTAACCGATTGATTGGCGATGTATTCCACCGTTCAGGTGTTTGTATGAGTAACAGACTGGTGCAGATCAGTGATTAGGCTGTCGAAATTACTTATCCGTAGTAAGAAAATCGATCAGCAGTTTGCTAACGACATCGAGTTGTGTGAATAAGCGTTCAGGATAAAGTTGGTTTAATCTGTCCAGGCGATCAGCGTTGGTATGCCAGATCTGCCCCCAGCGTTGTTCCTGTGCAGGGTGACAGGCGGTTTTTTCACTGTGGTCGAGGCAGTTCCACAGTGACGGGTGCAGGGCTTGTGAGTAGCCGTCGTAGCCATCGCGACCTTTAATCGAAAAATTGGTGGTTTCAATATAAGCGACGGGAATACCAGCACAGGCAAAAGGCGCATGATCTGACCATTCACCGGTCTCGCCCTGTGGGTAGCCGGGATAAGCTGGGTGTAATCGAAAGGGCAGGGAGTTGGCGCTGGCAATGCTCATTAGTGAATCGCGCACCGATGTAGACGAATTATAGCTATCGACTTTATCGCAACGTTTATAGGTTTTTTTAGTCGGGCTGTGAACATACAGGTGATCACCACCTGCGATAGTATCCAGGTTAATCATCGCTGTGGGGAAGGGCGCTCCGGTTAAGAAACGACTGTTTACCTGCAGCGCTGTGGTGAAAACTTGCGAACCAAACAAACCCACTTCTTCGGCGCCAAACAGTACCAGGGTTACAGAGTCTCTAAGTTCCATTGTGCCCAGTTGTTGGCCCAGAGCCAGTAATAATGCCACGGCAATGCCGTTGTCTGTTACGCCCTGAGAGCCTTCATCTTCTCCCGCAGAGTCGGCGTGGGCACCGATTACGAGATGCTCCCCGGACCTACCCGGAAAGGTAATCCAAATATTAACACTGCGCTTTTCGACGCCGCTTACAGAAAAGGTTACCGGCTGACTGTTAACGGGAACTCCTTCGATTTGGCTCCAGTAACGGTTGGTAAAGTCATACAGCAACTGGCGCTCCTGAGAACTGCCTGCGGGGCGGGCGCCAACTTCACTGACAATTTCCTGCAAAATCTGCCAGCTTTGTGCAGACACCCGGGCTGATGGCGACAAGGTGGATGCAGTCTGTGCCATGCCGTAATTGCAAAACAGTAGTTGAGTAACCAACAGGAGGTAAACCAGAAAATCTATGCGGGCCATAATCGTTAGCAAACCAAATGTAAAAACCAGATATAACAAATACAACGCTGGTCTGCATTAACATTCGAATTGTTTGAATTGTGATAGATACTGCTGAGGAAAATTGGAGCCAGTAAGTTGGCTCCCCCTCCCCGACTCGAACGGGGGACCTGCGGATTAACAGTCCGTCGCTCTAACCAACTGAGCTAAGGGGGACCTGTGTTTCAACGGAGGCGAATATTAATGACGTAAGATTCTTGTGTCAACAAACTTCGTGAAAATTTTCTTTCGTTTGGACAAAAAATGTCATGTGACGGTGTTTCAGCTTAAAAAACAACCGAAACGCATGTTTTTTCGACTTTACTCAGGCTTATCAAGGCTAATCCATTGAATATTATTAGGTTAATGTGAGCTGTGGAAGAAGCAGAGTCGTCTGGTGGTACTTTAGTAATTTAAATAAATAAACCTATAACTAAAAGCTATTAAAAAACTGTTGAATACTGTTCGTATATACAGATTTTCATAAATATGTAACCATTGAGGTATTCTCACGAGGTTAGTCGTTACTTACAAAAATTGCTGCCGATTAGCGCCTAAGCCGCGCCAATACTGGCTCTTAATTAGTTATCCACCAAATCTGTGGATAACTATGTTGATAGAATTGTCGGATGACTAATTGCACTGCGGGCAAGTCAATTTGTTGTCACATATATGTCACATTACAGTGATTTAAAAACAATATAAAACAATTGCTTATATTTAATCTATTGGATAATAGACGAATGCATGTCATTTTTTTTATTGGGGGGATAGACATGATTTTTCTTGTGTGTTAAACGCTAAAGCAATGCGTGCAGTAACGCCCTGTTAACAATAAATTCACCTGATACACAATTTTGCGCGCTGTTCAAAAGTTATTCGGTTTTTAGCATGAAGGACAGGATTTGCTTCGAAACACCCTCAAAGCGCCCAATGCCTTGTGTACAGGCTGTCATATTCGTATTTGCGTGAAATATGAACAAATAAGTTTCCGTTATTAACCGTTAAATTGATAAAAAGAGCGGAAATGTTGCCGGTTTACGTTCTAGCGTTTTTATTTGATAAATCCCTGTTGTTCACTGACGCGGTCGATTACACTTGGAAATAACATTCATTGGCTTTAAAAATCGCAAAAAAATTAACCATTCCGGGCAAGATGCAACGTAGTTATCTTAAACTACTCTGCGGTTTGCCTCATTATGCCGGGCAGGCAGCCAGTAACGTCAGTCTATTAAAGTAATAAGTGAGCAAAGTGAAGCAGGATAAATCACGAGATTTAATCAATGGTGATATTGCCGAGTCGTTAAAACGTATGACCGTTCCCATGATCATTGGCATGATCATGATGATGAGCTTTGGCCTTATCGATACCTTCTTTGTAAGCCTGCTGGGTACTGAGCCACTGGCTGCAATCAGTTTTACTTTTCCGGTGACATTTACGCTTATCAGTTTAAATATCGGCCTCGGTATCGGAACCTCAGCTGTAATAGCCCGCCTGGCCGGACAGGGCAAACAGGATGGAGCCAGGGAAACAGGATCAGGGGCTCTGATGCTGTCTTTCATAATGGTGGGCATTCTTGCAGTGTGCGGCGGCCTGAGTATTGATTTTGTGTTTCAGTTACTGGGCGCGCAGCAACATTTAATGCCGCATATCCATGACTACATGGAAATCTGGTATTTTGCTTCAGTATTTTTAGCTCTGCCCATGGTGGGCAACAGCGTATTACGCGCTCGCGGAGACACCAAAACACCGAGCATTATTATGGCTACGGGGGGCGGTATCAATGCGCTGCTGGATCCTTTGTTTATTTTTGGTTTGGGGCCGGTGCCAGCGATGGGTATTGGCGGTGCCGCGCTGGCTACGCTTATTTCCTGGATTGTCTGCTCTGTTTGGATTTTGTATTTACTGGCCAGGCAACGTAATTATATTTTACCCCGTCTGTTAACCGTAAAAGAGCTGGCTGAACGTAGTCGCTCTATCTTACATATTGCACTGCCAGCTGCCGGCGCCAATATGTTAACGCCCATAGCCGGTGCCGTTCTGACCCGTGTTGTTGCAGGGTATGGCGAAGAAGCCGTCGCCGCCTGGGGAGTAGGAAGCCGACTGGAATCATTTACTACTATTTTAGTGCTGGCGCTGTCGATGTCGTTACCGCCGTTTATCAGTCAGAACATGGGCGCCAATCGCTTTGAACGCGTTAAAGACGCCTATTGGCTGGTAGTAAAATTCGTGCTGGCGTGGCAATTGTTTATCAGTGTGATGTTATGGTTGTGTTCTGGCCTGCTGGCTTCGCTGTTTGCCAAAGAGCAGCAGGTGGCCGAACTGATCCAGATGTTTCTGATTATTGTACCTTTAGGGTATGGTTTACAGGGTATCGTTATCCTCACTAATTCCTCGCTAAACGCGATTCATTTACCAATGTCGGCGCTGGTACTCAGTGTGATCCGTCTGTTTGTCTTTTTTGTGCCGATCACCATTACCATGGGCATATTTTATGACTTGCATGGTATCTTTAGCGGCGCGGTTATCGCCAATTTACTGATGGCTATGGTGTCGGTTTACTGGTTCCGGCGTTCTTTGCGGGCAGTCTCAGCACAAACACACGAATAAAGGTTTTTAACATGGCAGATAAAGGCTTTGAGCTTGTTTCCAAATATCAGCCTGCGGGCGACCAGCCCACGGCGATTGAAGCGCTGGTGGACGGACTGGAAAGCGGTCTTGCACATCAGACGCTGTTGGGGGTAACCGGTTCAGGTAAGACCTTCACCATGGCAAATATTATTAACCAGGTGCAGCGGCCAACGTTGCTGCTGGCGCATAATAAAACCCTGGCGGCGCAGTTATACGGCGAGATGAAGGAGTTTTTCCCACATAATGCCGTAGAGTATTTCGTGTCTTACTATGATTACTATCAGCCCGAAGCTTACGTCCCGAGCACCGATACCTTTATTGAGAAAGATGCCTCGATAAACGACCACATAGAGCAAATGCGATTGTCGGCGACCAAAGCGCTGATGGAACGCCGCGATGTAGTGATTGTGGCCAGTGTCTCGGCCATCTATGGTTTGGGGGATCCGGAATCCTACATGAAAATGCTGCTGCATTTGCGCACCGGCGATACCATCAATCAGCGGGATATTTTAAGACGGCTGGCCGAGTTGCAATATAAGCGCAACGATTTGGCCTTTGAGCGGGGTACATTCAGGGTGCGTGGCGATGTCATTGATATCTTTCCGGCGGACTCTGAAAAACAAGCGGTAAGGGTAGAACTGTTTGATGAAGAAATTGACCGCATCAGTCTGTTTGATCCGCTCACCGGTTCTGTAGAGAAAAACGTGGTGCGGGCTACCGTGTTCCCGAAAACGCACTATGTAACACCGCGAGAAAAAATTCTTAGTGCGGTGGACCGCATTAAAGATGAGCTCGCTGACCGTAAAAAGCAGCTGCTGGAAGTCAATAAACTGCTGGAGGAGCAGCGCATTTCACAGCGCACTCAGTTCGACATCGAAATGATGCTCGAGCTTGGTTATTGCTCCGGGATTGAGAACTATTCACGCTATCTGTCGGGGCGGGCGCCTGGCGAGCCACCGCCAACCTTGCTGGATTACTTTCCGGCCGATGGTCTGATGTTCATCGACGAATCTCATGTGACCGTATCGCAAATCGGTGCAATGTACAAAGGCGACCGCTCGCGTAAGGAAACTCTGGTGGAATACGGGTTCCGGTTGCCGTCGGCTCTGGATAACCGGCCGCTCAAGTTTGATGAGTTTGAGCATATCTCACCGCAAACCATTTATGTATCAGCAACGCCTGGTAATTATGAACTGGAAAAATCTGACGGCGACGTGGTTGAGCAGGTGGTGCGGCCTACCGGCTTGCTGGATCCGGTTATTGAAGTACGCCCGGTGGCTACTCAGGTAGACGACGTATTGTCTGAAATTCAACTACGGGTAGCGGTAGATGAGCGGGTACTGATCACCACGCTGACAAAACGCATGGCCGAGGATTTAAGTGAGTACCTTAACGAACATGGCGTAAAAGTGCGGTATTTACACTCGGATATCGATACGGTAGAACGAATTGAGATCATCCGCGATCTGCGGCTGGGCAAGTTTGACGTTTTGGTGGGGATTAACCTGCTGCGGGAAGGTCTGGATATGCCTGAGGTGTCGCTGGTAGCCATTCTCGACGCCGACAAGGAAGGCTTCCTGCGCGCTGAAAAATCCCTCATCCAAACCATGGGCCGGGCGGCGCGTCATGTTAATGGTAAAGCCATTTTGTATGCTGATACTATTACCGGCTCCATGCGTAAGGCTATCGATGAAACCGATCGTCGCCGCGCCAAACAGGTTGAACATAACAAAGCAAACAACATTACACCTCAGCGATTGTATAAACCGATTACCGACGTAATGGATCTGGGCGACTCTGTTGCACCGGGCTCTGGTCAGGTGAAGTTGCGAAAAGTGGCAGAGTCCAAGAAGGCAGCTAAAGCCGCTTCGGCCACTGAGCTAATGGCGCAGGTGAGCGAACTGGAAAAACAGATGTTTGAATATGCCAAGGAGTTAGAGTTTGAAAAAGCGGCGTCGTTACGGGATGAAATTGAACAACTAAGAAAACAGGTTGTTGCCCTCTCTTAATAGCAGAAAATGCTGCCGGGATGGCCCGGCAGACCTTTATTTTCGTGCTTTCCCTGTTGATCGCAAAAAATATGATTGTAAATATTGTGGACTGTGCCTATTATGGTTTGAGTATTGATAACCATACCTATTTTGGGTGCAATCATGTTAAACCGATTACAAGAATCTGATATTAAATTACTGCGGGTGTTTTATGCAGTAGCCAGTTGTAATGGCTTTACGGCAGCTGAGCCGGTATTAAGAATGCAGCGTCCCAATATCAGTGCCGCCATCAAAAAGCTCGAAGAACGGCTGGATCTCGTTCTTTGCCATCGCGGTCGCGGTGGCTTTCAGATGACCAAAGAAGGCGAGGTGGTTTTTCAGGAAACCAAGCGTATCTTTAATGCCTTTGATAACTTTGTGTTTAATTTAAAATCTCTGCACGATGACTACTCAGGGCATATTACCCTGGTGTTGATGGCTGGCCTGCCACTGTCTATGCATCTGGCGGTTAGCCGGGCTGTGAAAAGTACCATGAAAAAGTTTGATGATATTCACGTGAATATCCAGACCCGACTCTATAACGAAGTCGAGCACGTGGCGTTGTCGGGGGAATGTCACCTGGTAATCTCCACCTACGACATGGTGAAACCTGAATCGGTGACCTTCCATCCTATTGGTACTTCCTGTAAAGGCCGGTTGTACTGTGCACCTTCTCATCCGTTGGCCAAGTACCGGGATGTGGATACTTTGCCAGACAACGTCAGAATCGAAGATTATCCGGCTATCGGCATATCGGGCTTATCATCGGCCAATTACATTGATGGCGACCGTCGTTTGGCTATTCAAACGTTTTCTGACTCATTTGATGCCGCCATGTCGGCCATGATGACGGGGGAGTATGTCGCATTGTTGCCAGACTACATGGCAAAAGAGCAGGGCGTGGCGTTAGGACTGGTGCCGATAGCAAATGGTAATCTGTTTGAATTCAGTCATGAGCTGTTTGTGATGAATGGTAAGAACACCCGGTTAAACCCGGTGCTACGCCACTGTATTAAAGAGCTCAGCTACTTTATTTCCGAAAGCCAGAAATAAGCTGAGCGGTTAATAAAAGCGCCTGAATGCAACATCATCAGGCGCTTTTTTGTTTTCAGTTATTCGTAGTCGAGGGGATCGGTTTTACCATTGTCCCGGAATGCTTCCAGACGTTCCTGACAGGCACCACACTGACCACAGGCTTTTTCCCGGCCGTTGTAACAGGTCCAGGTTTTGCCGTAATCCAGACCCATTCTGAGGCCGTCAGTGAGAATAGCCGTTTTACTTACTTTCAGGTAAGGGGTTACTATCTCAACCGCTTCGTAATTGGCGATGGCACACACATCATTCATTTTTTCGACAAACTCAGGACGGCAATCCGGATAGATTGCGTGGTCACCTGAATGTGCACCGTAGTAAACCTTAGTGGCTTCTTCACTCACTGCATAACCCACTGCCATGGAAAGCAGGATCATATTACGGTTTGGCACAACGGTGGTTTTCATGCTGGGCTCTTCGTAATGCCCTTCAGGTACATCAATGTCACTGGTAAGCGCTGAGCCGCCTATCAGGTCGTTGATGGCAGAGATATCCACAATTTTGTGCGGAATCGATAGTTCGGCACACACCCTCGCAGCGTAATCGAGCTCTTTTTTGTGGCGCTGGCCGTAATTGAACGACAGAGCCATGGGCGACTTTCCATCTTCCAGCGCTTTATTTAGCACGGTAAAAGAGTCCATGCCGCCGGAATAGATAACAATCACTTTTTCAGACATAACAGGTATAATTTAATAAATGATAACGGAATTTTATGCTATCCCTGCTAGAATCCCAACAAGAATCACGACAGGATTAAACAATTGACAGATCAACGACTCAATATCAATGAAATGTTCGAAACCATCCAGGGCGAGGGCGTTTACACCGGCGTGCCAGCGGTGTTTGTGCGCCTGCAAGGGTGTCCGGTAGGTTGTCCGTGGTGCGATACCAAGCACACCTGGGAGCTGAACGAGAACATGATAGACAGCGTTGATGCCGTGATAAATAAAGCCGCTGACTCGGAGCGCTATTTCGGTATTTCAGAACTGGGTTTGCTGGCCCTGTTCGAGCAGCAGCGCTATCAGGCTAAGCACGTTGTGCTTACCGGCGGAGAACCCTGCATGTACGATTTAACCGAGCTGACCGAATTACTTCATGAGCACGGTTATACCACTCAAATAGAAACCAGTGGCGCATTTGAAGTCCGTTGTGCCAAAGATACCTGGGTGACCGTATCGCCAAAAATAAATATGAAAGGCGGCTACGACATTCTGACCAGCGCCCTTGAACGCGCTAACGAAATCAAACACCCCATTGCCATGCAAAAACACATTGATGAACTGGATGCGCTGCTGTCGCGCCTGGATGCGGTGCCGGGCATTATTTGCCTGCAGCCTATCAGTCAGCAGCCCAGAGCCACCGAACTGGCAATTAAAACCTGTATCGAGCGTAACTGGCGTTTGTCCTTACAAACACACAAATACGTCGGCATCGCCTGAGGCAAGGCTAATGAAGAAGTACATAATGATTCTACAGCGCAGCAATATTTACCGCGGAATCGGACTGCTGTTAGGGCTGTTAGTGTGGACGCTTAATGCCAGTGCTGCCAACTGGTCTATTCATTACCCGCGCCCCATTAATGAAAGTGACAGTCGCCATGATTATCCGTTAACCCTGCTTAAACTGGCACTTAGTAAAACCGGTGTGCGCTACACGCTCACGCCGTCTGAACGTATTTTACTGCAGGGCAAGGCGATCCGGCAGTTAAAGGAAAACCGCGAAATCAACATTGTTTGGGTTATGACGGATATGCAGCGCGAAAAAGAGTTGCTACCGATTCGTATCCCCATTCATAAAGGGTTGATTGGCTGGCGTGTGTTTTTGATAAATCAGGACTTTTCCGCTAAGTTTCAGGATATCCGTGAGGTACGTGATTTAACCTCTTTAACGGTGCTACAGGGTGCCGAGTGGCCGGATACCAAAATTCTGCAGTCCAACGGGTTTAATGTACTTACCGTGTCTGATTTCCCCGAGGCTTTTGATCGCCTGGAGTTAAAGCAGGGCGATTTTTTCCCGCGCGCGGTTAGCGAAGTCTTAGGTGAGTTAAATGCCCGATCACTGGATGACGATATCGTGCTCGAGCCCTCTTTGGTTGTACATTATCCTGCGGCAATGTATTTCTTTGTAAATCGCTCAAACCCCACTATGGCGCGGCTGATTGAAACCGGGTTAAGAAGGGCTCTGGAAGACGGGTCTTTCGACAATATCTTTGTCAGTCATCATAGGGAGGCGTTGCTTAAAGTCAACGTTGGTGAGCGCAAGGTATTTCACCTGGAAAATCCATTACTCCCTAAAGAAACGCCACTGGATGATAAAGCCTTATGGTTTGATCCGCAGTTACATACGCCCCAGAGCGCGGCTAAACAAGATTAATCTGCAGATACAAAAACAGCACCATAAGGTGCTGTTTTTTGGGTAAATGCGAAGCTTATGCTTTACCGTGAACGCCCTGCATGGAGCGGCCTGACGGGTCGGCATTGTTTTTAAAGCTCTCATCCCACTCAAGGGCTTCAACCGTACTACAGGCGATGGATTTGCCACCAGGCACACAGCGAGCTGCTGTTTCTTGTGGGAAATATCCCTCAAAAATTGTGCGGTAGTAGTAACCTTCTTTGGTATCCGGTGTATTGATCGGGAAGCGGAACTCCGCAGATGCCAGCTGTTGATCGCTTACTTCGTTAGCCACAAAGTCCTTGATTGAGTCAATCCAGGAATAACCTACGCCGTCACCGAACTGTTCTTTCTGACGCCATAACACCTCTGGCGGCAGCGTTTCGCCGTTATCAAAGGCTTCACGCAGAATGTATTTCTCCATTTTGCCGTTACCGCACATTTTGTCTTTCGGGTTAAGGCGCATGGCCACATCCATGAATTCTTTATCCAGGAATGGAACACGGGCTTCAACACCCCAGGCTGAAGTGGCTTTGTTAGCACGGGCGCAGTCAAACATGTGCAGGCGGTCCAGTTTACGTACCGTCTCTTCATGGAACTCTTTGGCATTCGGTGCTTTGTGGAAGTACAGGTAGCCACCAAAGATTTCATCTGAACCTTCGCCGGACAGTACCATTTTGATACCCATGGCTTTAATCTTACGGGTCATCAGGTACATTGGCGTAGCGGCACGGATTGTAGTGGTATCGTAGGTTTCCAGGTGATAAATCACATCACGAATGGCATCCAGACCTTCCTGAATAGTGAAGTGGATTTCGTGGTGCACCGTACCAATCATTTTTGCAACCTTTTGGGCTGCCACTAAATCGGGCGCACCTTCAAGGCCTACGGCAAATGAGTGCAGACGCGGCCACCAGGCATCGGATTTGTCTTCATCTTCAACCCGTTTGGCAACGTATTTAGCCGCGACTGCTGAAACCAGCGATGAGTCCAGACCACCAGATAACAGAACGGCGTAAGGCACGTCTGACATCATGTGTGACTTCACCGCTTTTTCGAAAGCTACGCGCAGTTCTTCGATGTTAGACTCGTTATCTTTAACGGCGTCGTATTCCATCCAGTCACGCTTATAATACTTAACCATTTCACCGGTTTTGCTCCACATGTAGTGGCCCGGAGGAAATTCACTAATCGTTTTACAAACCGGGGCCAGCGCTTTCATCTCGGAGGCCACGTAGAAATTACCGTGTTCGTCGTAACCGGTATACAGCGGGATAATACCAATATGGTCACGGGCAATCAGATAGGCATCTTCTTTTTCGTCATACAGGATGAACGCAAACATGCCTTGTAAATCATCAATAAACTCAACGCCGCGCTGTTGGTACAGCGGCAGAATGACCTCGCAGTCAGAGCGGGTTTTAAAGTTGTAAGGAGTATCCAGCTCTTTAGCGAGCTGCTTGTGGTTATAGATTTCACCATTTACAGCCAGAGCCTGTTGCCCGTTGTCACTGATCAGTGGCTGGGCACCCGTATCAACATCGACGATTGCTAAACGCTCGTGACACAAAATGGTATTGTCATTATTCCAGATACCCGACCAGTCAGGGCCGCGGTGACGCAGCGTTTTGGTTAATTCCAAAGCTTGGGTTCTGAGTTCAGACACATCGGTTTTGATATCTAAGATACCGAAAATACCACACATAAGAAGCGTTCTCTCTTGTCACATAGTTAAAGGATAAAGTTTTCTGTCGGTGCTCGAATTGACGTACAGCGGTGGATTATTTTTTTGCAGGATAAAACCTTTACACTCGCGACTACTGAATGTGCCAGCATGAGCAAAAAATGCAAGTACAATCTGGTCTATTTAAACATTTAGCTAAAAAAAACCGCCGAAAGCGGCGGTTTTCTGTAAGGGGGATATTAATTGCGCTGGAACTCACTGGTTTCACGCCATTGCGGCCAACTGTCTTTGTTGGCGACTAAATAACCAACTTCCATTAATAGCTGGGTATCCTGAGAAATTCCGCTCAGGTCCCAGTCGTCCCGGAACTTGTCACACACCTGATGATAACAGCCGGTAACAATCACGCTGGTACGTTTGCGATATTTCGCGGTTTCTTCGTCAAATGGCTCGCTACCACCTTTGGCATAGAGCGCTGGCACGCCCACTTTCGCAAAGCTGAAATGATCGGAGCGATAGTAGTAACCCGCCTCAGGGCGATCTTCCTGAGTGACGGTACGTCCCTGACGAGTCGCTGCGGTAGTCAGTTCTTCCTCAAGATCTGATTTACCCATGCCGATTACCGCGATGTCTTTGGTTTTACCCAGCACATTCATGGCATCCATGTTGATATTGGCCACGGTTTTATCAAGCGGAATTATCGGGTTGTCGGCGTAGTACTTCGATCCCAGCAGGCCCTGTTCCTCGGCGGTGACAATTAAAAATGACACAGAGCGTTTCGGCGCCGGAGTAAGTTTGCTGAACGCTTCAGCCATAACCAGGGCGGCGGCTGTGCCGGTTGCGTTGTCGTGTGCACCGTTATAAATCTGGTCGCCCTCGAGACTCTCATCCTTGCCCAGATGATCCCAGTGCGATGTATAAATCACGTGCTCATCTGGTTTTTCGCTTCCCGGCAGGGTAGCCAGGACATTGTAACTGGTTGAGGCCTGATAGGTGTTTTTAACCGTTACTGACATGTTTTGGTCGAGCGGCACGGAATAGGGGCCTTGCATGGCTTTGGCTTTTTCTTCCTCAAAATTCAGTCCGGCATCGGCGAATACGCGACTGGCCGCTTCCAGCGTTAACCAACCTTCTACCGCCACGCGGCTGGCGCCTTTGTCCGGACTAACCAAGCCGTACTGCGGGCCACTCCAGCTATTGGCAACCACCGACCAGCCATAAGAAGCTGGCGCCGTTTCGTGAACAATAATGGCACCCGCGGCGCCCTGACGGCTGGCTTCTTCGTATTTATAGCTCCAGCGGCCGTAATAGGTCATGGTAGTGCCCTGAAACTTACCACCTTGCGGGTTTTCAAACCCTGGGTCGTTCACCAGGATCACTACGGTTTTACCGGCCACATCCAGGCCTTCGTAATCATTCCAGTCATATTCCGGGGCATGAATACCATAACCGACAAAAACAAGCTCTGAATCGGTGAGCGTTACCACATCCTGCTCGCGTTTGGAGCCGGCTACCATATCGGTTTTGTAGTCAAAGGTGTGATCGCCAATGGTCATGGTCATGTCCGGATCGGCGGTAATTTCCATCAACTCTACCGCTTGCAGATAACTGTCGCCGTTACCAGGTTCAAGGCCAAGGCGTTTAAATTCTGAAACCAGGAAGTCGAGGGTTTTCTTTTCGCCCGCAGTAGTCGGAAGGCGCCCCTCAAATTCATCAGACGCCAGGGTATTTAGTGGTGGCGCTATTTTGTCGGCGGTAATGCTGTTATATACCACATCAAAGTTATTTTGTTCTGTCGGGGTTGTGGCCGCCGGTTCCTGTGAGCAGGCAGATAACCACGCTACTGAGGAAACCACTAACGGCAACAGGAGGATTTTTTTCATTTATTTTTCTCTGATTGCTTTACATTCGCTTTCCAGTATAGAGAATTCAGTACAAAATTGTACTGCTAAGATATCCCTGTTTTTCTATGTTTTCACCACCCGATTCATCCAGGTCGTCCAGTGTGCCACTAGACAAGTTGTTTACCACTTTCAGCATGGAAACGCGCAATCCGTTGAGAGCGTCACAACTAAATGACCATGCCAGACGGCTGGGTGCTGGTTGGGCAGGTCCGAACTTTATTGATGATGGAAAAGTCGATTTGACGGACCGGTATTACGAGGTATTCATTGCTGAGGAAAATCAGGTGCCTACGCGCACCAATTGGCATGACACCTTTAATGCAATGATGTGGATAGCCTTTCCGCGCAGTAAAAAAATGCTCAATGCACTGCATTGTCAGGAAATTGCGCAGTTTGGCGTACACCCCAGAACCCCTAAACGGAATCGCCTTACCCATTTTGATGAATGCGGGCTGGTGATTGCGGTGCCACAGGACAAACTGATCAAAGCCAATGACTTACTGAATTTACTGGCAACCCATCAATGGCAGGAGTGTCTGGTTGAGAATCAGCAAGAATGGGGCAACACGCTGTTTCCAATGATTATTGGTCATGCCCTTTACGAAATGTTGCTGGAACCGTTTATTGGCTTAACGGCTAAATGGCTTGCCGTGATTGTGCCAGCCGGGTTTGCGCAGCAGGATGAGATAACCCGCTATCAGATGGTAGATAAGGCATTGGCTGAGCGGCTATCCGACCTTGACGGCCTGGCGGCAAAAAACACCTTAAAACCCATCCCATTGCTGGGGATACCAGGCTGGTATCAGCAACAGACCAAGGCGTTTTATGCCGACGAAGGATATTTTCGGCCACTGGCGCCTAACGCGCCAGCCACCATTCAATTACCGCTTCGGCGCACTTAGAAAAGCTTTATCAGCGCCCAGACGCCCATGATAATCACAAAGGGAGCTGCTGCGATAATGGCCGATTTTTTAGTATCAAAACTGGTCCATTGGGTAATACCAACTGTGATCAGATAAACCGACCATAGCGTTTCCAGTCGCAATGCCTGAGCGAAACCAAACCAGTCTGATTCCAAACTCACATTAAAGATATAGGCTACGGATAAAGGGCTGACGATGGTCGGTAACACCTGATGATTATCTTCAATTGCAATTAAGACAATACCCAGTAAAGCCCCCACGACAACCGGCATGCCAGCCCACCAGGTGAAGCCATACCAGTCGGTGTAACCGTTAAGGTTTTCTTCATCGGACTTAGTCGTCAGGTTCAGGTAAAGCGCCAGTATGGCATTTACCACAATAGGGCCCAAAATTCCGCCAATTAACATAAATACCATTACCTGCGGCTGGGCCATGTTACCGCGTATGTTATCTTGTTCTGCCGGGCTTAATTCGCCATACTGAGTGTCTACCAGCATGTTTTTATACCACTCAAAATCAACAAAGTTGATATACAGGTAAGCGGGTAATACGCTCATCAGAATAACAACGAAAAACGGTATCCAGGACCAGTTATTTTTTTCGTCGATAGCTTTGAACACGCCGTTAGGTTTAAAAAAGATGTTATTGCATGCCTGGAACGGATTAGTTACTTCCGACATCCCTGACTCCTTATATTTTGTAACATTTCTACAGATTATTATTTTTAATCATGCCAGTATACTCATAATTACCATCGGTTTGCGTGAAAAAATGTAACGAATTTTCACAAGCCAAACGGACCAATAACAATAACTTAGGGAAGGCTAATGATAGAAATCTCAAATTTGGCAAAAAAATTCGCCGTTGAGAATCCTAAAAAGCTCAGCGATCAGGAAAAAAAGGACCCCCGTTTAAAAGGGCGCTTTTTCCATTCTGTACAGGACGTGTCCTTTTACTGTGAATCTGGCGAAGTACTGGGCCTGTTAGGCCCGAATGGCGCCGGAAAAACCACCACCCTGCGAATGTTATCTACCGCACTGACGCCCGATAGCGGTGAAATTATAATTAATGGCACCAATGTGGTAACCAAGCCGGTAGTGGCCCGCCAAATGATTGGCTTTTTATCTGGCTCCACCGGGTTATACGGGCGCTTAACCGGCCGTGAAAATATTGCCTACTTTGGTCAGTTACATGGCATGAGCGAAGAGCAAATAGGTGCAAAAATCAGTGAGCTGGCTGATATTCTGGATATGCACACTTTTTTGGACCGTCGCAGTGAAAACTTTTCCACCGGGATGAAGCAAAAAACCGCCATTGCCCGTGCGGTAGTGCACGACCCGAAGGTGGTCATTCTTGATGAGCCCACAACCGGCCTGGACATTATGGCCGCACAAACCGTGCTGGACTTTATCCGTCGCCTGAAAGATCAGGGTGTACCGGTGATTTTTTCCACTCATCACCTCGATGAAGTAGCGGAATTATGTGATCGGGTAACCGTTATTCATCATGGTAAGACACACTTCTCTGACTCCTTTGATGCGTTTAAAGCGCAAGCGGAAGGGTCACTTCATAAATCGTTTATGCATGTCATTAATCAGGGAGCGTAGTTATGTGGAAAGTCATGCTGAAAGAAATAAAAGAACTGCTGCGCGATAGAAAAACCTTATTTTTCATGGTGGCATTGCCAATCCTGGTGTTTCCACTGTTAATTGGTGTGGTGATGTTTTTTGCCGGCCAGGCCGTCGATAAAGCCGAAAATAAAGTTCTCGATTATGCCGTGGTAGGCGCGCAATATGCGCCGGCTCTGGTTGAAGACTTGGCTGCATCTGATTTATTTAATCAGGTTATGATTGATGAAGGTGAGGATATTGCTACTTTTGTAAAATCTGAGCGGGCTGACTTCGTGCTGGTTATTCCGGATAACTTTAGTGAAGATGCATTGCAAAGTGGCCAGATTGAACTGAGTCTCTACTTAAATGATGCCGGCCTTAATATGGTACGCCGCCGACTGGATAAAATCGTTGATGTTTATGCCGAGCGCAGTCAGCAGAAAGCCTTTGCCTCACTTGAGTTAGATGAATCCCAACAACAGGCGTTGATTGAGCCTATCGTGATTAAGAAAGTCGATGTGGCCGACAAACGGGAAAACTGGGGTGAAAAGATTGGCGGCATGATCCCGTACTTTATTTTTATGCTATGTTTACAAGGCGCCATGATCCCGGCAACTGATTTAGGCGCGGGTGAGAAAGAGCGCGGCACACTGGAAACTCTGCTTATATCGCCTATTGAACGCCACAAATTAGTATTAGGTAAATTCCTTACCATTGCTCTGGCAGGGGCTACCTCGGCGCTAATTACGGTATCGAGTATGGCTGTGTGGGGGCTGGTAATCAGTCAGGGCATGGCAATTAAAATGGTTAGCGAATTCATGAGCGCCATCAACGCCATCGACTTTGTACTGATGTTCTTAATGCTGGTACCTGTGGTAGCGATTTTCTCTGCAGTATTGCTGAGCTTGTCGATTTACGCGCGCAGCTTTAAAGAAGCTCAGGGATATATGACGCCTTTGGTCTTTGCCGTTATCGTACCGGTTATGCTGGCCATGCTGCCCGGCGTTGAACTCAAAGGCGGCTGGGCCTGGATACCCTTAACCAATGTTGCCCTGGCGATTAAAGAGCTGATCAAAGGCACTATGGATTATTTCCAGCTGTTTGCCATTTTCTCTTCCACCGCAGTTATTGCTGGTGCTCTACTGTACTTCTGTGTGTTCTGGTTCAACAAAGAAAAAGTGTTGTTCCGGTAACTCATTTTGCCCGGATAGTGCCCGAGGGGCACTATCCGAAGGCTCCATTAAAGACTGGTCTGCCCAATAAATCACCCACTTTTCCTTATGCCGCCACTATACTGGTTTGGTATCGTTAAAAACAAGGAAGAGTAATGAGTAAACGCCTACTGATCATTTTACTGATGTTTGCTTTGCCGACCTTAGCCGTGGAAGTCCAACCCGGGCGAATCTACACCGGTGGCACTGTTATACAGTCTTCACCGTTAGGGGTTACTTTTACCATTCCAAACGGTTGGCGAGGTGGATGGCCGGCAGGCTCATCAGCGTTCGTGCTCGACAATGACGCTGGTGATGCCACCATAATGATGGTTTTCGACCAATTTACCGGGCCACAAATAGCCAGCATGATGGCACAAAACATTCCCCTCGATGACAGCATTTATCTCATGCCAGATAGCGCCCCCTCAAGAAAGCCGGCTCATTTCGAAAACCATTACCAGGTAATGGGGTCGGCAATGCAGCTCAATGCATTTATCGCTGCAAAACAACTCAGAGAGGGATTGAGTTTGGCGACTATCATCATGACGGCAAAGATTACTGATCCTCATCAGTCAGTGGTTGTTGAGTTAACTAACGGCATGGCGCTATCTGAACCACAGGCGCCAAAGACAGATACAAATGAAGAGTCGTGGCAGGAATATATGAAAGGCCGTTACATTGCACGGTACTACACTGGCTCGGGTTATCGCGAAAAGCAGGAACTCTGGTTTTGCAGTGACGGCAACTTTGCCAGCAGTTTTAATTCAGGCGGATTCAGCATGGATGGGTTCAGCGGCGCAGCGAATGATAGTAACCATGGCACCTGGCAGGCTTCAGGGAGTGTTAGTCAGTCAGGGACTTTGCATCTGACTTACGCCAATGGTAACCAAAATACAATCCAACTCCAATTGCAGGACAAGCTCTATCTTGACGGAGTGCAATGGCTCCGTGGTGACAACGAGCGCTGCCATTAAATTTTGCAGCGCTAACGTTGATTATTTGCTCGCGGAATAGGGGTCTTCGGCGAGCAGGTATGCCCGCAGATCAGCTTTATTGGGTTGGTTGATAAGCCATGCACGGATAGCTTTTACTTTTTCGTAGTTCTCTTCACCGAATTTTTGCGAGTAGATTGCGCTCAAATTACTGGCTGAACTCTCGCGCTGAATTTGCTTTTGCCAGTGTTGGGTGACTACGTTATTTAACGTGCCGGCTACCTGCTCGGATTTGAGTAAATCCCATTCCCCTTTATCCAGCCAGATCCCACCAACCGGAGCGCTATAGTCAACCCGGTGGTCGGTGCCAGCCGTTATTTTAAATTTACGCATAATTGTGCCCGTTACCGGGCACAGCAGTGCTTTTTTGGTATCTTCGGTGTCTTCAGTTACGGTATGGTCGGCAGCGAACTGAAATTCGCTATTTTGTTCTTTCCAGGCAACAAAGTCCTCCACCAGGATCCAGTTGCCACCACAACCGGAACAGGTGTGAGCGCGAAATAATCCGTCCAGAAAGCTCGGTTGCAATACCCCTGATTTACATTTTGTACAATTCATTTTACTTCCTTGTTGTGCGTAGTCCTGGTTAAAAATAAACCCAGTTGAGTAATGCAATCACGATGGATGAGTACACTATTGAAATGGGTAAACCAAAGCGAATAAAGTGACTGAATTTGTAATTGGCCGCATTAAATACCAGCAGGTTCGTTTGATATCCATAAGGCGATATAAAACTGGCACTGGCAGCAAAGGCTACTGCCAGTGCAAACGGCAATAACGGCGCGCCAATGATTTCCACTAAACCATAGGCAAAAGGAAACATCAGTGCGGCAGCAGCGTTGTTGGTAACAAACTCGGTGAGTAGCAGGGTGAGTACGTACACCACAATCAGCGCCATAAGCCAGTCAGTATCGGCTAAATAGGGTAGCAGTAACTCGGTGCTTAAGTCGATGACTCCAGACTTTTCGAGTCCGGTAGCCAGCGATAACGCTCCCACTATCACTACAATCAGATTGAGTGGCAGGTTGCGCTTTATTTCGCCATTGGAGGTAACTTTTGCGCCCAGCAATACGGCGGCGAAAAATAATAACCCAATACCCAGTGGCAAAAGATCAGTCGCTGCCAGCAATACGGTTAATAAAAAACCGCCTACTGTGATCCACTCCTGAGGAGTGGACAGCGGCCGTGCTATGCGCTGCTCAGAAAGAATAAAGAAGTTTTTAGAGATATTGTGCCGACTGTGGAAGTCTGGCCCCGCGGCAAGTAATAGAAAGTCACCGGCCTGCAGTTTAATTTCGCCGAGCTTGCCGGAAAGCTGCTCCCCGTCACGGCGAATGGCTACCACGGCGGCATCAAACAGCGCCCTGAAACCCAGTGCTTTAATGGTCTGGCCAATAATTTGTGCGCGGTTGGAAACGATGACTTCGGTGAGGTTTTCACGCAAAATACCGTCGGTTTCGGCGAAGGTTTTGAGCCCTTTTATATGACTCAACGTATCGAGATTCTTTACGTTCCCAGAGAAAATCAGTTTGTCATCTGCCTGAATAGAAAGATCGGGACTAACCGGTGTAATCAGTTTACCCTGGCGAACCACTTCCACCAGAAACAGTTCCGGCAGGTTACGTAAATGATTCTGTTCAACGGTCTTGCCTACTAATTCTGAATCGGCACTGACTTCTGCCTCAACGATGTATTCCCGAAAATCTCGTTGTTTGCTGGCAATATCCGGTAGCAGTGGCGAAAGCAAAAACATCAGCAGCCCGCAGCTTAACCCGGCCACTAAGCCAAACAGGGTAAAGTCTAAAAAGCCAAAACCCGGATGCCCATGTTCCTGTAAAAAGCTGTCAACAATCAGGTTAGTAGACGTACCGATGAGCGTTACGGTTCCGCCCAGAATGGCCGCATAGGATAATGGAATAAGCAGTCGGGAAGCAGGGTGGTACTGATTTTGTTTTACCGGGCCAATCAGGCTCGCCACAATCGCGGTGTTATTCAATAACGCCGATGAGAAAAAGGTCAGGCCAAACAGTCGCCAGTAGGATTTGGTAAAACTGGCGGTCACCAGTTTTCGGCCAAGGCGCTTGATAAACGCGGTTTTATCAATGGCGCTACTAACCAATAGTAACAAAATAAGAGTAATCAAGCCCTTATTGGTTAAGTTATCGAGAATTTGATCAAAGGTAATCTGCTGGGTAGTTAGCAACCCCAGCACCGTTAATGCAAATACAGTAGAAGGGCGCTGATTTGTAAAAATCAGCGCCCCGATGGTACCAAAGAAAAA
>CATMRP010000076.1 GCA_950073835.1 uncultured Alteromonadaceae bacterium
AAACAAAATCAGGTGTAGGAAGGATGATGAACATGAGTAAAATTTTACCTGTTAGCCTGACGGTGTTATCGCTATCAGCAGTTTGTGGCACCGCCATGGCCGAGGGCTACCCCAAAGAACTGGAGAAAGATCTTATTTCAGTGTGCAGAAATGCGGCTGAGGATGATCGTTCCGGACTGCGGCAGGCCGTACGAGAACTGACACCCTCAAGCAAAATAAATACGTCGACTTATAGAGTATTGGCTAACGGTCTGGTTTGTAATGGTATGCAACTCGCTGCCTTTGCCCGTTATTATGGAGCCAGCGATACCTATACGCTGCTGAAAAAGTACACCTATCCAAATGCTATTATCGAAATTAAGGACGTTATCGCCAACCGTGATGTGCCGGTTGAGATAAGCGTAAGTATGACAACCGGTAAGTAATCGGAGCAAAGTGGCAAAAGCGAAGGGATGGCAACGTCTCTTCGTTTTTTGCTGTTTTCGAATCTGAAAATACCAGCCGGGTAACGGGTGAGAATGCTTATTCACCAATAAAAAACCGGAGCAAAACTACTCCGGCGAACGGTTGGGGGGTATTGTTATTAGAATTAACTAACAGCTTCTGCTTCTTTGATAAACGTAAACAGCGCGTCTTTTAGCTGCACGCGCTCGGTTTTCTTCTCGTTTAAAATATCATCTGACGTTGGCTCAGCACCTTCTTCCATTTTGTGAATAAGGCTATCGAGATCGTTGTATTGTTCAAATAATCTGGCGAAATGGCGGTCATTCATTTTTAAATGACGAATAGTGTGCTGATGATCAGGGAATTCATGGACGAGATCATGTTTTTCAATAGTCATAGTAGCTCTTATCTGGTTGTTAACAGTGGCCTTTCCACTAACTTAAGTCTACGTTGACAGCTTCGATGTTACCTTGATTTAGGTCATGGTTTCGGTGTGAAGAATCGATAAAAAGGGCGGGGAAACCCGCCCGATTCATCAGTGACTTTGCTGGTCGTTGCGTTTGGCTTTAAACGGCCGCTTTTTGCCGCGCGGGTTCGGACTCGCTGCATTTTTAAAGCCGGTATGTTTGGTCATCGCGCGCTCGCCCCGACGGGCCTTACTGGCCTTCTGGCGTTTTTCGCTGGCTGACTCAGGCGGCACAAGGTGCTGCGGGCCACGGCCGATAAGATCTTCACGGCCCATTTTGACCAGCGCTTTACGAATTTGTGCAAAGTTTTTCGGATCGTGATAACGCAGCATGGCTTTATGTAAGCGACGGTGAATTTCACCTTTCGCCGACGGTACGGACTCGCTGTCTTTTTTCACTTTGCGCAGCGAGTTAACCTCGGTGTGATACAGCGTGGTGGCTGTCGCCATAGGCGAGGGATAGAAATTTTGTACCTGGTCGAGCTTAAAGCGGTTTTCTTTCAGCCAGATAGCCAGCGCCAGCATGTCTTCATCGGTGGTGCCAGGGTGCGAGGCAATAAAATAAGGGATCAGGTACTGTTCTTTGCCCGCTTCTTTGGAATACTTATCAAACAACTCTTTAAAGCGGTAATAAGTGCCCATACCCGGCTTCATCATCTTGCTTAGCGGGCCATCTTCGGTATGCTCGGGAGCAATTTTCAGGTAACCGCCTACGTGGTGCTTGGCCAGCTCCTTAACGTAGTTGGGATCTTCAATGGCTAAGTCGTAACGCACGCCTGAAGCAATCAGGATTTTCTTGATGCCGGGTAAATCACGGGCCCGACGGTACAAATCAATAGTAGGTTTGTGGTCGGTATCCATGTGAGCGCAGATAGACGGGTACACACAGGATGGGCGACGACAGGTCGCTTCGGCTTTAGCGCTTTTACAGCGCAGGCGATACATGTTAGCGGTAGGACCACCCAGATCTGAAATAACGCCGGTGAAGCCGGGTACCGTATCGCGGATCTGCTCAATTTCACGAATAATCGAGTCTTCTGAGCGGCTCTGAATTATACGCCCTTCGTGTTCAGTGATAGAACAGAACGTACAACCGCCAAAGCAGCCACGCATAATATTGACCGAAAAACGGATCATATCGTAAGCCGGGATCTTTGCTTTACCATAAGCCGGGTGAGGCACCCGTTGATAGGGTAAATCAAATACCGCGTCCATTTCTTCGGTTTCCAGCGGCATGGCCGGCGGATTGATCCAAATGTGTCGATCGCCGTGGCGCTGCAACAGCGCCCGGGCGCAACCCGGGTTAGTTTCCTGATGCAATATGCGGTTAGCATGGGCATACAGGGTTTTGTTATCGCGCACTACCTCAAAGGCCGGCAATTTTACATACACCTGTTCCCAGGGTTTACGGCGCTCGGCTGGTTGCACCACAATTGGCTGGGCTTTCGCTTCGGTTACCGGCTGGCTGTCTTTATTTTCGTTGCCTTTATTTTCGTTTTCGCCCTCACAGTCCGGCTCCATGATATAGGGGCTGGGAATGGGGTCGATTTTGCCGGGACGGTCGAGTGACGTAGAGTCAACGCCCTGCCATTCGGGCAAGGGTTGTTTTACAATAATTGCGGTGCCACGCACATCGGTAATATCACCAATGGCTTCGCCAGCGGCCAGACGGTGAGTCACTTCCACCAGTGGACGCTCAGCATTGCCGAACATCAGTAAATCGGCCTTGGCATCAAACAGTACTGAGCGGCGTACTTTTTCCGACCAGTAGTCATAATGGGCAATACGGCGCAGGCTGGCTTCAATACCACCAATAATAATTGGTACGTCTTTAAACGCTTCGCGGCACCGCTGTGAATAAACGGTGACTGCGCGATCGGGGCGTTTACCGCCTTCGTTGTTGGGCGTATAAGCATCGTCGTGGCGCAGTTTTTTATCCGCAGTGTAGCGGTTTATCATCGAGTCCATGTTGCCGGCAGTTACACCAAAATACAGGTTGGGCTTGCCCAGCTTCATAAAGTCGTTTTTATTCTGCCAGTCAGGCTGGGCAATAATACCTACCCGGTAACCGTGTGCTTCCAGCAAGCGGCCGATGATGGCCATACCAAAACTGGGATGATCTACATAAGCGTCGCCAGTGACCAGAATAATATCGCAGCTATCCCAGCCCAATTCGTCCATTTCGGCCCGGGACATGGGTAAAAAGGGCGCGCTACCGAAGCAGTGTGCCCAGTATTTAGGATAAGAAAACAGGCCGCGATCGGCTTTTATGGTTGCTTGCATGGAATTCTTCAGAGGGTTGTGAAAACGGCCGAATTATAGCAAACATCCGCAGGCGAAAATAGCTAAGTCAGTATTTACGGCTCACAACCGTGAAGCAAATTGCACAATAATTCTACAGATGGTTAACGAATTACCTGTTGTGCCCACTGGATAAGCTGTCCGGCGGGCATAGCACCGGCCTGACGATTGACTTCACGACCTTGTTTAAACACTAACAGGCTGGGAATGCTACGAATAGCAAATTGCTGACTTAACATGGGGTTAGATTCGGTATCGACCTTGGCAAAGATGACTTTACCTTGTAACTGTTGAGCAGCCTGGGCAAAGGCAGGAGCCATCATTTTACAGGGGCCACACCAGTCGGCCCAAAAATCCACAATCACCGGCAGGTCTGATTTTTCGATAAAGCGCGCAAAATCTGCCTGTTTTAAATCGACCGGGTGGGCGGGTAACAGGCCCTGCTTACACTTGCCACATACCGGGTTGTCACTTAAACGTTCAGCCGGACTGCGGTTGAGCCCCTGACAGTGGGGGCAAACAATATGAATAGCACTCATGATTTTACTCCTATAAGCTATTTCTTATATGTTGTGCGCTTTTTCCCTTTCTCAAGGGCTGAATTGTGCTTCTCGGTGACTTATACTCTGCGCCGGATAACTACGGAGAAGCATTTATGCGCTACTGGCTGTTTAAATCAGAACCGGACGTGTTTGGTATCGACCACCTGGCTCAACGACCTGACCATACCGAGCCCTGGGACGGCGTGCGTAACTATCAGGCGCGTAATTTCCTGCGCGATGAGGTTGGCGTGGGGGATAAGGTGTTTTTTTATCACTCCAGTTGTAAAACGGTAGGTATTGCAGGTATCGCCGAGGTAGTTAAAGCCGGTTATCCCGATGCAACCCAGTTTGATCCCGAGTCGGACTATTACGATCCGAAAGCAACGCCTGATAAACCGCGCTGGTACAGTGTGGATGTAAAGTACGTGAGCAAGTTTGCCCGCGTGCTGCCGCTGAGTGTGATTAAAGACTGCCCGCAAATTACCGAATTGGGACTGGTGAAAAAAGGCCATCGCTTGTCTGTAATGCCGGTTTTAGAAAGCGAATGGCATATTTTAACCGAGCTGGCCGGACGTCAGCTTTAATCCGGCAGTTCGTTCCAGAGGCGGGCAAGACCTTGTTGGCCGTATTGCCCCGGCAAGCCCCACAAAAAGGGCTCTGGTTGAGTCATGCGGCCCTGATCGAAGGTAAAGCCATCGGCACGGTCCTGAGCAACCAGTAGCGGCCCGTCTAAGTCGACAAACTGAACATCCGCGCACAGGCCATAGGCTGGCGCCATAGCCAGCGATGAGCCTACCATACAACCAATCATAATCTGCAGGTTGTGCTCTTTAGCCGCGTGGTAAGCGCGAATAGCTTCGGTTAAGCCGCCGGTTTTATCCAGTTTAATATTGACCGCCTGATAGTACTTTGCCAGACGCTCTATATCTGCACTCACATGACAGGATTCATCGGCACACAGGATGACCGGGCTGTTAAGCCCCGCCAGTTGCTCATCGGCTTCGGCAGGTACCGGTTGTTCTATCAGTGCAACACCGAGTTTCGCCATGTCGGGCAGCAATTCATTCAGCATCGCTACCTGCCAGCCCTCGTTGGCATCTACAATCAACCGGCTTTGGGGTGAGGCTTCGTGGATGGCAGCCAGACGTTCAAGCACCTGATGTTCATCCAGCTTTATTTTAATCAGCGGCGCATTTTTAATGTCCAGTGCCTGGTTTTTCATGCCCTCGGGCGTATCAATACTGAGAGTTTGCGCTGTATAACAACGCTGTACCGCGCGCAGATTAGCCAGGCTGGCCACCGATTTACCCTTTATCTTGGCTTTTAAATCCCACAGTGCTGCGTCCAGTGCATTGCGTGCAGAACCCGCAGGCAGCAGGGTGAGTAAATCCTCGGTGTCACAGACGCTGGCAAACGCGCCCTTTATTTCTTCGAGTTGCGCTAACACTGAATCAATAGACTCGTTATAGCGGGCATAAGGGACGGATTCGCCCCAGCCATAATAATGGCCGTCGCTCACCAGAACGGTGATCACATCGGCCTGGGTTTTTGCGCCTCGAGAAATGCGAAACTCCCGGGCCAGCGGAAAAGACTCTGTAAACGCTTTAAAGCTCAGACTCATTCCAATGCCTCCACTAACGCGCCAACGCCGTGGCGGATCGGGTCGACACAAGGCAGGCCAAGCTGGTCGGTGACGCTCTTGCAATAAGCCAGGGCCTCATCTTCGCTGACCGAAGACGTGTTTACCGATACGCCAATAACCTTCACATCAGGGTTAGTGATCCGCGCGGCGGTGAGATTCATTTCAATTACCTGTTCAAGACTGGGTAGCGGGCGGCCGGGCAGGGCGCGCATGTGGTCACGGTTTAATGCGTGGCAGATAACCAGTGCATCGGGTTGCGAGCCGTGTAACAGTCCTAAGCTAACGCCTGCGAAGGCCGGATGATACAGCGAACCCTGACCTTCAATTAAATCCCAATGATCATCGTCATTGGCCGGGCAAAGTGCTTCGACACTGCCGGAAATAAAATCAGAGACCACGCAATCTACGGCTACGCCTTCACCGGCAACCAGAATACCGCTCTGGCCCGTGGCCCGGAAGGTGGCTTTCATGCCCTGACTTTGCATGCCTCGCGCAAGGCTCAGGGTGGTGTACATTTTACCCACCGAACAATCGGTACCCACGGTAAGCAGTCGTTTTCCCGGGCGTTTTACGCCGGTGCCGGTTTTAAATTTAGTGGTGGGGTGGCGAATATCTATCAGGCGCCTACCGAGAGCCTGAGCTTTCTCGGCTACTTCAGGAATATCAGCCAGTTTATCATGCAGGCCGTTGATAATGTCCATGCCTGCCTCCAGAGCGGTGATAATAGAGGCTATCAGCGACGGGTCGAGCACACCGCCGCTGTTGGCAAAACCCAGTACAAACGCTTTGGCGCCTTGTTGCGCACCTTCTTCTATGGTCATGGCTGGCAGGCCGGTGGTCACACTACAGCCCGGCAGGGAATATTCGCCCACGCACATGTCTGGGCTCCAGTCCGCTGCGCTCTTAGCCATTTTGATGCTGAGCGGATCCGTAGCATTGCCGATAAAAAGTAAATAGGGGGAAGGCAGGTTCATGATAACTCCTTGAACAGAGGTCACATAAGGTGACTGAAGAAGACGAATTCAATGGGTCAGTACCCTAAAGCCATCGACTAATGAATTCCAGCGTTATTCTTCAATAATAAATTGCTTTAGGGATGGTCACTGCTGGTCGTCTTTAACAATACGCGTTGAGCTGATCCAGATAGACCTGCTTATCGTCTTCGGGTAACCAGGTTACGGTAAAGGCGTTGGCCATCAACGTTTTCAGATCTTCGCGGCTAAAGTCGCCTTCTTGCTGCAATGCAAGTAGGTTTTCGTTCATATAAGCGCGAAAATAAGCCGGATCATCGGAGTTGATGGTAGCCAGCATGCCTTTATCGAGCATCTGGCGAATTTCGTTGGAGGTTAACGATTGCACCACAAACTGATTGGATACCGGACACACAGTGAGTCCCAGTTTGTGACTTTTTATCAGTTCGCAAAGGGCATCAGATTCCAGCGAGTTAACCCCGTGATCAATGCGGTCCACGCCGATAATTTCGATGACCTGGCGAATATGTTCCAGCGTGTTTTTCTGGTTCACATCACAATGCATGGTGAGCTTGAGGCCCCATTCTTTGGCCAGCTTAAACACTTCACGAAATTTTACCGGTGGGTTGTTGTGCTCATCGGAGTCAAGACCCACTCCAACCAGCCAACCGAGGTAAGGCTTGGCCATCACTAGATGTTCCATGGCACTTTCGGCCGACATATCGCGCAAAAAGCACATAATGAGCTGGCTGCGGATCCCCAGTTTTTCCTCTGCCGCTGTCTGCGCTTTTCTGATCCCGGTGATTACCGTGTCAAAACTAACGCCACGACTGGTGTGGCCCTGGGGATCAAAGAATATTTCGGTATACACCACATTCTGCGACGCGGCTTTTTTCAGGTAATCCCAGGTTAGCTGGTAAAAATCGTCTTCATCAATCAACACGCTCATTCCGGCATAATAAATTTTCAGAAAAGAGGGTAAGTCGTGAAAGTCGTAAGCAGCGATCAGTGCTTCAGGGGTATCGTAGGGGAGTTCTATGTTATTTTTCTTCGCCAGCGCAAAGCTCAGTTCGGGTTCCAGCGTGCCCTCTATATGAACATGTAACTCTGCCTTTGGCATACCTTCGATAAATGCTTGCATACACACTCCGTATTCTTGTCAGATGGTATTCATCGGGTTTTTGTGGAGATCATTCAGGTAGGTTTTGCAAGGATTATTCCCTGACGGAAAAAATCTAACCGATTGTTTAAACAGAGATTGTTATTCCTGGTGGCCAGCCGGATGTGTCACAACGGTGCAAATTGCCCGAAAACATGGCAAGCCACCCCAGCCGGTTTAGCGCCGAAGTTTAGGTTTACCCCGTTGCCAGAACTGCGCGCCGTCGTATGGCAGGTCGTCTTCGACGGTAAAGGTTTTATCCGCAATGATCCGGCCATTCAGCTCCAGAGTCATTCGCCAGTCGCCCACTTTGTTGCTCAGCGGTTCCCACAGTGTATCGCCCAGATAGAAATCCCAGTCATTGGAGCGAATATATTCCTCGCCGTCGAAGGGCGGCATGGGCACACCGTCATCGTCGGGAATATCTGGATGATAAATGCAATAGCGAACCTGCTGATTCTTGGCCCGTTTTATGTTAACAATAAAGCCAAATTCTATATCCAGCTCCAATGGAATATGATTGGTGAACGTCTTAATTTTGGGTAATGCTTTGGCGTCGGCATCCCACTTGGTGTGAATACCATAAGTGACTATTTCTATTATGGGTTTTGGCTTTGCCATAGAATGCTTTTTGTAATTGTATGATAATTTTAATGTTAGCAAATTTAACCAAGGATTTCTGCCCCGCTTATGAAAACACTCCTCTTGTCTGTTTTGGTTTATGCCAGTCTGTTGCCAGTGGCCAGAGCCGGTGTAACCGTTCATCAGTTAGATGAAAATGTCTCGTTTCAGGCTGTCACCTGGCAGGATAATTACGCAGTAGCTTCCGGTACCTCTGGTGGGATTTATTTGTCTGGCGATGATGGCGCAAGCTGGCAGCAGATACCCGTTCCAACCGGCTCAGAAAGCTGGCAGTTTCGTGATAATCAACGTCTCGGTAACGGCCGCCTGATGGTCATGAGTGCCGGGGAAGGGCCGGATTCGGGCATGTTTATCAGTGATGATAACGGCAAGCACTGGCAGCAGGTGTCACAGGGGCAGCAGCAAAGCACCTTTTACGACTGCTTTTATATGACCTCGCTCACCATGGGCTGGTTATATGGCGATTCCGATGAGCAGGGCTTGTTTGTGCTGGCCACCACCGATGGCGGGCTAAACTGGCAAAGACAGTCTCTGCCCATCAAAGCCCAGTCATCAGAGGGCGGGTTTGCCTCCAGCGGTACCTGCCTGAATGACGCACCCGGCAGGGGAATTGTGATTGGTACCGGCAATGGCGATACTCCGCGGCTATTATTGCTTGAGGGTAACCAGTGGCAAAGTATTGAAAGCCCGATTGCCGGCGGCGAGGCTGGTGGAATTTTCTCGGTACAGGCAACAACAGACACTGTGTTTGTCAGTGGCGGTAGTCTAAAGCTCGCCGGTGAGCCAGCCAGTGCCTGGCAATATTTCATTGATAGTGAAACCTGGCAGGCATTACCTGAATTACCTCTAAAAGGCGCTGTATATGGCTCAGCTTTGCTGGCGACAACCGAAGGAGTTGAGTATTGGGTGAGTAATCCTCAGGGCGTGGCAGTATTAAAACCTGGCGCCGAAAAGTGGCAGATAGTCAGCCAAAGTAATATCTGGAGCTTGGCCTGTCAGGCTGAGAAGGGCTGTATAGGCGTGGGTAAAAACGGCGTGGTGGAGTTGTACCGATAACCCACCAGTAGGAATAAAAAAGCGCCCGGGATTGGGCGCTTTGGTAACTGCCTGTTAGATTAGTTAACTGGCACCACAACGACTACCGATTCCGGCGCGGTGTAACTCATGCTGTAATCCGCGGCGATATCGCCACTGGCGTTATTGAGAATATTATCAAAGCGCATGATCACGTTATTCGACTTCTCCGCAACATACACATGGCCATTGCTCAGCATTAGATCTACCGGGTTACCCAACATCGAGTTCGGGCCTGCAATCATTACGCTCATATCCGCTAAGCCATTCGCTATACCGGCTGCCGGAATAACGTAGAGTTTGCCGTCGGTGGCACTGGCGGCGCTGCCCACGTCAGAAATCACCAGGCTGTCAGACTGCGGATCGTAGTCTATGCCATGAATGTTGGTTGGCGCAGCGATTGCTGTTCCGTTCATGGCTGGTGTAATTAAACGGTCTTCACCGCTTATCGTTGTCATGCCCGACATGAGTTTACGGGTGACTTCGTCAAAAACCGCTACGGTACCGTTAGTCAGAGCTACGAAGACCCGGTCGGTGGCAGCATCGTAGTCAACGTCCCATGGGCGCGCATCGTTACTGGCAACCAATGAGAGCAGTGGCGCTACATCACCGGACGCGCAAGAAGAAAATACCTGCACCGCTGGCGTATCCGGATTGAACTCAGCCACAAAAACCAGTCCGTGTGCAGAGGATACATCCACCCCCTTTGGCGTGACCAAGCCGGTATTGGCGCCCATAATCATGTGATCCTGAGACATTGTGTAACTGTCGTCATCCCGCATGCTGGCCAGGCGGTTGATGATGAGTACGCCACCCATGGCAGAATCGACATCATCAAAGGTAACAGCGCCATCGCCTAAGGCGTCAATGGTAACGCTTTCAATGCTCATGTCCGCATCAAAGCTGCCAAGGGGACTGCTGAGTACTGCACTGTAACGAGAGATTTGCCCGGTTGTCGGGCCTGCGGCAGAAGGATTACTCGATACCACAATGCCATTGATAGTGGTGGCGGTGAGCGCGTTATCTGATGCATCCACAGAGACCATCGCCGGCATCACCTGAGCCAGTGACTCTGGCTTACTGGTAGTGGTTGCAAGGGTGGGGGCCATGTCGCCATCCGGCCCATCGAAAATGTTAGTGAAGAAGAGAATGGCATCGTTCGATTTTTCTGCCACACGCAAAGTGGTGCCCGTAAGAATAATGTCTACCGGGTTACCCAGCAACGACATCGGGCCGCCAACCTGACGGACAGGTACTGTATTACCATCTGCCATGGCGGCATTATCGATCACAAACAGCTGGCCATCATCGGCCACGGCCGCATCGCCCACATCAGAAACGACCAGACGATCGCTACCGGCGTCATAAACAATACCGTGCAGGTTAACCGAGAGCTGATTGCCATCGGCATCTGCCGGTACAATAGAACGCATGACTGTCGGCGCAAAATCGGACCCCATGACATTATCATAAACAGCTACAGTACCGTCGGTGAGAGCCACATACATTCGGTCGTTAGCTTCATCTACCGTGACATCCCATGGTTTGGCCGACAGCGGAATTTCTGCAACCGGCGTTACATTGCCTGCTGCCTGACTGCCAAAAATGCTGATCCGCATGCCATTAAAATCCGCCACAAACACCATGCCGCTGTGCTCGGCAAGATGAATGCCTTTAGGGTTGGTCAGGCCGGTGTTGGCCCCGGTGATGTCTTTGTCATAAGCAGGCATATACATGCCGCCGGAGCGGGATGTCATTCGGCACACCGTTCGTAAGCTACCGGTACTGCTGTCACCAGCCTGAAACAGGTTACCCGTGCTATCCAGCATTACCCCTTCATTATTACCACTGGTGAACTGGCTTAACATGGCCGCATTCTGGTCGGCCCGGGTGAGGGTGCCGCGATTTGAATCGCCGTTGTTGGCAATTAAGAATACGCCCTGGGGTAATCCCGGTGCGCCATCGCTGCCATCACTACCATCCGCGCCATCGGCGCCATCCATTCCAGCCGGGCCTGCAGGACCGGTATCACCGTCATCCACGCAGCCGCCAAGTGCCAGCGTGAGTGACAGGGCGATGATCGACGGGCCTAAGCTCCAATGATATTTTGTATTCATTTTCCGTATCTCCTTGTAATGAGTATGACTGCCATACTGCAGGGTGATTTAAAGCAGCCGTCATTAGCCAAACGAGCGAGTTACCGAACCGGATGCAAAATGATAAAAATAAATTTCTATAAAATTTAAAAATATAAATAAATGGTGGGGATCAGTGTGCTATCCCTTGCTTAACGGCTATTTGCCTATACATCACTACCAGCAACTGACCCTGAACAGAGATGGAATTTATGGATAAAGCGCGACAATTGAGCCGGGCTAAACGACAGGCCGGACTTTGGTTACTGGGCGCGGCGGGCCTGTTTATCTGCATCAGTGTGTGGCAAACCTTACAACCATCGCTGAGTAACCATACTGCTCTGGGCTTAATTAAAATGATGGCCGAAGCTGCACTGGTAGGGGGGCTGGCTGACTGGTTTGCGGTTAGCGCGTTATTTCGTCCTATCCCGGCCTTTAAGCCGATCCCCCATACCAATATAGTCGCCCGCAATCAGCGCACGATAGCCGCTAACCTGGCAGAGTTTGTGAAGGAAAAATTCTTTCATGAACAGGCTATAGAGTCCCTGGTGGCACGCAGTTCTCCGGCAAAAGCCATGGGCCTGTGGTTATCGCAAAGTAAAAATGCAACACGCCTTGCCCATTATGTGGCCGACAGCCTTACCGGTTTATTAAATGTGATTGATGACACGCCCATTCAGCAAGCTCTGCGCCGCTCGGTAGACCGTGGCTTGCGCAAAATCCCAATGGCGGCCCTGCTGGCAGGCTCCCTAAGAGTAATGACCAGGGATAACCGTCACCAACAGCTTGTGGATAAGCTCATCGATAAGTTGGCTGGTGCACTACAAAGCGAGGAAACCCAGGCGCTTATTGCCGATAAGCTCAATATCTGGCTGAAAACCGAGTATCGCCGGCTGGAAAAAATATTGCCGTCAGGCTGGTTAAGTGAGCAGGGAGCGTCAATTGCTGTTAGTGCCGTTAGCCACACTCTGCAGGATATAAATAACGATCCGGCGCATCCTGTTCGGCAGGCGTTAAACGAACAAATCACCCGTTTTATTGATGGGTTGGAAACGGACCCGGTTGCGCAGCAAAAACTCGAAGATTTCCGTAACCGGCTACTGGAAAGCGAGGCTCTTCACAATTACCTGCAGCGCATCTGGCAGGATATTCATCAATGGTTAAGCGAGGATCTGGCCAACGCCGACGGTCAGGTAGTAAACCGACTGAGCCGGTTATTCAGCGACAGTGGTGCGAGATTGTTGGCCGATAAAGACTTACAAACGGCAGTAAATCACCACATTGGCGTAGCTGCCCGTTATATCGCCCCGGAACTGGCCGGTTTTCTTACCGATCATATCCGCCGCACCATTGAAAGCTGGGACGCCACCGACATGGCGCGTCAGATTGAGTTAAATATCGGTAAGGACCTGCAGAAAGTGCGCATCAACGGCACCCTGGTTGGTGGCCTGATTGGCGGTGTACTGTTTACTATTGAATATGCCATCAGTCAGCTCGCTTAAGCTGCCCGGGTATACTGACTGAAATACTGCTGGGCACACTGGCGGCCCATTCGATAACCTTTTATCAGCCTGGCTTTATTCATGGTCAGGCGTTTTACCGGAAAATCAGCCGGCGGCGCGATTACTTGTATTTTGCAATCGGCTGGCGGATTAGCAATAAACTTCAGGGTGTCGTTATAGGTGGCGCTGCGCTGGTGGATTGTATTGATCAGGGCTGGGTAATCGGCAAACATCTTGTCGGTCATCCACGGGGATTTTTCTTCGGGTTTCTGATAGCCCCAGGACTGTGACAAAATAACCGTAATGTCGCGACAGCCTTGTTGATAAGCATGTTGTACCGGGATCGCGTCGGCTACGCCGCCATCCACATAAAAATCATCCTCCAGTTGTGGCGGTGTACGGTAAACCAGCGGCAGGGCGCAGGTAGCTTCCATCAGTTCATCGATGTTTTCTGCCGTTGCCCGATGATACTCGGCGCGACCGGTATGCATATTGGTTATGGCCACCTGTAGCGGTACTTGCTGGTTCAGTGCTTCCACGTTGAGAGGGTAGCGCTCGCGGGATTCACACCACAGCCATTTTACGTCGGTCATATGGCCTTTAAGAACAAATCGCAGCGGATTAAAAAAATCCCGTTGAGTGGCCATACGTAAAATGATACGGCGGTTGCGTTCGGCATTGCCTACCAGGTAGCCAGCGGCATTGGTGGCCCCAGCCGATACCCCCACTACCAAATCAAAAGGGTAGTACTGATGTTGTTGAAAACTGTCGAGAACGCCAGCGGCAAAGATACCACGCATGGCGCCTCCTTCTACAACGAGGGCACGCTTCATAATGCAATTCCAATGAGTTTAGTATTGCCACTAATGTACCGTACCTGAACCTGTTTGATTGATGAAATAAATTCTATTGATTAATCGGTATAAACGAATAAAGGGGCGGGCGCAGAGCAAAAGCGTTTTTTAGATCCCCCGGGCGAACAGCAGGCCCGGGGATGTAGCATAAAGTGGTTTAGTGACGTTTAAATGGTGGCTTACCGCTAAAGTCAGTGGTTGGCTGTTCTGAGCCGACTTCAAACTGTGCAACGTCAACTACACGTACGCATTCGGTAGAGCGTTTAAACGGCGGCTTGCCGCGCATTGTAACGGTTTTTACGTCTTCACACTGTGCGCTGGTTTCAAACTGGGCCACGTCAACAGTGCGGGCTTGTACAAAGGTACGCTTAAAAGGCGGTTTACCAGAGCGTTCAACCACCATGGTGGTATCGGCATTGTTCATTTCTGGTGCAGCCTGGGCCGAAATGTGGGCAAATGACAAGCAGGAAACAGCCACTAAAGGCAAAATTGATAATTTCATTGTAGTGTCCTTGAAGATTTAAAACAGTTTTAGCATTTTTTATAGGCAATACGAGTGTAATTAAGCCTTTCATAAAAAGTAATACCATCTCGTGATAGCAAATAACTATCAATATTAATGGTTACGCTATATTTGGTGATAAGGTTTGGGTTAAATTGTTATATTGTGGTGCGGTGTGGCACCTATTTTGTGCGTTGGCAGCGGTATAGCTGAGTGCATACCATTGAAAACAATCACCTAGGTTTTGGTGCTTAACTTGCTGACTACTCACTGAGTCTCGAAAAGAGGAACTTACCTCGGTGAGTCCTGAATCAGTCAGTGAGTGAGAATGCTTATGTTTGTTAAACCAGTCAAAATCCTGTTTGCCGCTCTGGCAGTGCTGGTAAGTACCAATTTTGCGCTGGTCACTGCAGTCCAGGCTAACAGCTTTGCACTGACTACCAGTGAAGGTGGCACGCTTTATCTGCAGAGTCAGGTGGATAACGAGTCTGAGACGCTGTTTTTAATTGATACGGGCTCCTCGCTTACCGTACTCAATAAGGCAACCTTTGCCCGCATCAAACAAACTCAGCAGGTCACTGAAGATGGCCTGGTCATCGCCAGACTGGCGAATGGCCGTCAGCATAAGGTAAAACTCTATAATGTGCCGCTGCTAAGCCTTAGTGACGATTGTCAGTTTACCAATGTAAGTGTGGCTGTTATGAACAATGAGCATAACATCCTGGGCATGGAACTGCTTAGTCGCGCAGCACCGCTGGGCATTGAGTTAGCGCCAGCCAGACTGACCCTGAGCCAATGCGATCAGTCGCAGCTCCACGCCAGCATCTTAGTTAGCGAGTAGGTTTCATCTGGCTGGCAGGTATAGAGTGGCGGTGAAGGATACGTCTTGCTTCCCGTTTTACATCATCTCTTTTTCGCCAATTCCATAACAAATCCCGGTGTCGGGCAATGGCTTCATCTGGTTGCGCAACAGGGTGCAGATAGCGCTCTGGTACCGGTTGTTCCATTGCCATATGGGTGAGTGGGGGGATCAGCCAGGGCGCAAACAGTTCCTCGTTGGGCAGATGGGCAATTTCCGGAACCCATTGGCGAATAAAGCGGCCGTCGGGATCGTTATCTTCTGCCTGTTTTACCGGGTTATAAATACGCAGGGTATTGGTGCCGGTTACGCCCGCCTGCATCTGAAACTGCGGGTAATGAATGCCCGGCTCAAAATCGAGAAACTGACGGGCCAGATGGCGCACGCCCAGCCGCCAGTCGATCAGCAGGTAATGGGTTAAAAAGCTCACCAGCATGGCACGCATGCGAAAATTTAAATAACCAGTGCGATTAACACAGCGCATACAGGCATCTACCATGGGAATGCCGGTGGTACCAGATTTCCATGCCGCCAGATCCGCTTCAACTTTGTTATCATCGCGATAAGGAAAGTGCTTATAGGCACGATTAACCGTACGAAACTCCTGTTCGCACTCAGTTTCGAATTTCTGAATAAAATGGCAATGCCAGTGTAATCGCGACGCAAAAGCGCTTAATGACCGCGGGCGTTTGCTGCCAGCGCTGTTCAGAGCCTGATAAACCTGGCGCAGACTAATATTACCCCAGGCGAGGTAAGGAGACAGCCGTGAGCAGCTATTAAAGCTGGCCAGCGGGCTGGAAATGTGGCGGTGATAATGAGTATGCCGGTCTGTCAGGAAACTTGCTAACAGTTTATGCGCGTGGTGCTCGCCGCCGGGCTGCTTGCTATCGTCGGGCTGATGCAAACGTGAGGCAATGTCGCCGGGTACGCGCTTAACCAGAGATTTATTAATGTACCAGTGTGGGTGATGTAGATCAGTTGATGTAGCAGGTTGGGCCATCACTTGTTGCCAGCGCTGATGCCAGGTGCGGCGATGAGTAATACCGCGCTGCACCCCGGCATAGGGAAATTCCCGCCAGTGAACGTTGTGTTGTTTAAACAGTGCGCTGAGTTGCTTATCCCGCTCAAAGGTACAATGCAGGCCGGTTTCGGCATAACTGACCACTTCGATGTGCGGAAGCGCCGCTATCAGCCGGCGAAAAAATACAACGGCGTTATCGTAGCTGACATGCAGTTCGCCCCCGGCAGCCTGCAACGTGCGTTGCATAACCAGCAGACTTTGCCAGACAAACCGCCAGTGCCGCTCTGAGTGGTGTGAGTCAGCCATGATATCCGGCTCAAAAAGGTACAGTGGCAATACCGGGTAGCCCTTTTCGGTAGCAACGGTTACTGCATGATGAAGCGGTTCGTGATCCTGCAAGCGCAGGTCGCGCTTAAACCACACCACAGTGAGCTTGGGCGGTACCGATGTTGTCATAGGGGCTGAATGGCGGCTTGGTTTTTCATGTTGAGCTATACGTAAAACCCGCGTGTAGAGATTGCCTGGCCGCCAAATTTTCGCCATTCGGTTGTGCACTGGTGGTCAATAATAGTGCACATTCGTGCCATTTCCGTTGTTAACAACCAGCACTAAGGATGGGGGTTAACCGTGTGGCCTGTTACTGACCATTTGGTCAGGTTATGGCACCTTAATTGCAGTTCGCCTTGCCAATAAACACCAACGTTCGCATTCGGTGACTGCGATTCGCTGCCCCCTCTATAGTAAACTTAAAGGAGTATTGTTATGTCTGCCACCCGATTTCGTTGTGCTGTAACGCTGTTTATCAGTGTTCTGCTTGGCGCCTGCTCACCCCAGAGTGATGTTAAGCAGCACGCTGTGGCAGATATCGATACGTCGGTTAAACCTCATGTTTTTAAAGAGGAAGTGAAAACTCGTCAGGCGTTAACGCAGGTTGCCCTTGGTCGGGAAAAAGCCGAACTGGTTATCCAAAACGTAACACTACTTAATGTGTTTACCCAGGAGTGGTTGCCCGCCCAGGATATCGTGATTGCACATAACCGTATCGCCTGGGTAGGGGATGCTGGCACCTGGCCGGGTGAAACTCAAGAAGCTTATGATGCCAAGGGGCTGTGGGCCGTACCGGGGTTTGGCGAGTCACACAAACACATTGAAAGCTCTTATCTTACACCGGAGTATGAAGCGGCGCTGGTGATCCCTCAGGGCAACACCTGGACCGTAGAAGGATCCCACGAAATTTCCAATGTGGTAGGTAATCGTAACGCCGAGTTCTGGCTCGAGGCAGAACGCAGAGGCAGCACGCTGAAAATTTTCCCGGCGATCGGTTCGGCAACGCCACCAACGGTGTATGAATCAGGTGGTGGTTACTACGGTTACAACGAGATGCGGGACTTCTTAACCTATGATCCGCGAGTGGTTGCGCTCGGTGAAGTGATGGACTGGTCGGCAGTCATCAATGCCGACAACGGTGGTCACCAGCGTATCTGGGAGATGATTGAAGCAACCTATGACTACCGTGGTGTAGTGGAAGGTCATGGCATGAACCTGACTTCTCAGACTGATATCAGTGCTTTTGCCGCGGCTGGACTGGCTTCCGATCACGAGGTACGACTGGCCGACGAAGGCTTAGAAAAATTACGGCGCGGTGTCTTTTTAGAAATTAAACACGCGGGCATGGACTCGTTTTTCCCGAAATTACTGGAAATTGGCCTTAAAGACTGGAGCAATATTTCGGTAACCACCGACGATCGCGATGTGTTTGCCACCTTGCAGCTGGGCTCGATGGATTACAATATTCGCAGCGCCATTGAGCTTGGCGTGCCAGTTGAAATTGCCTATCAGTTAGGCAGCTATAATACGGCGCGTCATTTTAATATTGACCACCTGGTTGGTGCTCTGGCCCCCGGCCGTTATGCTGATGTTGTGCTGTTATCCGATCCGCAAACTGTGGCGATTGAGCGAGTATATGCCAATGGCCAGCTAGCGGCTGATAACGGCGAATATCTGTTACCCATCCCCGAAATAGATTACCCGCAATGGGCAACGGATACCATGAATGTGGGGCGGGAACTGATGGCGGCAGATTTTGTGATAAAAGCGCCAGATGGCCGTGAAACGGTAAATGCCGCCATTCTGGAGCCATTCTGGTTTGAGCCCGAGTTTATCACCAAAGAGCTGCCGGTGGCTGAAGATGGCACAGTAAAAGCCGATCCGGAGGCTGGTCTGATTAAAGTGGCAGTCGTCGACCGCTATCACGGTACGGCGGCAGTGTCGAAAATGATTTGGCAAAACGCCGGGCCGAAAACGCCGGGCTCGGCGCTGGCCAGTTCGCAGTCTCACGACCTGCACAATATCTGGGCTATGGGTAACGACGATTACGCCATGGCACTGGCGGCCAACACCGTAGCCAATATGGGCGGCGGCTGGGCGCTGGTAAACGATGGTAAAGTGGTTGCCACGGTGCGCCTGGACATCGGAGGCTTAATGACCGCCCGACCGGTAAATGAAGTCGCGGCAGAAATGGAAAACCTTCATCATCAGGCCGATAAAATGGCTTGGATCAATGCCAGTGGATTACCGGAAAGAATGCGCTTTGCCTTTTTAACCGCAGCCCCCTGGAAGTGGCAACTGGTAGCGCCTTATGAAGGGAACCCGGGCGGTCTGGTGGACGTAACCACCGGCAATACCCATGCGATCATCTGGTAAGCAAGGACCATTATGACTGGTATGCTAAGGGTGTTACTGATGTTGCTCTGCCTGCCCGGAGTAGCACAGGCTCACTTACTTAATATGACCCGGATTAACATTACCGTTAGTGACGAAGGTCAGGCCGTGGTGACCATGGAGGTGGATTTAACCAAGGCCATGGAGGGCGGGGAAGCTTACTACGCTTTAACCCAGGCTAGTGAGCCGCAACAGTCGGCTCGCTTTGCACAGCTGATAGCCGGGCTTGAGCAAGCGAGCCGGTTTACCCTGGACAACAAACAGCTGAGCTGGCAGTTCAGCGCTGTAAACTGGCCGGATGCGCCAGCCGAGGATTTTACCTCGGGGCTCGCCTGGCCCATGACCCGTTTTGTGTTTCTTCTGGATCTGCCTGATAATTTTACCCAAAGTGCTCTGGTTGCTGAGTTCAGCGATGGGTTTAAATTTGAAGAGCCCATTGCACTGACTATTAGTTATAACAGTGAGCAGGTTACTTTAAGTCGCTGGCTGGTGCGTAATCAGGCCAGTCCGGCTTTTTATTTTACCGCGCAGCCATCGGCAGAGGGGCTGGCGAGCGCTGATGTAAAGCTATGGGCAAATTACCTTAAACAGGGCATGCTGCACATTGTGCCTTACGGTTGGGATCATGCGCTGTTTGTACTGGGACTGTTTTTAGGCGTGGCGTCACTGCGTCAACTGGCGATGCTGATCACCGGGTTTACCCTGGCCCATACGGTAACGCTTGGCCTGGCGACTTATGGCGCTATTGTGGTGAGCGGGCATATTATAGAGCCTGTTATTGCGCTGTCGATTGCCTGGATTGCGATTGAAAACCTGTTATTTAAGCCTCATCCGGTTTGGCGGTTTATGCTGGTATTCGGTTTTGGTCTGGTGCA
>CATMRP010000077.1 GCA_950073835.1 uncultured Alteromonadaceae bacterium
CTGATGTCGGTTGGCGTGTACGGTAAAACCCTGCCACCGCAGAACGGCGCGCCAATTCGGCTGGTAGTGCCATGGAAGTATGGCTTTAAAAGCATAAAGTCAGTCGTACGTATTACCCTGACCGACCAGGAGCCGCCAACGACCTGGAATCGCCTGGCAGCCCACGAGTATGGCTTTTATGCCAATGTGAATCCGAATGTGGCCCACCCACGCTGGAGTCAGGCCAGTGAACGGCGGATCACCAAAGGCGGCCTGTTTTCACAGAACCGTATCGATACCGAGATGTTCAATGGTTATCAGGAAGTCGCTCCGTTGTACACCAACATGGATCTCACCCGCTACTATTAGTATTTGATGAAGTTACTGAATAAACCGTTAAGACTGTCTGCCTGGCAAATCACGCTGAGCAAAACCTTATTGCACCTGTTGATCCTCGGCTGGGTGATTTTCACTTTCTATCTGGGGGTCACCGATAACCTGGGGGCAGATCCGGTTAAAGCGCTGATTCATTTTACCGGTATCGGCGCCTTAAACCTGCTGCTGATAACTCTGCTTATCAGCCCGGCTGCCCGATACCTGCCTGCCCCGGTGTTAATGCGTTTCAGACGGATGCTGGGGATTTATGTATTCGTTTACGCAGTTATTCATTTGCTGACGTATATCAGTTTTGAGCTGCAGTTTGACTGGTCGTTGGTGGTGGGTGAGATTGTTAAACGCCCGTACATTACCGTAGGCATGGTAGCCTTATTATTGCTGGCCGCATTAACCATTACCTCGCCAAATAAAGTCAGGCAGCGTCTTGGTAAACGCTGGCAACCCCTGCATAACACTATCTATTTTGTTGTTTTTCTGGCGCTGTTACACTTTAGCTGGTCACGGAAAACCGGTCTGCAGGAACCGGTAATATACTGGGCAATCGCCTTGCTGATTTTGCTTCCCCGCCTGCAATACCTGAAACAGCGCCTGCAACGCGCACGCTAATCCAGTTACGCTAAGTTAATTTTACTTAACATACTCTGACTATGCCGCCAACTGGTGAGGTGCTCATCGCAACAAGTCATGCCTGGTTGCACGACTGCCACTCCCCTTAAAGGGCTGTTATAAGGCGTATTACACATTCATAGTCTGTACTGCAGACGAGGTCATTACTGCAAGGAGGCTGGATTTGTTAGTCGGATTGGTTCTGACAGCTTGCTTTATTGGACAATCACTGCAATATTAATGAAGTAACATGGATGTTGGTTACCTCATTCACCAGATTTCACGGATTGAAAACATGGCAAATCACCGATTTTCTTTATCCTGCCACAACCAGCATAGCCGGGGGTGGATATGTTTTTGAAAGGACTCTGCTACGCCTTTGCTTTCAGCATTATTCTCTATCAGGTTTATGTTATTACTTCGCCGAGTATCAGCTTGCTGAACAGTTCTGACAGTGAGATCGTGCAGAGCAACATTGGTCTTAGCAATGACAAGCTATCCTTCGGTAAACTACAAGATGGTGAAGATAAAGCGCTGTCTTATTCGTTATTGTCCGGCAGTGGTGAATATACCTACTATTTCAGGCTGAGTAACGACACTGTACTCACCGGCACCTGTGGCCAATTCAAAAATTTTGAAGTCAGCAAACGGGTAATATTTCTGATCAGTGATAAGAAAGTGATTTACTCCAACAGCAATGGTGAACCACACGTTTGTCGAAGCACAAGGGTATAATTACTCCGGTCGTTGCCCGCAAAGTCAGGCTGTGATTTGCTTAACAGCAGCACACTATTCATGTGCTGCAAAGTGCCTGCCTCTACCTGTTCGTCATTGATCGCTTATCAGCTCAAAACCTTCCTCAAGCCAGCCGGTAACTCCGCCAATCATTTTTTTCACCGGGCGGCCCAGGCGCGCCAGCCTGATAGCCGCTTTTTCGGTAGCGTTGCAATGAGGTCCTGCACAATACACCACAAATACGGTTTCTGCAGGATAGGCAGATAATCTCTCTTCGTTTATCTGGCCATGGGGCAATAAGGTAGCCCCCGCAATATACCCTTGTCGGGCCACTTCCACCGCGCGCACATCAAGCAAGACAAAATCGGTCATATCGTTATGCAGCGCATAATGGACATCCCAACAGTCTGTTTCAAATTTCAGTAACCCCTGAAAATGCGCTAAGGCTTCTTCGCTGGCTGCTGGTCTGGGACGAATAACAGTAGATGGCATAATAACACTCCCTGATAAATTTAAGGTTGATTATCACTGCTGGCTTGCCTGTTCAAAACTGTCTAATATAACTACTATCGATAATATGTAGACAATTTAATGGCTGTCAGCGCGCCTTATGATAAAAGTCACCATTTTGCTTTGTGAAACCCTGTCGTTGTTCGAACTTGGCTGCGCCACCGAGCTATTTGCCCTGCCCCGGCCGGAGTTTAAAAACTGGTATCAGACCCATACTGTGACATTGGGCAGGCAAACACTGGAAGGTATGGGCAACACTGTGTTTCAGTGCCCTGCGGTTGAGCAACTCCCAGCCACAGATCTGCTGGTGATCCCCAGTTTTCCGGTGAGTATTGAGCGTATCGAGCCGCGGTTAGCCAGTGAGGTGCGTCGTCATTATGATCAGGGAGGCCGGATCATCAGTTTTTGCTCTGGTTCCTTTTTATTAGCCGCACTGGGGCTACTCAATCAACGCACGGCGATTACACACTGGCGCTATACCGAACAGTTTAGGCAACGCTTTCCACATATCACCTACCGGGATGACAGTTTGTACTGGTACGATGGCCGGATTGGCTGCTCAGCGGGTAGTGCCGCTGCCATTGATTTGGGAATAGCGGTTATTCGCAATGATTTTGGATATGAGCATGCCAATGCCGTGGCAAGACGCCTGGTGTTGCCTGCACACCGTGACGGCGGCCAGTCGCAATTTGTACAGAAACCCCTGGCGCCGGTGAATGCCACGCTGGCAAAGGTACTCGACTGGGCGGTAAAACAAAGTGGCTCTGGTTTAACCGTCGAGCAGATTGCAGCGAAAGCCAATATGACACGACGCACTTTAGACCGCCACTTTATCCGCCAGTATAATATGACTCCCCATCAATGGCTGTGCGAACGCAAGCTTGAAGTCGCCCGGCAACTGTTGGAAACCAGTCATCTCTCCATAGAACAAATTGCCGGGCGATCAGGCTTTGATAATGCCGTAACGCTACGCCACAATTTCAAAAAATATCTGTCGGTATCACCGTCTAAATACCGCCAGACTTTTCAAAGTAACCAGCATCTGATTTAGCTGGTTACCTTATTAAGTTTAAAATGACGTTAGTGTTTGGAAACTTGCTTGAGTGGCCTGACTTTCTGCCATTTAAAGATGCCAACCCAAAAACCCAGCTCCAGTAACATTCCCACTATAACCAATACAATAATACCGGTAGCAAAGCCTGCCTGATAACAAAGCAAGGCACCCAGTAGTAGTGCCGTCAGCAGTATTACGCGTTTAACCTTAGACATAAAAAAGTAGCTCGTTTAAGCGTTCCGTTCCTAAAGTAAAGCGTTTAACCTTTCTTAGCGCAATCAACAAAATGTAACCAAGCATATCGCGGCTAACTGTTTGGCCACACGACCCTTAAATTCCCTTCGTTTATCAACACCATCACATCTTCACTCATTTCCCGGGTTTCAGATCGTTTAAAAAAGTAGCAAAAAAACTTGCATGTTGTTTTATACAGTATTACTGTATATCCATACACTGTATATATTAACAGGAAAACAAACATGACTATGGCAACCACAACTTTTGAGACTGAAAGCAACATCCTGCAATTTCCTCAGCGCGTGGCCAAACGCGCACCAGCGCACAAAGGCTGGTCATATTTGTTATCAAATTCCGTGGCTTTTCAGAAAGATGTCGATTACGCCATTCGCATACAGAAACCAGACCAGGAAAAAGTGCCAGCCTGGATCCGCCGTCTTATCACCAGTGGGCAGTGCCGCTCTATATATGTCGAGGATCTGATTCTGACCCCAGAAGAGCGGGTTTCCATTAAACAACTGTGCGAGCAATATGCAGTGTCTTTAGTGGCGGTATCGGTTAATGACAAGGTCGCTGGCAATATCTTGCAAGGCCCTTGGTAAAAGTAGCGGATAGCCTTACACTACTGGCATTTACATTGAACAGGATTACCCGGTGTTGTGTTTTTGTTGTAGTAATAAGCCTTACAGTGATTGTTGTGAACCCATGCTTACCGGTGCAACAATAGCAGGATCCGCACAGGCACTCATGCGCTCTCGGTTTAGTGCATATTGCCTGGGGAACTGGGCTTATATATTAAAAACCTACGCAAAAAAACAACGAGCCTCATTAAGTGAGCAGGCATTAGAAGAAAGTGCCTCAGGCACCAAATGGCTGGCTTTGTTAGTAGTCGGCCCCTCATCCGACGCAAAGCAAAGTTCAACAACAACCGATCAGGTAGAATTTAAAGCCTATTACACCGTTAACCACAAGCCTTATCTGATGCATGAAACCAGTGACTTTTTAATGGAAGATAACGAGTGGCGTTACACCACAGGCACCATGCACAGTGATTCCGGCTTAATCAAAACAGGCCGCAACGATCCCTGTTTTTGTAATAGCGGCAAAAAGTTTAAGCAGTGTTGTTTAAAGCGTATGTAGCGGTGCCTGCCGCTTAAGCTGTCTGACCCTCATATAGTTTTTGCCCTAAATCATATTGCCACTTTTCTCTGTATGGACGACCCTGCATATTGCCTTGCTATCCCTGTATTGCACCCTATCGTTATTGCCATCCACTCTGTATCTCTTGGCTTTGGCCAGGAATGTGATTACAGTGGTAACAGTGCTGAGATAACGACATATCCCTGATGTGTCTGATTATCCTGCCCGAAATTATTAAATTATAACTACAAGGGAATTTCCCCACTAAAACAGAAATTCCCAACACAAGAGAAGCATTATGAAAATGACCCGTCTTTCTTTGGTTTCACTGAGCCTGGTTGCTGCACTTAGCGGTTGTCAGCCGGCCAGCGAACCGCCACAGGAAACCTCCGAAACAACGCCAATGTATACTGTTGAAGATGCGGCAATGTTTGTTGATGCAGCCCAGCGTGAAATGGAAAAAATGCAGGTACCGGCAGCGAAGGCCGCCTGGTTATATGCGACAAATATCAACGAAGATACGGCCACGGTGAATGCCTATATTTCTGAACTGTATTCAAACCGGGTATCTGAGCTGGCCAAGCAGGCGGCAGAGTTTAATGACGTAGAGGTTGATGCGGATCTGCGCCGTAAACTGGATCTTATGCGCACTTCACTGACCATGCCACCACCGGCAAGCCCGCTGAAATCTGAGCGTCTGGCGCAAATTAGCTCAGAGTTGGATGGCATGTACGGTAAAGGGAAATACTGCCGTTCAGAGGATGACTGTATCGGTCTGGTCGACATGAGTGCAGCAATGGCAACTTCACGGGATGCCGATCTGCTGCTGGAATACTGGAAAGGCTGGCGTGAAGTATCTGTCCCCATGAAAGACCTGTATGCCGAACAGGTGGTAATCGCCAATGAAGGTGCGGCAGAACTGGGTTTTGCGAATGTTAGTGAACTGTGGCGCAGCAAATATGATATGCCAGCCGATGACTTCCCGGTTGAACTGGACCGCTTATGGGGTCAGGTGAAGCCCTTGTATGATGCGCTGCACTGTCATGTCCGCGCTGAGCTGGGTGATTACTACGGTGAGGATATCGTGCCTCAGGATAAGCCGATTCCGGCTCATTTGCTGGGCAATATGTGGGCGCAAAGCTGGGGTAATATTTACGATATAGTCAAACCCGAGGAACCGATGGAAGTGCCTGATGTCACCGGCGCTTTACGCGATCAGGACTACGATGAAATTAAAATGGTTAAACAGGCGGAATCGTTCTTCTCCTCACTGGGCTTTAAACAATTACCAGAGACGTTCTGGGAACGCTCTCAGTTCAGTAAACCTGCCGACCGGGATGTCCAATGCCATGCTTCGGCCTGGAATGTCGATGATAAAGACGATTTACGCATTAAAATGTGTATCCAGATTACCGGCGAAGAGTTTAACGTCATTCACCACGAACTGGGCCACAACTATTATCAGCGTGCCTACAACCAGGAACCACTGCTGTATCGCGGTTCAGCAAACGATGGTTTCCATGAAGCTATTGGCGATACCATTGCGCTGTCCATTACGCCAAAGTACCTGAAAGAAATTGGTCTGATTGATGAAATCCCCGATCCGTCCAATGACGTCGGCATGCTGTTGCAGACAGCGCTGGATAAAATCGCTTTTATTCCGTTTGGTTTAATGGTTGATCAGTGGCGCTGGAAAGTAATGGCCGGCGAAGTCGGTCCGGAAGATTACAACGAACTATGGTGGAATTTACGCGACAAGTACCAGGGTATAATGGCGCCGGTAGATCGTGATGCTAACGCCTTTGATCCTGGTGCTAAATATCATGTTCCGGCCAATGTGCCATACACCCGTTATTTCCTTGCCCACATCCTGCAGTTCCAGTTCCACAAGGCGTTGTGTGATGTGGCAGGCGATGAAGGCCCATTAAACCGCTGCTCTATTTATGGTAGTGAGGAAGCGGGTGTAGCCCTGAACGCCATGTTAGAAATGGGTCAGAGCAAACCCTGGCAGGAAGCACTACAAACGCTGACCGGTACGGATAAAATGGACGCAAGCACCATTGTTAATTACTTCCAGCCACTTAAAACCTGGCTCGATGAACAAAATAAAGACCGTCAGTGTGGCTGGTAAGCCCTTGGCTTAAAAAACGCTGACAACTATTCACGGACTGGAAAAAGCCACCTTCCAAAGAAGGTGGCTTTGCATACTTCCTGAAATAAGCTCTCTTTAATGTAAATCGGAAAAAGAAAGGGTTGTGTGCCCTTCTTCAGTGTTGCCATTGTCACTGGCAGACATAACAAACCAGAAGAATCATCATGGATGAGGATTCAAACAATGCGGTACATGGATGTGCCGTCATTGATGGTCTGGTTTGTGCTGTCAGGGACGATGACGTTTTCAGTGATAAGGGCTGCGGGGAGTCCAGAGCGGTTCACGGTCACCGGGTCGCACAACACCCTCTGGTCGCTGTCGGCGGCTGCGACCACAAACTATAAACATCTTACATTGCCAGGCATCACACCAATGCAGGCAAGAGCCATGCAATGCTTGTAATCACGTTTTCATGCATGTCTTTTCATTTATTTGCACGCAAAATTACGCCGTACAGGATGACTTTCGGCGCCACTTCCCGGTGACTGACCGTACCGGAAAATTACTTATCAGCGTACCGGCAAGGATTAGCAGTAACGCAATGGTTAGCCCAGGCGTCCATTGCTCGTTAAATAACGGTACAGCCAGAACACTGGCAAAAACCGGCACTAACGCCATCAGCCCACCCATTCGGGTAGCGCCGATTAAGTGAACTGCCCTGCCATACAGGACCATCTGAATGGTAGTGGCCATTACGCCCTGATAAAAAGCCTGTAAGCCCAGCATTTGCCAGGATGCTTCGCTGAGATTATGTGGTAGCCAAAACACATAAACGGGCGTAAACAACAGCGTTGTTACCGTAATGATCCCCAGCGTGGCGTGCCATGGGGCAAACTGCCAGCGGCGCAATAATACGGTAAATATGCCCCAGCACACACAGGCAACAATAAAGCTTACATCACCAAACCAATAGCGATTATCAACCAGCAGCGTCTCGATTAACAATGCAGCTATCCCCAGACTGCTTACCGCGATCCCCAGCCAGGACGACATCTTATGCCGTTCGCCAGCAACAAAATAAGCAAACACTGCAATCATGATGGGCATCAAGCCCGGTAATAACAGCGCGGCATGAGTAGCCGGTGCATGGGCGAAACCGGTAAACACCGATAAGGCGTATGCCAGCCCGCCTATACTGCCCAACACCGCCATACGCCATTGGCAGATCACGTTTCGATGCCGCCAGATAAACGGTGAAAACAACATAAACGCGGTACCAAAACGTACCATGATCAAATCCGGGGTCGCCAGAGCGGCTAAGGCTCCGGCCTTAGACACTAAGATAAATCCAGTCCAAATCATCACCGCACACAGCGCGTATGCCAGTCCGGCCTTGGGCATTGTGGTTAGCGGTTGTGATGACGATGATGTCCCAGTGCCACTCATGTTGTGATTATCCCTGTTGATTTTATAAGTGATGAGTATAAGCTAGCCAACTATTCATTTATAATGAATAATACAGAACAACTCTTTCATTATTTATGAAAGATTGAGTCCTCAACGATAGATATAAGAGTCCTCAACGATAGATATAAGAGTCCTCAACGATAAATATCAGAGTCTTCAATTATCAATAAAAGACTCACCACCCTAATCCGGAAGTAGTGATGGATATTGCCGATCTTACCGTTTTCAAAGCTGTTATTGAGCATGCCAGTGTTAGCCGTGCGGCCGAGTCACTGCATCGCGTGCCTTCGAACGTAACGGCGCGGATCAAAAAGCTCGAACAGGAACTCAATGTTGAGCTGTTTTTGCGCACCAACAATCGCCTCACCGTCACCTCAGCAGGACTTCGGCTACTCGACTACGCCAATCAGATATTGCACTTACACAAAAGTGCTATAGCGGAGTTAACCCAAAAAGAGCCTTCAGGATTACTGCGTTTAGGCTCTATGGAAAGCAGTGCCGCATCACGCTTACCCAACATACTATCGGCCTTTCACCAGCATTATCATGCTGTGCAGGTGGAATTGATTACCCGGGCATCCATGCCACTTATTGAAAAGGTGCTTGATGGCGAGCTGGATGTAGTGATGGCAGCCGATCCGCCCGATGATCCCCGCCTGCATTGCGTCCCCTGCTTTGATGAAGAGCTGGTGCTTATCATGCCAGCCGACTGGCCGGATATCAATGAGCTGCCCGCCAAGCTGACCATGGTTGGCTATCAGAAGGGCTGCTCTTATCGTCACCGTCTGGAAAACTGGTTAAAAAAGCACGGGCATACCTGCGATAAAGTGATAGAAATTCCCAGCCACTTTACCATGATTGGCTGTGTTATGGCCGGGATGGGAATGGGAATGGTGCCCCGTTCATTACTGACGCTGCATCAGACCAGCGGGCTTAAAGTAGCCGCTATAGAGAGCGACATAGCCAACGCCCCCACCTATTTGGTATCCCGTAAAGATAATCCATCCAGCGCCATACAAGCGTTTATCGCCTGTAGCCGGGAAGTTGCTGCAACGGTATAACCGTTATTTTTTTGCTATGCTTGACTCTGGAGCCAACTCCAGGGTTTAAACTACCACTATGAAGACAAAACATTACAAGATTGGTCAACTGGCATCACTTACCGGGCTGACCGTCGATACCGTACGCTTTTATGAAAATAAGGGGCTGGTGCAGGCATCACAACGCTCGGATGCCGGTTACCGGTTATTTTCTGCTGACGACTTAGCCCGCCTGCAATTTATTAAACGGGCCAAGACTGTAGGCTTTACCCTTGATGAAATCAGCGAGTTACTGGAACTGCGTCTGCACCCCGACGATCACACCTGCGAAGAAGTGAAACAGGTCACCGCGCGCAAAGTCCGGGAGCTGGATGATAAGATTGCTGAGCTGGAGAAAATTCGTATGTCATTAAAAACACTGCATACTGCCTGTTGTGGCGGTCCGGAGAGTGCAGAGCATTGCTCTATCCTGCAGGCACTGGATTCCATGGAGGCATCATGAACGATATCACCCTGTTAGCACAAAACTTTTTATTACTGTTTATGGAATCAGCACCCTGGTTATTGCTTGGCCTTCTGGTTGCCGGCCTGATGCATGAACTGGTCCCCATCAGCCTGTTACAAAAACACATGGGCAGTGCCAGCACCGGTGCCGTTGCTAAAGCGGCAGTGATTGGCGCTCCCCTGCCTTTGTGTTCATGTGGAGTGATTCCTGCCGCGGTGGGCTTACGTCGCAGTGGCGCCTCAAAGCCTGCTACCGTCTCGTTTCTGGTTTCCACACCGGAAACAGGGGTCGACTCGGTGTCTGTCTCCTATGCGCTACTTGGCCCGCTGTTCGCTATAGTGCGTCCATTTTGCGCCATTATCAGCGCTATCTACGCCGGAATGATGGTGAAGTGGTTCGATAAAGAAGTAACCTCCAAGGCAGCCCCTGCTGCACCGGCCGAAGTACCTCAAAGCTGTTGTAGCAGTAAGCCTGCCGTAGAAGAAACAACATCATCCTGTTGTAGCAGCCAGCCAGCCAAACCGGTAAGCACTGCGTCCTGCTGCGGCACTGAAAAAGCTCAGGCAAAACCAGCAAGTGCCTCTTCTTGTTGCGACAGCGAAAGCAGCTCTGCATCTCATGCCAATAAACCAGACTTGACGGACAAAGTCGCCGCCATCTGGCAATTTTCCAGTGGCAAACTGCTTATTGATATTACCGTCTGGTTGTTGATAGGCCTGGCGCTGGCCGCTGCAATTCAAACCTGGGTACCCACCGACTTTCTGACCAGTTGGGGCGACGGACTGGTGGCCATGCTGGTTATGGCGATGATTGGGATCCCTATGTATATCTGTGCCACGGCATCTACGCCAATTGCGGTAGGCTTTTTAAGTGCCGGGTTATCTCCTGGTGCCGTGCTGGTATTTTTACTGGCAGGCCCGGCCACAAATATTTCTACCATGGGGATGATTGCCAAGGAAATGGGCAAACGAACCCTAATGCTGTATATCATTAGCGTGATGAGCGCCAGTATTGTACTGGGCTATGGCTTAAACCTGCTGGTTGATCAGTTTTCACTGCAGTCGTGGATTGCACTTGGTCAGTCAACTCACGAACACTCAGAGGTTTCACCAGTCTACGCTCTGTGTGCTGTGCTCCTCGGGGGGTTAATGATTAGAAATAGCTGGCAGGTACTGCAACAGAAAATGACTAAGTCTTCCCAGGCCAGTTGCTGTCACTAACTGGCAAGCCCCTTGCAACATCCATGGTTTTCCACACAAATAAGGTGAAAACCATGGATATTCTACGCATATTATTGTCAATTTTACTGCCACCGCTGGGCGTGTTTCTGCAAGTCGGTATTGGCGCGCAATTCTGGATCAATATTTTACTGACGCTGCTGGGCTATATCCCGGGCATTGTGCACGCGGTTTATATTATTGCTAAGCGCTAGCCGCTTTAAGCCGGTTAAAATACTCCCGGTTTGTTGGCAACTGCGCTAACAGTTTATCGCCGTTATGCAAAAACTCCCGGCGCACCCGTTCGATTAGTGGTTTGCGCAGGCTGGTAATGCCACCCGGCTGCCAGTCATGGGAGCGAAACCCCATACCATACAATACGTATTGTTTACTGGCGGAGGAAAAAAGCTCCTGGCGCAGATTAGTTTCTAACAGGCCAGGCGGCTGACTTTGCCATAACTGCAACGCTTCCTGCAGACTGTCCGTCCAGGATGCAGGATCGGCATGGGCCTGCCAATAGGGGCTGTCGCGGCGCTCACTTAACACATAATGCAGTTTGATGAAGTCAATAATCTCGCCCCACCGTGAGTCCGTCATTTCATTGTAGCGTTTACGAAGCACCGCCATGGCAGCCCGGCTGCGAGGCAGTTGGTCGGCTATCCATTCGGCCGACTTTTCAATCAGTACCAGCGCCGTGGCTTCCAGCGGTTCAACAAAACCAGCGGACACCCCGATTGCAACGCAGTTTTGTTCCCAGAATCGCGCCCGGTGGCCGGGGTCGAAACGGATGGTCCGCGGCATTATCGCTTTCTGGCTTAAAGACTCGTCACTGCTGATATAAGCTCTTAACGCGTCTTCGGCCTGGGTCTCGGTAGTTAACTCGCTGGCAAATACATGGCCGATACCGCGGCGCGACTGTAACGCGATATCCCATACCCAGCCGTGAGGTTTTGCCGTAGCAACCGTACACGAGGCGATTGGCGTTTGGTCACTGGCATGGTTCACCTGGGCTGCCACTGCCGTGTCGTTAAATAAAATATGCCGTTTAGAAACAAAGGGAACGTTGTAATGCTGCCCGATTAAGCGCGCACTAAAACCGCTGCAATCAATAAATAGGTCACCTGCCAACGGCTCGCCTTGCGCCAGTTCAACAGCGGCTATTGCGCCATCGGGATGACTCTGGATGCCGGCAACATGGGCGCTTTTATACTGCACACCGAGTTGCTCCGTGCAATGACGATGAAGGAGTGCAACAAATTTATCGGCGCTTAAATGATAGCCGTAATTAAAGTTGTAAGCGTATTCGGGTAATTGGGGCATTTTCGGCGCCTGATAGCGCTCGCATGCCATGCCCTGGGCACAAACCCAGGATTCAAAGTCGCCCGGACAGCCTTCATCGTGCCAGGCTTCAACCAGATTAACCGCACCAAAACCTGCAGGCGCTGTAAAGGGATGGTAATACTTATCCTCACCGCCCTGCTGCCAGCCAACAAACTTTGAAGCCTGCTTAAAACTGGCTTCACATTCACTGAGGAACTGCTTTTCGGCAATGCCCAGCAAACGCAGGGTATCGCGCATGGTAGGCCAGGTTCCTTCACCCACGCCAAGGTTTTTAACGTCAGGCGATTCCACCAGAATGACTTCAGTGTGACGGTTCTCGCCAACCAGTGGGTTCTTGGCCGCAATAATGCCAGCGGTAAGCCAACCGGCGGTACCACCGCCTACAACCACAACCCGGGTGATTTTCTTTTGCATGCCTGGCCCTTACTTAATCTGCTCACCGGCAGGACAATACCGGGCAATAAAGTCGGCATGGGCGGGTAACTGGCCCAGTGCAGTATTCACCGATTGCTTAAATGCACTGAGTTGCTGCTTTAAGCCGTCGGTGGGTAACATTCGACTTGCCCCGTGATGCTGCGCTGGCATCAGGCCCTGGCCCATCATTACCTGCACCCAGGAATCGACTCTGAACAGCGCCACATCGTCGGGCCACACATAGCCATTTTGCGCAAAGATAGCCATGCGATGGGCTAAGGGTTCCGGAATATCCATGGTGCGATAATGATCCCAGAAATCACTGTCATCACGTTTGGTCAGGTTGTAGTGCAGAATAATAAAATCGCGAATAGTCTCCATTTCTTTCTGCGTTTCACGATTGTACTGCTCTGCCAGTAGTTCGTGATCGCTGCTGAATGGGAATAGCTTCATCAGGCGGATAAGCGCGGTAGTTACCAGATGTATACTGGTTGACTCCAGCGGCTCTAAAAAGCCACTGGCCAATCCAACGGAAATACAGTTCTTATGCCAGGCCTTATCTCGCCGACCGGTCTTAAATTTAAGGTAACGGGGCTCGGTTAGCATTTCGCCGTCGAGGTTTTGCTTTAGGGTTGCCAGTGCTTCCTCGTCACTTAAAAAGCGACTGCTATAAACAATCCCGTTGCCCACCCGTGACTGTAACGGAATGCGCCACTGCCAACCGGCTTTGTGAGCAGTGGCAATAGTGTACGGTTTGGGCGCTTCGGTAGATTGAGTTTGAATGGCAATCGCCCGATCGGCAGCCAGCCAGTGACTCCAGTCTTCATATCCCACCCCAAGGTGTTCGCCTATTAACAAGCCCCTAAAACCGGTGCAATCAATAAACACATCCCCCTCGATCGCAATCCCCGTATCAAGCGTCAGACGAGTTAGGTTACCATTTTCCGGATCGGTATCTACCGACTGAATCTTACCTTCACAACGGGTAACACCGGCGGCTTCGGATTTATTTCTAAGGTACGCAGCATAGGCCGTGGCGTCGAGGTGGTAGGCAAAATTGAGCGGCCGGTTGCCAATCTTAGTGGCAAACTTATTGGCTTTGGCAGCTTTTAGTTCCAGGCAATAGTCTTCCAGGCTATCCTGCTGACCATTAGCCACGGCTTCCATCCAGAATTCATGAAATTCGGCCATCCATGAACGCTGGCCGATTTCGCCAAAAGAGTGAATATAACTGTCGCCGTCGTTTGCCCAGTTATCAAACTGAATTCCCAACTTAAAGGTGGCGTTTGTCGCAGCCATAAACTCTTGTTCGTTGATGCCCATCAGTTGATGAAAATTACACATGGTAGGAATGGTCGCTTCCCCTACTCCTACAGTGCCAATCTGATCAGACTCAACTAACGTAATATCCAGCACGTTACCTAAACGGGTCACTAAACTAAACGCGGTTAACCATCCGGCAGTACCACCGCCGGCTACAACAACACGGGTTTTCTTTTGCGCCATCAATTTAAGCCTATTTATCGATTAAGGTTATTCAGTAACATTGCGCGTAAACGGCGCGCCGATAATTCATCCATCTGTGCCAGCGGACCATGACATTCCACCGGCAAGTGCTCGATAACTTTTTGTCCGTCACCAAACACATAATAGTCAAACAATGCGCGCCAGGCGGCTTTTTCCTGGGCCGGTTTGTCGCGCAGGGCGAGCATGCCATGCATGAGCAAGTCCATGGGATTGCCCAGATAAGGCTTAGCTGTCATCCACCAAAAGTTAACCATAACGTTAAAGCGGTCGAATGCCCTGACTTCATGCCACCACATACTGGGATAATACAGGCCATCACCGGGTTCCAGATCAGCAATCCACGCATTTTCCAGCGCGGTTTTTAAACGTGGGAATCTTTCAAAGTCGGGCTCATCAAGATTAGCGGTGGTAACCACCTGCCCGCCAGGCGTTGGCGACAGCGGACCGGGGTATAAATTGTCTACCTGCTCTGGCGAAAACAGGGTAAAGCGGCGTTTGCCTAATACGCAACAGGCAATATTTTTGGGTTGATCAAAATGCGCCGCTGCCACCGATTCAGTGCCGATCCAGATTTTAGGCACCGGCTGGTTATTGGTGAATTCCGGATGCGAAAAATTGAGCGTATTGGCTTTACTTAATTCAGGCAGGCCCTGATCAAATCGCAATGAGTTGATATACAGGTACTCGTGCTCCTCTTCGCTTAGGCCAGCTTTGATTTGTGCCAGCACCTCAGAAAGACGCGTTTTTTCGCTGCTATAGTTAAAGCCGGTGCAGGTGTCGTTGTAACCAAAGCGCGCCTTGATTTCTGCTGGCGCACGATAAGCCAGCAAGGGTTGACCGGTATCATTTTCGGTAAGCTGCGCCATTGCTTGATCAACAGATTGCTTACCGGCCTGAACCAGCGGCCAGTTATTCACCAGTCCTTTAAGTATCACCGGTTTATTTAACGCAAAAAGATCGTCAAAAGGAACGTTGTCGGGTGAAATGCCCTCTAACACTAGTACCTGATTGGCCGTCATGGTAATGCGTCCTTAAATAATTACAGTACTGCCGACTTAGCGTTCTTTAGCTCGATAAGACGCTGAAAATTGCCCATTGAAGACAGAATAAAAAATAATGAGCTAAGGATACCGTACTGATTGAGCTTAGCGAGTTGATCCCCCTCAAGGGCGCTGAGCTTTTGCTGGTTAATCGTGTAGTAGTTATTGAGATTGACCTGCTCAACATTACTTAATTTAATCTGAATTGACACCGGCTCCAATAAATCCAGCTCATTAATCAGGGTAAATAAGGTGTGGTTGTACTGAGCGCCAGTCTCAATGGTTTGCAGTGCCTTTTTAACATACTGCAGGTACTGTGACTCGCCACCCATTGGCATAAACACGGCTTCACCTTCGTTTTTGTTTACCCGTGCATCCGCCATATCGAGGCAGATTTTAGGGTCCGTAGGTTCGCCATTGTCGTTTTTGCTGTAGCCAATGCTAAACGGGCCACGAGCCAGTAATGCCGGTACAAAGCGGGTTGTCCATCCGCCTGCGGATAAAAACAGGTTTTCATTTTTTTCCAGCCCCAGAATAGCGTGCAACTGCAAGGACTCAGTCTCTTCGCCGCGATAAATGAGGATGGGGAATTCTTTTTGTAACTCAGTGATTTCAGAAGCATAGATCTGGCAACGATTGACGTTATCACTGGTAATGGTGGTGTCACTAACACTGATCTTGATATCAGCGTGATCAACGTTGTTTAAAACGGCAATATTAGACATAGGAAAATTCGCTAAATAGCTAAGAAGAAACGGTTAGTCTGCATCCTACCCTTAGCTGTGATGACAGGCAAATGCTGACTTGAATACAACAGGGAAATGCCTGACCGGCACGGGTGCGCCGGTCAGGTTATTACATCACTTAGAACGTGTAACGCGCGTTCAGAACGTAGCGTCTGTCCAGTTCCTGGATAAAGAAGGTATTGTTGTAGCTGCGTCCGTACTGACGCTGGCCTTCTTCAGTCAGGTTGATGATATCCATGCTGACGGTCAGGTTTTCGCTGAACTCGTAGCTAACGTTTACATCCACTTGCTCGTACTCGTCGATAAACAGCGGGTTACGAACAGAAGATACACCACGGTTAACTTCGCTCAGGAACGAGTCACGCCAGTTGTAAGCAACACGAGCAGACAGGCCGTCCATTTCGTAAATTAATACAATGTTAGCACTGTCAGACAAACCTTCCAGAGCGAACTGGTCAACCGATGGATCGGCGCCTACGTCGTAACCGATATCACCGTCTACGATGGTGAAGTTAGCCTGATAACCAAAGCCTGACTCACCAAAGAAGTGCTGCCACGCTAACTCGTAACCCGAGATACGAGCACTTTGGTTGTTCACTGGCTGAGTCACCTCAAACAGCATGTTTGGATCGCCCGCTACCGGACCAACACTGTAGTTTGCGAATACTTCATCGGCGAAGGCCTGACCTTCCTGGAAGTCGTCCGCCCCGCCCGGGAATGCATTCGGATTAGACAGCAGTGCCGTCATGGTAAAGAAGTTACGTTCGGTGACTTCAATACCGCGTGACTCAAGCTCTGCAATCGCATCGCCAGATACTGTGCCAGCCTGACCTGAAGTTGGGTCCTGTAAGCCAAACAGGCTCTGTGAAACCTGTTGGGTACCCACGAAGTTATCTACGTCTTTACGGTAGTAACCCACAGACACCATGCTCGACTCACCATAGTAGTATTCCAGTGACAGGTCGAAGTTATTTGACTCCAGCGGATCCAGTGCTGCGTTACCGCGGCTACCAGAGCCCTGACCCCCCAGATAAGTTGGGCGACTAGGCGCGCCAATGCTGGTTGCAGTGTACATCTGGTTGTAAGCAGGACGAGCCAGGGTCATGCTGTAAGAGAAACGGGCTTTCAGATCATCGGTCAGGTTAACTGACAAATCGATGTTCGGCAGCAGCGCCTCATAAGAGTGCTTCTCTGCCAGTGCATCGGTACCACTACCCAACTGGATACGGAAATCGTTATCTGATAACCAGATAATTTGCTCAGGTACTGATTGCAAAGAGATAGACTCAACATCTGTCTTCTCGTAGCGCAGACCTACTACCAGGTTAGCTTCAAAGCCACCAATTTCGCCGTCCATTGTTGCCATACCGTAAAGTGACATAATGTCTTCTTTAACAGTATTGTTGTCAGAGGCTACGGCTGGCAGATCGCCTGGAGTGAAACCGTATGCAGGCGCAACCGCTTCTAACAGGTGTACAGCATTACCAACGAACGATACGCTACCCAGTGGGATTGTGGTCGCGCCAGCTGGAACAGCTATAGCGTCTGCACCTGCTACACCGCCCATATTATGATCTTCAAACGCACAGGCAGTACAACCGATTTCCAGCAGACCTTCAGGGATATTACCTACATCGGATACACCCCAGCCACCCAGCTGTGCTTCAGTTTCGTAACGAACCTGGTTCATTTCAGTGCTCATGTAGCCCACACCGAAATCAAGTTTGATATCTGATCCCTGATCCCAAGTACCGTCTAAACGGAACTGAGCCACGTCAGACGTTTGGTCAGAAGAAATCGCACGGGTAACCTGAGGACCTACGTCCGCAAGATCGAAGATACCGTTGTCGTTACCTTTCTGAGAGTCGTCAACCACGATGCTCGCCTGAGGCATACGCTGACCGAAGTCAACGGTTTGCCAGCCAGCGGTCGCACCGGCTACGTTGAAGCGAATTACGTTTTTACCGTACGGACCAGCACCGCCACTTTTCGCTTCGGCAACTGACGCGTCAAAACGCAGGTTCAGTGAGTCATTTGCCCACCAGTCAACGTTAAAACCAAATGAGGACAACTCGTCCTTCGCACCCATTACCAGGTTCTGGAAGAAGAAGTCTTTACCACCGTCGATGTCTTCAGTAAAACGGATTGGCGTAGCCACAACAGGGTTACCGTCAAACTCCATATCAGTAAACTGACGAGCGAACCAGATACCATCAACCACAGAAGTTGACTGGATTTCGTTACTCGCGTAAGTCGCATCCGCAGTGATAGTCATTTCATCACTTGGCGCATACTGAACAGTCAGCATACCGTTAATACGTTCACGATTATCCTGGTTTACACCTAACCCCAGGTTAGAAGGCATGGCAACCAGTTGCCCCTGAGCTGGCGCATTGGTGACGTTAGCACCCTCTACCAGACCAAACGTACCCGGTGAGTTAACATCCCAGTTATATAACTGGTAGTTTTCAACACTCATGTGGCGGCTACCAGAATCACGCTCCTGGTAGGAACCAAATACTGACACACCAAAGTTAGCGTCGTCGTTAACCCAGTTAGCTACACCACTCATTTCTGGTGTTACGCCATCACCACTTTCGTCTTTAACTGCTTTAACACCAACAGACGCACGGCTATCACCCTGTGCCAGTGGTTTTAATGTATTGATATTGATTGTTGCACCGATACCACCTGAAGGTACCGCTGCGCGACCTGTTTTATAAACTTCAATGCCGCTCACACCTTCAGATGCCAGGTTAGAGAAGTCGAATGAACGAGTTGTACCAGACGCGCCCTGGTCAAGCGGGTTACCTGTAATTGAGGCAACGTTAGCGGCTGGCATCTGACGACCGTTCAGTGTAATCAGGTTAAAGTTACCACCAAAACCACGAACGGTTACTTCAGAACCTTCACCGTTAACACGGTTGATGGATACACCAGTGATACGCTGTAGCGATTCGGCCAGGTTGGTATCCGGGAATTTACCCATGTCTTCAGCAGAGATGGCGTCAACAACACCCGTAGACTGACGCTTAACATTCATTGATTGTGACAGACTGCCACGAACGCCGCGAACTTCGATCTTTTCAACTGTTTCCGCTTGTTGTGCCTGAACGCCTGTGGCGACCATCACATACAGTGCCCCGGATACAGCAGTTGCTAGCTTGCTTTTATAAAACATAATTTGGTTTCCAATGAGATTAACACTTTTTTATTTATATGCGCCGTTGGCCTTAACCATTTGTTATCAGATACCCAACCGATTAACCGATAATTAAGTGCAGACTAAGCTGCTGTTGCCTTGACGCAGTGCTAAATTCAATACAGTTCTCTCAATCCGTATTGAACCGTTACAACGGGAAATCAGGTTAACCGTTTGTAACGCCC
>CATMRP010000078.1 GCA_950073835.1 uncultured Alteromonadaceae bacterium
CATCTAGACGAAGAATCCGTATACTACCGCATGTCGACAACTGGCACCATTAAAACCATCTGCGACTTTGGTGGAGTAAACTTATGCTCCCGGTTGCAACAGGCTTGCCGTTAATTTGTTAGTGATAAATACAAGAAAAGAACTGAATGCCACAGCCCCTATTTTCATTCCCGACAGAGACGCTGCATATCACTCCGGTAACACTACCGGCAAACACGCCCCTGCAGGCCGTTTTTCAGCAGATTGCCGGGGACAACTGGAGTTTGTTGTACGACTCCGGCACCTCTACGCAAAGCAACAGCCGCTACGATATAGCTTTATGGTCTCCGGTCCTCACCATCACCACCAAAGCGGGCACAACTGAAGTGCGTGCGCGGGGTGACATACTGGAAACCATTACCTGCAAAAACGAATCACCGCTCGACACAGCAAAACGCTACTTCACGGCGTTTCAGCATAGCCTTACGCTCGACGCAAACTGCCAGCATTATAATCAGCTACCACTGGTACTGGGGCTGGCCGGATTTTGCAGTTACGATCTGGGCCGCGATTACGAGACTCTGCCGGCGCTCAACCGCGACGAATATCAGTGCCCTGAAATGGCGCTGGGGATCTACAACCGAGCACTTATTCATGATGTTCAGGAAGACTGCTGGTACTTTTGTCACACCAGTGACGTTGCCATACCCGATTTTAACCATTGGTTAGCCAGCCCTTCTGCGCCTTTTAGTATCAAAGGCGGCTGGCAAAGTAATATGAGTGAGGCACAGTACAGCGATGCCCTGGCAGCCGTGCATGATTATCTGGTGGCCGGTGATTGCTACCAGGTGAATTTTGCGCAACGCTTTACTACCGGTTACGAAGGGTGTTTGTGGGCTGCATACCGAACCCTCACCCAGGCCAACAGCGTGCCCTTTTCAGCGTTTATGCGCATTGCCGACAGCGCCGTACTGAGTTTGTCACCGGAGCGATTTATTCAGTGTCGTAACGGTGTGGTTGAAACTAAACCGATAAAAGGCACCCGTCCGCGGTTTACTAACCCGACCGAAGATGCCGCCAGTGCAGAGTCGCTGTTAAGTGCCGAGAAAGACCGTGCTGAAAACCTGATGATTGTTGATTTGCTACGCAATGATATCAGCAAGCACAGCGTACCAGGCAGCCTGCAGGTACCGGAGTTGTTCAAGCTGGAAAGCTACCCGGCAGTGCATCATATGGTTACCAGGATCACCAGCCAACTGGCACCAGGCAGTCATCCGTTAGACTTACTCGCAGGCTGTTTTCCCGGAGGCTCGATTACCGGTGCACCGAAAATTCGCGCGATGGAAATTATTGAAGAGTTAGAGCCTAATCGCCGTGGCATTTATTGTGGCAGCTTTTTGTATCTGGGCTTAAAAAATGACCTGGACTCCAGTATTTGTATTCGCACCTTGCTCGGTGAGCAAAACCAGCTGTTCTGTTGGGCCGGTGGAGGTATTGTGCTCGACTCCGATGCGGCTGAAGAATATCAGGAAACGCTCGATAAGGTAGCTCGTATCCTACCCGTGCTGGAGGTCTGCTGTGAATAAAGCCGCCTTTCTGTATCGCTTTCATTCCTCACCGCCGCTGGCGGTAAGCGACGATTACCCGTTATCCCATGCTGGGCGTGCCGCCGGGGTTCTGGTGCCGCTGATCGACCGGCCGGAGGGGCTTACGGTGCTACTCACACAACGTTCCCTGCATCTGGCTCATCATCCCGGCCAGATTAGTTTTCCCGGCGGTAAACAGGAAAAGCAGGATAAGGATTTAATCGACACTGCTCTGCGTGAGGCCTGGGAGGAAATTGGCCTGCCCCGGCAAAATTGCCAGGTGATAGGGGTGATGCCAGAGCACCGCACTATCACCGGCTTTTGTATTACTGCCGTGGTAGCGATTGTAGATCCTGAATTCGATATCATTATCGATACCAATGAGGTCAGTGACACCTTCGAAGTGCCGCTGGCGTTTCTGCTGGACACCAATAATTACATCACCGAGCATTTCCATCGCGGGCCGCTTACCAACCCTGTTCACTTTATTCCCTGGCAAAACCGCATGATTTGGGGCGCTACCGCCGCCTTGTTGCGTAACCTGGCGTCAATATTTAATGACAATCCTTAATTGCCACGCCATAAGCGCTCACCAATCAATAGAAATTCTCATGCTAACATTAGCTTAACTGTCTTGTTCTGGTGTACGGCCCCGGGCACAATGACATGATAATGACAACAATGGTAAACGCATCCAATGATTAGTGTATTTGATATGTTCAGTGTGGGCATTGGCCCTTCCAGTTCGCATACGGTTGGCCCGATGAACGCGGCCGCAGAATTTGTTGATGAGCTAAAAAGTCAGCAACTTATTGGCCAGGTTACGCACGTAACCACCGAGTTATTCGGGTCATTGGGTCAAACCGGCAAGGGTCACGGCAGTGGCAAGGCGGTTATTCTGGGTTTATTGGGCGAGCGCCCGGAAACCATTGATGTTGAAAGTATCGACACCTGGCTGGCAGATATCGACGCCAGCGAAACACTTAAGCTTGGTGGTGAGAAGTCCATTCGTTTTGGGCGCACCAAAGCCATTGTCTTTCATCGGCGTAAAACCCTGCCCCGCCACGCTAACGCCATGTCGCTGCACGCATATAATGGTGAAACCCTGCTGTTATCACAAACCTATTATTCTATCGGTGGCGGTTTTATTGTACGCGACGACCAGTGGGATGTGGCCAAGCAGGAAGCCAAACAAATCAGTAATACTGTGCCCTTTAGTTTTCGTACCGCCAGTCAGTTACTGAGTTTGTGCAAAGAACAAGGGTTGAGCATTAGCGCGCTGATGCTCAGGAACGAACAAGCCCTGCATCCGGGGAAAGACATCAAAACCCGTTTACAGGAACTCTGGATGACCATGGACGCCTGTATCGAACGCGGTATCGAAAGTGAAGGTATATTACCCGGCGGCTTAAAAGTAATGCGCCGCGCACCGTCGCTTTATCACCGACTGATGACAGAATACAGCGGCGACCCAATGCAACCGCTGGACTGGGTGAATCTGTTTGCCCTGGCCGTGAATGAAGAAAACGCCGCCGGCGGCCGGGTGGTTACTGCGCCTACCAATGGTGCCGCCGGCATTATTCCGGCAGTCCTTAAATACGTCGACAAGTTCGTCCGTCCGGTTGATAAAGACATTGCCAGCCGCTTTTTATTGACGGCTGGGGCAATCGGCATTCTGTATAAAGAAAACGCGTCAATCTCAGGGGCCGAAGTAGGCTGTCAGGGCGAAGTGGGTGTAGCCTGCTCAATGGCTGCTGGCGCTTTAACCGAAGTGCTGGGTGGAAACATCGCCGCGGTGGAATGTGCGGCCGAAATTGGTATGGAGCATAACCTTGGTCTTACCTGCGATCCGGTGGGCGGTCTGGTACAGGTACCCTGTATTGAGCGTAATGCCATGGGCGCCATTAAGGCTATTAATGCATCCCGCCTCGCCCTGCGTGGTACCGGCGAACAAAAAGTATCTCTCGATAAAGTCATTAAAACCATGCGGGATACCGGCGCTGATATGAAAACCAAATACAAAGAAACCGCCCGAGGTGGTCTCGCAGTAAATATTATTGAGTGTTAGCGACATCGGCAGCGTGTTTTTGCTGCCAGGCGTTATATTCATCGGTTAACAGGGGCGCAGGCCAGCGCCCGTACCAGTCGTACCCGGTGCGGCGTTCCCGGGATATTTGCGCCAGTGTCTCTACCCGCTGCCCTTGCCGGTTAGCCAATATCGGCTGCTGGGTGACTAAATCGTAAAACCTCGCCCAGATTGGCGGGCTATCGTCGGTAGCAACCATCACCCTGTCCCAATTTGAGGTATGGTACTTGTATCTCACCGGCTCTGCTTCAACCTTCACCATGTCGATACCGGTTAACGCATACTTCTTAAACCACGCCACAGCACCATGAATAGCCAGACGTTTTCTGGCCGCAGGCATAGGGTCGCTCATTAAATAGCGCACCACATCCACACTTTCCCGGCTCACCAGCGAAGCTAGTTCAAAGGGTCGAGCCTGAGTGGGTAATAAACTGATTGCATCGTACTGGCCTGCCCAAATGGTAAGCTCACCGCCCGTTTTAACCTGGAGGTCGAGGAGTAATGCATCGCCGCGGCTATGGGCTTCACTTAATTGTTTCACCAACTCGACGGGTAAAAAGTTGAAGCGCTCACTGCCGAGTCTGATTTCCTGTAATAAACCCAGTACGCCCGCCATTACATCATCCATAATGGTGATGTGACCATAATAACGTTCGGTGCTTGGTGGAGAATGTGTAAAACCACCATTGGCGAGCTGAACCGATAAAATAAATTTCAGGCCACGTATTACCGCCTGTTGGTATTTCGTTTCATGGGTTTGTTGAAACACTTCGGCCAGATAGCGGATTTGAGGGTATATATTGCGGTTATCAAAGCTGGTATCCGTGGCGTTAAACAATGCCGCCTGGCGGGCAATTTCCTGTTCAGACATGATCCTTAAGGGGTTAATGTTTTCCGGCCAACCACCGCTAGCTCTCTGATAACGCAATATATTATTGGCAATCAGACGAATTTGATGAAGCGCATAGCGCGGCTGTGGGTCACGGTGGTTCTGATCGTTCCAATGCTTAATCACATCACTGAAACCAGCCACATCAATAGCGTTGTACCGGGTTTCAGAAGTATGGCAGCCGTTACAGATAATCACCACCATTAATGCCAACACCCGATGTTTTATCGCCACAGCATCTTCCTTGTTACAGCCTTGCTTAGCATTCCGGCGAACCGGATATTATTTCGCCGGATTACTTAACCGGTAAAGTATGCCCTTTAAACATGCGCTCAACCTCATCGTTGTTTTTCAACATCATGGCTTTTTCTACTTTGTCTTTAGTCAGGTGCGGGGCAAAGCGCTCGATAAAATCAAACATGTAACTACGCAGGAAAGAACCTTTGCGGAAGCCAATTTTGGTGGTGCTGTACTCAAACATATGGCTGGCATCTATTTTAACCAGGTCGGCGTCCAGCTCTTCGCTAACGGCCATTGAGGCAATCACACCAATGCCAACCCCCAGTCTCACATAGGTTTTTATCACATCAGCATCGGTAGCGGTAAACACGATTTTTGGCGTTAAACCGGCCTTCTCGAACGCATGATCGAGCTCTGAGCGGCCGGTAAAACCAAATACGTAAGTAACCAGCGGGTACTGAGCAACATCTTCGATGGTGATCGATGTTTTCTTGGCCAATGGATGATCTTTATTAACAATGACACTGCGGTTCCAGTGGTAACACGGCAGCATGACAAGATCGTTGTATAAGTGCAGGGACTCGGTGGCAATGGCAAAGTCCGCCTCCCCTTTAGCTGCCAGATCGCTGATTTGTGATGGCGTACCCTGGTGCATATGCAGGGAAACCTTGGGATATTTGTTCATAAAGCCTTTGATCACATCCGGTAAGGCGTATCTGGCCTGAGTATGTGTAGTGGCGATATTCAGTTTGCCCTGGTCAGGCAGGTTGTGTTCGCGGGCAACCGCTTTGATGCTTTCTACTTTATTAAGAATTTCACGGGCAATGTTGATCACTTCGTTGCCCGCTGGCGTTACGTGGGTTAAATGTTTTCCGCTGCGCCCGAAGATCTGTACGCCGAGCTCATCCTCGAGCATTCGGACCTGTTTACTGATACCGGGTTGTGAGGTAAATAAGCTCTCAGCAGTGGCTGATACGTTAAGGTTATTATTCTGTACTTCGACAATGTATCTTAATTGTTGTAGTTTCATTGTATATCCACGCGTAAACCTGACAAACGTCAACACACACTCATTTAATGAAGCCCGAACAGAGTGCTGATCTGTCAACAAGCTTAATCGCATGCTTATGCAAAAGTAGAGGAATTAGTTATTATTATGTTGGATACTAGCATAAGCAAGTCTGAGAACAATTGGAATTAACAGAAATGACAACCCGTTCTGAGGAAAACAACAACACAGAGCTTTCTACAGACAAACAGTTTGATTTTTCAACTGTACTGGCAGCAGCCGTTCACGATATGAAAAATTCACTGAATCTGTTAGTGCAGTCGGTTGAGCTAATTGTTTCCTCACTTCCACCAGAGCTTACCGAAACCCGCAGTCAGATCGTCGATTTACACTACGAAGCCAACCGCATGAATACCGGGCTGGTACAAATCTTATCGCTTTACCGGGCCAATCGCGAAACCCTGCCGGTCATGATTGACCAGTGTTTTGTTAATGAATTACTCGAAGATATCGTGTTATCCAACCAGCTCTATGCCTCGCAGAAAAACATTACCATTAAAAACCACTGCACTGATGAGCTTGCCTGGTACCTTGATGCAGATCTTATGTACCTGTTAATTAATGATGTTTTGATCAATGCCCTGCGATATGGTAAATCAGACATTATTATCAATGCGTATCAACAAGATGGCTATTTAGTTGTTAAAGTAGAGGACGACGGTAATGGCTATCCGGATCATATGCTGGTAACTGTTGATACCAAACCCTCAGATTTTAACGTAACCCAGGGCCGGACTGGTCTGGGTTTGTATTTTGCGCATCTGATTGCCAGAGCGCATGCAAAAGGTGAAAAACAGGGCTTTATTACCCTGTCTAATGGTGGAACTCTGGGTGGCGGCGTTTTTGCAGTTAAAATCCCCTGAGTTCAGGCCGATAAACCAATAACAACGATAAAAGCATTACACAGACGGGAAGCACTGAATGACATTTATAATCATAATTGTACTGATAGTAGTGCTGGTAGTACTGGCCATAGTGGTCAATGCCTATCAACAGTACAAAGCGAAGATCGATGCCGAACGCCGGGCCGAAGTAGCCAAGCAGCGCACGATCATCGACGAGACAGAAAATGTCCTGATGGCGACCTCGCAAATGCCTATCTCTCAGGGGCTGATTAAGATATTGCTGAAACGGATCCAACGTGCACTGCAGGTGACTCACGAGCTGAATCCATCCTCTCCGGATATAAAACAGCACCTTGAAGACATCAGCGCCCGGATTAAATCCATTGATATTGAGCCAGATAATAATAACCAGTTTACGCTGCCTGAAACCGACAAAATGATCATCCAGTATATTCAGGCGGTTAAAAAACTCCGTGTGATGCTGCGCACCGAAAGAAGCAAAGGCAAGGTTGACGGCAGTACCTACCTGGAACAAGACAAACTACTTGAACGGTTGCAGTTAAAAGTAAACGTAGAAACCTTAATTCGCCGTGGTCGCGGGGCTCAGCAAACCAATATGCTCGGCTCTGCCCGGCAGTATTACGAGAAAGCCATTGCCGCACTCGAAGCCCAGACCCAGCCGGATGAATTTGTTCAGTCCCGTCTGGAATGGCTCAAACAACAGTTAAAAGACATTCAGGAAAATCTCAAAAACGCCAATGCTCAGGACCGCGCTAAACGCCGCGAAGAAGAGCGCGATGAACTGGACGAATTGTTTGCCCCCAAGAAAAAATGGTAATTTGCCTCCGTCAAAGGCGTAGGCATAAATGGCTTTTAAGCAGCGGCGGGCCAATTCAAAGATAATTTGTTAACCGCCCTAACTTTTACATTTTCGTTACAATCATTCTGTGCTACTGTCAGTTCTCTAAACCAGTTTGCGGAGTAGTACATGGCATTTGACCGTCGTCAATTTATAAAGTCCGGTGCAGCATTAGCCACCCTGGCCAGCTCACCTTTATTGTGGTCCTGTTCAGACCAAAAGCCCGCAGCAGCGTGTAACAGCACCACTGACTATGGCGTACAGCTCTTTATGTTCAGAGAAAGCTTTGCCAAAGATCCTAAAGGGACACTGGCACAGATAGCCGCCATGGGCTTCACTCAGGTCGAACCTTTTGGTTTAGGCGGCTTTATTGGCATTCCTGGCGCCCCCTTTTTTGGCCTTTCGATAGATGAAATTGCCAGTGCGCTTAAGGCCGTCAATCTGAAAGCCCCAACCGCTCACGTAAGTGGTAAGCTCGATGATGTGAATCATACCCAGGAGCTGGCTGGCAAACTGGGTATCGATTATTTTATTGAGCCGCTGGCAGAAGAGCTACTGGCAGTGAAAGACGGTAAAGTGAGCATCGCTGTGCCGGATACCGCCGATAAAGTGCTGCAGATGGCGGAAAGAATCAACCTGCGTGGTAAGAAATTCCACGATCAGGGCGTTGGTTTTGCTTATCACAATCACAACATCGAATTTGCTCAGGTTGAAGGAAAAATCCTCCTCGACTGGATAATGGAAAACACCGATCCTGACTACGTGAAACTGCAGTTGGATTTGGGTTGGGTGGCTGTTGCCGATATTGCCCCGCTGGAAGCCCTGCAAAAATATGGCAATCGGGTTATTGGTTGCCATCTGAAAGACCGAGACTACAGTGTTCGGGTTAACCCGGGTGATACTGATAGGCTGATACCAGAAGCATTACAGGTGAAGGCCCCTGGCCAGGGCGGTATCGATTTCACGCCAATTCTTGCCCATCTGGATAAACACAATATTCAAAATCGTTATGTAGAAGTAGACGTAACGGCTCAGCCGTTTGAAGACGCCAGGTTTGGCCTCGCCCATTTACAAAAATTGTGCGGCTAACCAACATAGAAACCGTGAGCCGTCCGGGCTCACGGTTTACCCCACAGCCGCCCGCGCAATAGCCAAGTCTTCTTCTGCACTGCCGCCGGAAATACCAATCGCGCCGATTTGATTATCACCGGCAAAGATGGGCACCCCGCCATTAAACCCCATCAGACTCTCGTTGGATAACTCGAAACCGGTGAGTTCTTCACTCCGGATTAGCGCACCCAGCTGGCCCGTTTCTAACGGAAACAAGGCCGAAGTGCGGGCCTTTTTAATAGCGATATCCACCGAACCCAGAAAAGCGTCGTCCATTCGTTCAAAAGCCACCAAATGGGCACCGTTGTCAACAATGGCTATACACACTTTAATGCCAAGCTGTTCTGATTTACTGATGGCACCGGCGATATGGCGACGCGCCGCCGCAAGCGTCATGGATCTGCTCATAAGCTTTCCGTAGTCGAATTTTGCTTACTTTGCCCAATTTAACCCACTGATTCAATTTACAAATTTGTAGAGTAATCGGTCACTACCTGTTGCCATAATGTTTGCGCTGCGACTGCCATCGCGCCGCGGTTGGCTCGCACCATCCCTACCCGCTTTACCAGCGGACTACCTTCAATATCACGGCAAATAAGACCCTTACGTAACATTTGCTCGAGGCACAAAGACGGTACTACGGAAATGCCGAGGCCATGCGCAATAAGCTGGCCAATGGTGCCATACTGTCCGGTTTCTGCCACAATATTGAGCGGGCCATATTCCCCGGTCATGCCCTCCGTCCACTGCCTGACACCGGAACCCCGGTTAAGGGAAATAAATGGCTGATTTACAATGTCTTCAAGGGTGATAGTGCGGCTGGCGCCAAGTGGGTGATCAGCTGGCATGACGGCCACAAAACGGTCAGTAAACAGCGGAAAAAACTCCAGATTTTCCTTACTTTCAGGCTCGAAACAAAAACCGATGTCAACCCGGCCTGACAGTACAGCCTGCAGAGTTTCTTCCATGACCACATCGAGTAGTCGTACCCGGATATTGCTGAATTGCTTATGAAACCGCACCAGAATCCCCGGCAGTTTAGACTCCGCAAAGGATGGCATGGCTGCCACCGCCAGCCGGCCCTGAGCCATGGCAAACAGATTCTGTACACCTTCTACCGCATCATCCCAGTCGTGAAGTAAGCGCCGCGCATGGGGTAAAAAGGTAGCGCCTTCCGGGGTGAGTTGTATCCGCCGGGTGGTACGGCTAAACAGCTGACCGCCCAACTGCTCTTCCATTTTTTTAATTGAACTGGATAACGCAGGTTGAGTAACAAATAGTTTTTCAGCAGCTTCGGCAAAGGTGGCAGATTCCGCCACACATATAAATGCCTGCATATTGCGGTACGAGATACTCATATTAATAAATATTATTTATCAAAAGTGACATTTTATCAATTTTACAAAATTTTAACCCTGATTGATACTAGCGGTGTTCATTACTTAAAGGAGAGTATGCTATGTCTGGTTTCGATAAAGTCGTATCCAGTTTTGAAGCCGCGATGGAAGGATTAGAAGATAACATGACCGTCATCGCCGGTGGATTTGGCCTGTGTGGTATTCCTGAGGGCAGCATTGCCCAAATCAAAAAGATGGGAACCAAAGGGCTGACAATCGTATCGAATAACTGTGGTGTTGATGGCTTTGGCCTGGGCATTCTGCTTGAAGATAAGCAAATCAAAAAAATGATTTCTTCGTATGTTGGTGAAAATGCCTTGTTTGAACAACAGCTGCTTAATGGTGAGTTGGAAGTAGAACTAACGCCACAAGGTACACTGGCCGAAAAAATGCGCGCTGGCGGTGCGGGTATCCCGGCCTTTTACACCGCAACCGGTTACGGTACGCCGGTAAGTGAAGGTAAAGAAGTAAAAGAGTTTAATGGCCGCCCCTATATTCTTGAGGAGTCCATTACCGGTGACTTCGCCATCGTCAAAGCATGGAAAGCAGACCGTTACGGTAACTGTATATATCGCCACACTGCACAGAATTTTAATCCAATGGCCGCAACAGCAGGTAAAATCACCGTAGTGGAAGTGGAAGAAATTGTAGAACCGGGTACATTAGATCCAGCGCACATTCATACGCCAGGCATTTATGTGGATCGGGTTATTCAGGGCACGTTTGAAAAACGTATCGAACGTCGCGTAACGGCTAAATAGGAGGCAGTCATGGCATTAACACGAGATCAAATCGCAATGCGCGTGGCGCAAGAATTTCAGGACGGTAACTATGTCAACCTTGGGATTGGTATCCCTACGCTGGCCGCGAACTATGTACCGGACGGTATCAGCGTCATGCTTCAGTCAGAAAATGGTTTACTGGGTATGGGCCGTTACCCAACCGAAGACGAAATCGACGCGGATATGATCAACGCTGGTAAAGAAACCGTAACGGCAATTACCGGTGCTTCTATTTTCAGTTCGGCCGAAAGCTTTGCAATGATCCGTGGTGGACACGTTGACTTTACGGTATTAGGTGCCTTTGAAGTCGACGTTAACGGCAATATTGCATCGTGGATGATCCCCGGCAAACTGATTAAAGGTATGGGCGGCGCAATGGATCTGGTAGCGGGCGCTAAAAACATTATCGTTACCATGACCCACGCCGATAAACACGGTAATTCAAAACTGCTGCAGGAATGTACCCTGCCGCTGACCGGGGTTAACTGTATTACCCGCATCATCACCGACTTAGCGGTACTGGAAGTCAAAGACGGTGCGTTTTACCTGCGCGAACGAGCGCCTGGCGTTTCGGTAGATGAGATCAAAGAAAAAACCGCCGGTAAGCTGGTGGTTGCGGGTGAGGTGCCGGAAATGGTCTTCGCCTGATTACAATTCACTTAAGAGCTGACAAAGGGGCAACCGTACAAAGCGGCTTGCCCCTTTTCTTTTTGGCTTGTGGCTTTACTCAGGTACGTAATCAGGGATAATAGGCGCGGATCTAAACCGGAGCGAAGCAACCTTGTTAATTACTGACTTACCTGTACACCATACCCTTATCAGCCGCATAGAAGATAAAGGCTTTACCGAACTCACTGAAGTTCAGGAAAAAACCATTCTGCCGGCCCTGTTGGGTAAGGATATTATTGCCTCTTCTAAAACCGGCTCAGGTAAAACTCTGGCGTTTTTAATTCCCGCCGTGCATCGCTTGCTCACGCAAAAAGCATTAAGTCGACAGGATCCCCGTATTCTTATCCTCGCTCCTACCCGCGAACTGGCCAAACAGGTGTTTGGTGAAGCAAAATGGCTGTGCCAGAAGAAAAACCTGGCCACTGCATTAATCGTGGGCGGCGATAACTATAATGACCAAACCAAAGCATTGCGCCGTAACCCGCATATTATTGTGGGTACACCGGGCCGGGTAGCTGATCATCTAGAAGATAAAAGTTTCTTTATTAATGGCCTGGAAATGCTGATTTTTGATGAAGCCGACCGCATGCTCGATTTGGGCTTTGCCCAGGCGCTGAATATGATTAACCGTAAGGCCGATCACCGTAAACGCCAGACCATGTTGTTTTCGGCTACGATGGATCATGTGGAGCTCAACCATGTGCTGGATTCGTTACTCAAGGCTCCGGTGAGAGTAGCCATCGGCAGTGCAACGGCAGAACATACCGACATCTGTCAAACCCTTTATTTTGCCGAGAGCATTGAGCACAAAGATGCCCTGCTCTGCGACCAGTTAACCAACAACACTTACAATCAGGCGATTGTATTTACCGCCACACGGGATGATGCAGAGCGCCTCAGCACTATGCTGGGTGAAAACTTACCGACTCGCACGTCTCAGCCACTCAGAGGCGATTACGCGCAGTCTAAACGCTCGTTGGTGATGAACGAATTTGCCCGCGGTCAGTTTGACATTCTGGTCACCACCGACGTGGCGTCCCGAGGGCTTGATTTATCAAAAGTGGGCCTGGTAATAAACTATGACATGCCCAAACATCCGGAAGAGTATATTCATCGGATTGGCCGTACCGGCCGGGCGGGCAATCAGGGCGCTGCCGTATCATTGGTTGGTAAACGCGATTGGCAAAGCTTTTCAGCACTTAAACAACAACTTGCGTATCCGCTGGAGCCCCAACAGCACGAGAGTTTACCATCTAAATTCAGTGGTATTAAACCTAAGCCTGCAAAACCCAAAAAAGCAGCGAAGAAGCATAAATCAACAGAAGGCACAGCGGCACAGCCGGTTAAGAAGAGCCAACGGGTAAGAACCATGACCGGTGAGGATATCGGCCATATGCCAATGCGTAAAAAAGCCACGCCGCCTCCCCAGGACGAGGAAGAATAAAAGCCGGAAAGCTTTTTACTGCGTACACATAAAAAATCCGGTAATCGTGATTACCGGATTTTTATTTGGCTGATGGAATTCACCAGCCATTTAACAGTTAACACTCTTTACTGATAGTCCCCTTCGGCAATTAACAGCTGGCTGTTAGCGCTAATAGGCCCACGTAAAGTATCAACGATTCCACTTGGCCATTTCACCACGATTTGGTCAATGGAGTCTGCTTCACCAATACCAAAAGCGGCTTCAAGCTCCTCGGCAGAAGCAAAGCTTGAACCTGCCTGCAGATACCTGATCATCGTTCTGTTGCCGACTGTCACTTCAATTCGGGCGCCAACACCATAGCTGTTGCTCACTACACCGGCCAGTTTCACCGAGAAGTAGTTTCCTGTCGGTCCATCATTGCGCAACAGAATTACGCCGCTGGAATTAGCAATCAGCCAGTCCATATCACCGTCTTCATCATAGTCAAACCAGATTGAACCCCGCGAGTTACCCATACCCGATGTACCAGTAGCACCGGTTACATCGGCAAACAGTACCTCGCCTGGCCCGGAGGCGACATTCTGATAAAGCACATTGGGATATTCCTCGTTGGAGATCCCGCCGGCAACAATACTTAAGTCTTCATCGCCGTCGTTATCGAAGTCCACGAAATTAGCCCCCCACTCGGTGAAGTTCCGCATTAATACGCCTGCACTTGAAGTAATATCGGTGAAGGTACCGTCACAGTTATTAGCATGTAACGGTGATGGTGCCGGGTCAGTTGAGCGTTCAGAACCATTGTTGGTAACCAGTACATCCAGACAGCCGTCACCATTTGGATCGCCCACCGCAATGCCCATACCATGCGTCGCAGAGGTGGCAGTAATGCCAGCGGCATCACTGTTATCAACCAGCATTCCGTCGACGTTGCGATACAACACGTCTGCACCAAAATCGACTGACAACCATAAGTCCTGCATGAGATCACCGTCGAAATCCGCCCAGGCGCCCATATAGGTCAGGCGAGCATTACCGGAACTGGTATCAACTCCATCGATTCCCATAAAAGGAGCCACATCAAAGAAGCTTGCACCGTCATTCTGGTAAAGGCTATCGGCAGGTACGTCGCCATAACGACTGGCTACGAAGATATCCAGATCGTTATCACCGTCAAAGTCATTCCAGACAACGCCAATGGCACCGGTATTGCCGGGGATCGCCATCGTTTCGGCTACATCGACGAAGGTTCCATCGCCCTGGTTATGCCACAACTCACTGCGCATATTTGCGTTAGACTGGTTAGCTACATACAGGTCCAGTAAGCCATCATTGTCGAAATCACCCCATGCCAGTCCGGAACCGGCACCACCCGATGTAACCATATTGGCCTGGGTTGTCACATTAACAAAAGTACCGTCACAGTTACTCTTGTACAGGTGCACGCTTTCAGGGACGTTGCGCGGTGTTACCGCTAAATCCACACAGCCATCATTATCGTAATCGCCTGCAGCCAGTCCAATTGCGCCGGGTATCCCGTCGAGACCAGACTGAACCGTGGCGTCTGTAAATAACGGTGTCAGATCCACACCAACGTGAACGGTAATGGTGGCTCGTCCTGGTACAAACGCCGAGTCCAGGGCTTCTGCGGTTATGGTATGCGAACCCTGACTAAGTGTTGATAGCGAGAAAATACTGCCTTCACCGATAATGCCGTCTATACTTGAGCGCCAGATAATCATTGACGATAAATCACCGTCCTCGTTATCTATCGCACTGGCATCAAACATAACCAAGTCGCCAAGCGCTACTCGTAACTCATTATCAGGCTGGACAATTTCAACCACTGGTGCGGTATTACTGCCAGCGCCTGAGGTACTCAGTACCAGTTGCGGAGCCAAGGATGCATCACTACTTTCACCAGAATAGAAACCAATGGAGTTCTCTTGTCCGTCATTGTTATCATCCAGTGAGCAGCTTACTCTGAATTGGGCAGACTGACCTGCCACAATCGCCGCTACACCCTGGGCAGAAATGTCGGCAACATATACCTCCGGAGCAGCAGGCGCAGTTAGCTCTGCGACATTAGCCACTGTTGGTGCCGCTTCGAAATCGATGGCATGAATACGCGGGTCATTACTAAAACCGGTGCTGTGAACATCCACCGTACACGGGCCCAATAGACCCAGCGGGCTCGCACCCACGCCGCCACCACGCGTCAGGTAAAGTGTCGCAGAGGAAACAGTTGTTCCCTGCGGGATTGCAAATGAGGTAATTAACTTAATCTGTTGATTCAGATTATTATCACCCAGTCGCAACGCTCCACCATTCGAGAGGAACGGAATAGCCACACCACCGGTATCGCTGTTTTCAGCTGATTCAACTACGAACCCATCTTCAATCGGATTAGAAGTAAGAGTCACACTGCCACCAGGATCCTCAAGTATGCCGTACACGGTGAGAGAAATGCTTTGCGCTGCCTCATTGCCTTCAGCATCCTGCACCACCGCAGTGATGGTATGCTGACCCGGCGATAAAGATGTTACCGAAGCACTGCCGGTACTGGCAAACATACCGTCAATATCAGATAACCACATGATATCGGCAGAAATATCGCCCTGTTCAAAGTCATCGGCGATTGCCGTAAACACTATCTCGTCGCCAGCTGTAACGAGCGTATCATCGGCCGGGCCGATTAATTCGATCGTGGGTAACTGACTGCCAATGGCAATTTCAAATACCAGTTCTGTGGTTTGCCCGTTACTGTCGGTAACGGTGGCAGTAATAACATGCACTCCGGCCGATAAGCTGGCGACAGTAATTTCAGAACCGGCTCCCAAAATCCCGTCAACTGATGACGTCCAGACAATATCGGCAGATAAATCCAGTGCATTGGAGTCGGCTGCCATAGCTGAGAACACAACATTTTCGCCGGGCTGATACACCTGACCTGAGATATCGATGGTCAGTTCAATGGTCGGCAGGATACCCAGGTCACCGCCAAAATAGCGTATCGCATGATTAAAAGCATCAGGGCCGATTTCGGCTCCCATCAGGCGTCCGGGAATGTCATTCGCAGTGGGGTGAATGCCACCATAAATTCGCGAAATACTGGTTTCATCAGAGGCATCGCGATAGGTTGCCCACTGTAATTGCAGGTCTACACTCGGACCTTCCTCAAACACCAGAAATTCATTTTGCGGTGCATCAAAGGTACCCATCCCACCAGGGAAGAATTCGTCACCCGTAACCAGTGTCATCACCTCAGCCGCTGCCCGACTAAAAGTACTGTGCCCAGAGACGTAACCAGCAAACGGGGGCGTTACAAAGCTAGGGCGCTGATAAGGCCACCAGTTTTCACACAGGATCCAGTCGGCCCCTGCGGTAGTGGTTTCAGGGTCTTCAATGTAATCAGGCCCTTTCCACGCATAGGCGGCAATTTTACCGACGTTTTCGTTATTTTCGCCGGCAAGATGCTCATGCACTCCACCCGGTTGAATTGATTCAAGTGTGACCATTTCGACCTTACCTGGTACCAAACCTATGCCACCGGGATCGTAACCAGGGCCCGAAGGATCGGATGACTGGCCCAAATCACACATATGTCGTATCGCTGATACCGGCCGAATATAGTCGTACCAGCCTTTTACGCCCCAGGCCGAAATTGCCGCATCATGCATCGCACCACCCAGGGTCAGGTACATTTTAACGTCATATTCCAATGCATCGAGGACTGCCCCCTGGCCACCAAACTGCTTCACGTGTTGCGGATGATCCACAACGTAGTTTGCGACCGAGAACCAGTGACCAGGTGGCGTTTCAGAGTCGGGACCATCGGCCCAGAATTCAGCAAGCACCCGGTAATAATCGCCAGCTGGAACAAGCTGAGGTTCATACGGTAAACCCGTGAGAGGGTTCATATCACGACCATGTCCGTCATTTGTTCCCAGGGTATTATTACCGCGTGAGGCAGGACTGATATCGATCATAACACCATCCGCCGGGTCAAGTTCACCGCTCCACTCCAGTACTTGCTGAAAACCTGCACGGTAATCTTCAGTTCCGAAGGCTGGCGGCGCCCCGGGATCATGATAAACGTAATAGTCGTGACCATCCCGGCTATAAATAGTCAGATCATCGTCAGTGAGTGCAAATGGTGTGACATGGCCCCATTCCGGACTCAGGAAGTCCAGCGATCCACCCGGTATCAGATTTCCACTCTGGTCAACGAAGAATTCCAGCGATAACGGTTGCCAGCGGTCCGGGTCAACCAAATCAGGATTACCCGGAAATTCTGGTAACAACGGCGGGTTGATAGACTCGTAGTAATTATTCGCAAAGTTTTCCTGCTCGTTAGAATAATCTTCAAGGCCAAATTCAATGACGGTTGCCGCAATACGGTTACCCAGCGCTGCCGGGGAGTCACCTTCGGTTGATGTAAAGTCTTTGTCGTATCCCAACTCTTCCATTCGCGCATCAAAAGCCGGCAGTCGTTCTGCTGCGCCCGGAGATGGCGCAAAACGCCAGGTTAGTATACGGTACATGGCATAGCTAATGGCTTCTGCCCGAGCCGCTTCCACGTCATCAACCGGAGCCATTTTTTCATGGTGTATAACTTGTCCGGCACTGTCTTCATAGGCTGCCCAGGCATCCCACATAGCGGCTGATGTATGGTAAAGGTTGCGCGCATGGACCGTGGGTCGAGCGAAGTCCAGCCGGATAGAGTCCAGCAATTCCTCGTTCCAGATGCGAGCTATCGAGTGAGGGACTTCAACCACCTCTTCGGTGTAGGAGATGATTAACTCCGGTGCATACTGAGCCGTTTCACCCGATGCAAAATTAGCGGTATCCTGGGTACTGTCGCCGTTGTCCTCAACCGTACAATATGCCCTTATCTGTGTATATCCATTGCGGTTAATAGCACCTATTCCGGCGTTGCTCAGGCTTGCTGAAGACCACTCATTGGTACGCACTACTGCACTTAAAATACCGGCCGCAGTGCTGGTTGCAGGCGCGTCAAAATCTTCTGATTCCAATGCCAGGTTGCCATTAAACCCACCACTGTTAACGTCGATAACACACGGCGCGAGCACTTCAAAAGGATTCGCACCAGGCGATCGTGCGTGTCGCATACGCAATACCGCTTCGGTAATTTCTGCGCCCAGGGGAATTTGTGATGTATCGAAAGAAACAATGGTTTTCACCTGACGGGTATCCGCCAGGTCACCAATATTTAATGCTGCTAAACCGCTGCGATTGGGTTGAGCGAAACCGCCAGTATTATCGAGTGCGGGGCTTTCACTAACAATCCCGTCATGTTGAGCTATCGATTTAAGAGTCAGTTCTTCGGCGCTTATCGATGTACTCAGTGCAATCATTGCAAGACTAAGTGCAGTTTTACCGAAGCCTGGTTGTGGTTTATCTGGCTGGTTGAACAGCCGGTCACATTGATGCTTTTCAATGTGTTTAGATTTCGACCAATGCTGAAGTCTAAACATGTTTTTACCTCCATTCCTTGTGTCTTGGCCCCTGGGACCTGAATACCGCTTTTGAATCTTATGGTTGATTCTTCTGACGGTTTGTTTTTGCTTTTATAATGCCGGCTACACGGTGAATAAGAACGCGTAGTCAGCAACCATTTAGTTATCCGGTGTTATAACTACATAACACCGGATAACTAAACTCTTCAGCAACCATTCTGCTAATCCACAACAGGAGATAATTAACAACCGCTAAGCTGCTTTTTATGCTTTGATTGTTTCAATTGGGTAAGTTTTAAGGGATATTTACCCGTCATCCATTGACGACAGACATGCAGGCTTTAAAGAGACATTGAAAGGACGTGGAAACGGGCGTCACTAGCGCCTGTTTTTGTTCTGAATTGTTACCGGGCGTTATCTGAAGATTGCTGTCAGCAGACTATTGATCGGACGATCTTTTGTGGTAAACAAAATCTTCCGTACCTCTGCCAGACATCCTGGGTTATCCCTGTGCGAAAATCAAAACAGCCTTGTTTTTTTGTACTTCACAGCCAACATGTTTAACAATCTGTTAAAACAATTACAGGTTAAAATATAATCAACGCTCATAAGTGTCAACAAGGTTTTACAGTTAAATCAGACTTATTATTGTCGAAACTATAAAAACTATTGACACCGCATGCGCGGTATAACCGATAGCCTGATGATGCGAGTATGTTGTCAATTACGCTGAGATAATATAATAGTATTTTACGGGGTTAAGTCAGGATCGAGTAGGAGGCGGGATTGCTCCCGCCGTCCTCTCACACCACCGGGCATACGGTTCCGTACCACGGCGGTTCCT
>CATMRP010000079.1 GCA_950073835.1 uncultured Alteromonadaceae bacterium
AACCAGACTCTGGCTTTGTTTGAATCCCCTCAGGAAGAGCGCGGCCGGGCACTGGAAAAGCATCTGCGCCAGTTTCACCATCAGCTGTCTGAACTGGATAGCCGGTGTTGGTGCCCAATCTGCCCCGACACCGTTATGCTGCGTCGCTATTATAGTCCTCTGCATGTAGTAGAAATTGATGAATGTCCCGGCTGTGGGGGCGTATGGCTGGATACCGGCGAATTAAAACACCTACAGTCATTACTGCTGAATGCCAAAGAGAGAGCTATTTTACGTCAACAACTCATGCACGATCACCAGCCTGTCAAAATCGAGGGAATGGAACATCTGCGGGACAGGTGGATAAAACGCAGTGACAAAATAGATAAACTCTTTGAACTGGCCGACTACCTGACCCGCTGGTAGTGATTTATTAGTCCTGAGTTATCGGTGCCTCAGCTGACTGGCGAAAACGTTCCTGCCACAGTGCCTTAGCTTGTTTGATATCCGCCTCGTCAGGTGTTTCTGTGTCGCTAAGCTCACGTGCAACATCCAAAATAATTGCGTCACGGGCCGCAATTAGCCGGTCTGCCTCTGCAAATAAATCTCGGGCCTCAGGGTATTTGGTCTTTAGGGCGGCAATCCCCTTAAGTTCGTAATAATGCTGCTCAAAAGCCTCATTAAATAAAGCGCGTTTAGCATGAAAGACCAGATAATCACGGCCCTTCTCTGAACTGATAAAAGTGATATCACTGTCGGTCAGTTCAGCGGCTTTGGCCACCTCTACGGCTTTTTGCTGCCATTGTTCAATGGCCGCCTGGTCGTTATTTTTTACCGCAGTGGCCATGCCTGCCACCAGATCACTGGCATGCAGAATTTGCTGACGGAACGCCATTGACACCAGCTCTGCCTCATCATATTCCGCCGTGGCGGGCTCATCAGATCCATTAAACTGCCAGAAACCAGCCACGGCCAGCAGGATTAAGCCAATAACTATGATGATTTTCTTTGAAAACATAACAACCTGTACAACATATTGAGAAGAAATTAAGAAAGGTTAGTTTACTACGCCTGAGCACAAAACGCATTGCACGACTGTACCGCTCTATATACCGATGGCTCGGCTAACAGCAATAGTGGTAATAAAAATAACGAGCCGGATGGTACCGGCCCGCATTTTTGATACGAGGTTTACTCTGTCGGTGGCTTGGAATTTTCCACGCGACTTTTTAACTTCTGACCCGGGCGGAATGTGACCACCCGACGCGCTTTAATCGGGATGTCTTCGCCGGTTTTTGGATTACGGCCAGGACGCTCGTTTTTGTCGCGCAGATCAAAGTTACCAAAACCGGATAGTTTCACTTGTTCACCGGATTCCAGTGCGCCTTTGATTTCTTCAAAAAACGCTTCCACTAAATCTTTAGCGTCCTTTTTATTAATACCCAGTTTTTCGAATAAGTGTTCAGCCATTTCGGCTTTGGTTAGTGCCATAAAATTTACTCTCTTAACGCTGCCCCGAATTCCGACTCAAGCCCTTGAATCACTGAATCTACCGCTGCTTGTATTTCCGCATCTTCCAGTGTTTTGCCCGGATCCTGCAGGATTAAAGACAATGCCAGGCTCTTATAACCATCAGCAATTCCCTGTCCTGTGTACACATCGAACAAGTTTAGGCCAACTAGTTGATTTACGCCAATTTTTTCAACAAATTTTATTATATCGCCTACTTTCACGGTTTGTTTAACCGTAATGGCAATATCACGGCGGTTTGCCGGGTACTTCGAAATCGGCTGTGCCTGAGGTAAATTGCGGTCTGTGAGAGCCGCCAATTCAAGTTCAAACACAAACACTCTTCCGTTAGTGCCCAGTTGCTTACTGAACTGCGGGTGTACCGCGCCCAGCCAGCCAACACATTTATCATCCAGGTAAATCGCCGCCGACATACCCGGATGTAATGCAGAATGCGTTTCTGTATTAAAAGTGACCGTTTTTTCCTTTCCAGTCAATGCTAAAAGTGCTTCAACGTCTGCTTTTGCATCAAAAAAGTCAACCGGCTTGTCATTCGCATCCCAGTGTTCATCATAACGACGCCCGGCAACTACCCCTGCCAGCATTGGCTCCTGACGAATGCTGTTAGGCGCTTCTGCATCCGGTACAAACCGCAGTCCGGTTTCAAACAAACGAATACGTTGTTGTTGTCGCTTCTGGTTATATGACGTTGCCTGTAAAAGCCCCGGCCATAAACTTACCCGCATAATCGACATATCCGCCGATATAGGATGTGGCAGCACCAGGCCATTACTCTCAGGGAAAAGTGCATTTTGTATTTTTGGATCGACAAACGAATAGGTAATGGCTTCGTTATACCCGCGGTTTAACAATACCGATTTCACCGCATTAACCGATAATTGCTTTTCGGTTGCCGGCAACATCGACAAGGCCGCTACCGGTGCCTGATTAGGAATACTGTTGTAACCGTATACCCGGGCCACTTCCTCGATTAAGTCTTCTTCAATCTCAATGTCAAAGCGATAGCTTGGTGCCGTAGCAACCCAGCCTTCAGCCGTTTCGTTGGCATCCAGCCCTAAACGCGCAAGGATTTCGCTCACCGTATCAGCGGCAATATCAATACCCAGCACCTTAGCCAAGCGCGCTTTGCGCAACGTCACTTCAGCACGAGCCGGAATATCACTTTCGCTCACCGCTTCGACCACCGGGCCAGCCTCGCCACCGCAGATGGCTAAAATCAGCTGTGTCGCGCGCTCCATTGCCGCGGCTTGTAATTGCGGATCCACACCCCGCTCATAGCGGTGTGAAGCATCGGTATGCAGGCCATACTGACGGGCTTTACCCATAATCGCATCCGGGTGGAAAAACGCGCTTTCCAGCAAAATGTCGGTGGTATTTTCGTCGGTACCGGAATGCAGACCACCAAAGATACCGGCCATGGCCAGCGCCTTGTTATCATCGGCAATGACCAGGGTGTTATCTTTTAACTCAACTTCCGTTTCGTCCAGCAAGGTGAGCTTTTCACCGGCCGTTGCCATGCGCACATTGATACCGCCTTCAATGGCAGCCAGGTTAAACGCATGCATCGGATGACCTAGCTCCAGCAGTACATAGTTGGTTACGTCGACAATCGGGTCGATACTGCGTATACCACTTCGGCGCAGTTTCTCGGTCAGCCATAAGGGTGAATCGGCTTTTACATTAACGCCTTTAACCACCCGGCCAAGATAGCGCGGGCACGCCTGAGGAGCGCTTAAACTAATGGCGAGTTTATCTTCAATCGTTGCAGCAACCGGTGCAATAACCGGCTCGCATACATCGGTTTTGTTCAGTACGCCCACTTCGCGGGCAATACCACGCAGCCCCAGACAGTCAGCGCGGTTAGGGGTAAGGTCAACTTCAATCGTAACATCATTCAGACCAAGGTAGTCACGGATGTCTTCGCCTACCGGCGCATCCAGCGGTAATTCAATAATACCACTGTGGTCGTCACTAACGCCCAGCTCAGAGTAGCTGCACAGCATACCAAAAGATGGCTCGCCACGCAGTTTGGCTTTTTTGATTTTAAAATCGCCCGGCAGTACCGCGCCCACTTTGGCAACGGCAACTTTTAAGCCCTGACGACAGTTTGGTGCACCGCAGACGATATCAACCAGTTCATCCTCGCCTACGTTAATTTTGGTGACTCGCAGCTTGTCAGCGTTAGGGTGCTGACCACATTCCACTACTTCACCTACCACCACGCCGCTGAATTCACCAGCAACCGGTTCTACACCATCCACTTCCAGACCAGCCATGCTCAATTGTTCGCACAGCTCATCCCGTGATACGGCGGGGTTAACCCATTCTCTTAACCATTTTTCACTGAATTTCATTTTGCTTTGCCTTAATTGAACTGCTTGAGGAACCGAAGATCGTTTTCAAAGAATGCGCGCAGGTCATTTACCCCGTAACGCAGCATGGTTAAACGCTCAACGCCCATACCAAAGGCAAAGCCGGTATATTCTTCCGGGTCGATGTTCACCGCCCGCAGTACATTAGGATGCACCATGCCGCAGCCCAACACTTCCAGCCACTGACCGTTTTTTCCCATCACATCCACTTCGGCTGAAGGCTCGGTAAACGGGAAGTAAGACGGGCGGAAGCGCACCTGCAACGACTCTTCAAAGAAGTTTTGTAGAAAGTCATGCAGAATGCCCTTGAGCTCGGTAAAGCTGACATTCTTGTCTACCATCAGGCCTTCTACCTGATGGAACATTGGCGTGTGGGTCTGATCGTAGTCGTTACGATAAACACGGCCGGGCGAAATGATCCGCAGTGGCGGCTTCTCGGCTTCCATGGTGCGAATTTGCACGCCTGACGTCTGCGTACGCAGCATGATTTCAGGGTTAAAGTAGAAGGTGTCATGGTCGGCACGGGCCGGGTGATTGGCCGGAATATTCAGCGCATCAAAGTTGTGAAAGCTGTCTTCCACTTCCGGGCCGGTTTTTACCGCAAAGCCCAGCTCGCCAAAAAACTGTTCGATACGCGCAATGGTGCGCGATACCGGGTGCAGGTTACCGTTTAACTCGGTACGACCCGGTAAGGTCACATCAACTGCTTCTTCTGCCAGTTTTTTATTTAATTCTGCACTACGCAAGGCGTCGCCTTTGGCGCTAATCGCCTGCTGAATTTCTTGTTTGGCTACGTTAATTTTTTGTCCGGCAAGAGGACGCTCTTCGGCCGACAACTGCCCTAACCCTTTTAACAGGTCGGTCAGCTTGCCTTTTTTGCCCATGAACTCAACTCTAACCTGGTCGAGCGTTGCTGCGTCACTGGCAGCGTCAATCTGCGCTTTGGCCTGACTGACTATCGCTTCAAGCTCCATGATTTCCCCAACTTGGTACTTAATATGCTGCTAACACCCACTGCTATTATCGCCCCAACCGGGACGGCCGCTGCAGCGGGTAAATAAAAGGCCGTTATTTTACACAAAGGATAAAAGCCGCGGCTACCCTAACAAGCTGATTTCAGCAAATAAAATCAAAAAAACCGGGAAATGGTGCGAAAACCACCCTGTCTGGCAATTTTTTTGCCCTGTCAGGTTACCTGATTAACGGTAGAATCGATTTAAACTGCTCAGTATCCGCTCTTTCGAGCAATTCAAATAAGGCCATTTCTACACCCGTGAGTTGTGCGCCGGCACTGTGCATTTTTTGCAGCGCCAGTTGTTTGTTGGCCGGATTACGCGATGATACGCAATCGCTAAGCAAATGTACCTGTTTACCACTGGCCAGCAAATCAATCACGGTCTGGTACACGCAGACATGGGCTTCGATCCCACATACCAGCCACTGTGAACGATTAAGAGCCTTAACCTGCTGCTCAATGCTTTCGGTGCGAAGTGCACTGAAGGTAGCTTTTGCAAAGGCTTCTCCGGCTGGAATAAACTGCTTCAGCTCCTCTACCGTAGCCCCAAGCTTATCGGGCAACTGCTCGATAAACAGCACCGGAATACCCAGGGTTTGCATGGCTTTGATCATGGTAGCTATTGAGTTAATCATGGTGTCGCTGTTGTCCACCATTCTTGCTAGTTTGCCCTGCACATCAATAACCAAAAGGCCGGTTTCCTGCTGTACTAACACAAACTGCTCCTGTTTGATAACGATACTCTGACTATAGCAAATAACCATCTGTATGTATTAATAACAATCTATCCCCCTTGGCTTTCACTGGTCGCGATTTTTTGTTTGTTTATCGTGCAGCGAGGTGTTTTTTTGGTGCAAAACCGTACAGATAGGCTTGCACCACTCGCTGTTTACCCTCCAGTAATACCACCTGCTAAAAAAAATATAATGCCTCTTGCTAAAAAACAATAAAATATTGAATTTAATACATTTAATTTAAATTTCATTGCAATATCAGAATTTATATCACTTTATACTTTCGATTAATTCAGACCAACTGGTCAGGTTTTGGCACGCGATGTGCTCTGCCGTGGCGGGACTTTTCCATAACACTCAACAGGGAACTCTATGAAGCACACCTATTCGTTTAACCCTATAGCGGCCGGTATTGCGTTATTTTTTCTTAGCAGCCAGTTCTCCGCTTACGCTCAGGAAGCATCCGAGGTCAGTGAAGCTGACGTAGAAAAAATCGATGTACTGGGTAAGAAAACTGACTATTACTCAATCATGCCGGATGGCAAAAACAGCAGTGCTTTTGGATTGGATAAAAGCCTGTATGAAACGCCACGTTCGATTACCGAAATCAGTGAAGACCTGGTCGACAAGTTTGCACTGCGTAGCGTAGACGATCTGGTACGCCTCACCCCCGGCGCATTCACCAGTTCATTTTTTGGTATTAAAGGCGCTATGGACATCCGCGGAGAGCCGGCGGATAACTATTTCCGTGGCTTTCGCCGGATTGCTAACCCGGGGGCGTTCAATACCATTGTCCGTGGTGCTGAAAAACTCGAGGTAATGCGTGGGCCGGTTTCACCGCTATATGGCAGTGGCAGTGTGGGTGGTCAGCTTAACTATACGCCTAAGTCGGCCAAGGTTGGCGGCAGTAAGTATATCGATGAAGTCACCGGTGATGTGTCGGTTACCGTGGGGTCGTATAATCAGCGCATCATTTCCGGAAGTCTTGGTATCCCGCTGGAAATCGGTGGCAAATACGGCGGTCTGCAACTGTTTGCCGAGGTTGAAGACTCCGAGTCGTTTTACGATGGCTATGAACCTTCCAGTGAGCTGATCCAGGCTGCCGTTGACTTTGACCTGTCGGACAACACCACCTTACAGTTTGGCGTTCAGTACCAAACCACCGATAGTATTCAGGTACCAGGCTGGAACCGGGTAACCCAGGATTTAATAGATAACGGCACTTACATAACCGGCGCAGCGCCAATTCGCAATTCTGATAACCCCATAGGGGCGGATACCCTGTTACCGCAGGAATCTTCCTTTATTGCGTCTTTTGCCCCAAGCTTTCTGAATAATGCTTTCAGTAACGTTAACAGTTGGTGTACGGCGGCTGATGCCGGTAGCGGTAACGCCATGTATAACGGCTTTGAGGTCAGCTGTGCTGGTGGTTTTGGCAGCTTCCTGGCCGATCGCACGCTGGATAATCCTTATGCACTAACCGATGTGGGCACGGCGCAAATTGATCATCAGACCACCTTTATTGACGATCACGATTACGCCGACACCACCGCCATTACTGCTTACTTTGACATTACCCATGAATTCGACAGCGGCACGGTGTGGAAAAACGAAGTGTTTTACGACTACATGGATCATACCAAGTATCAAAGCTGGGGCTTTACCGCTTATTATCCTGATGCCTTCCTGTATGAGTTACGCAGCAGCCTGACCTTCGAGTATGAAGGCGACGGCTTTATGGCCAATAGTATTGTGGGCGTCAACTACCGCAATGAAGAGCTCGATAACTATGCAGCCTGGATGGACGAAACCTTTGACTTCAGGGATATCACCGTGGGCCCGACGGCTAACGACCGTATTTCTCCGGCGTCTTTCGACCCCTACCAGAATGCCACCTTACTGTATGACGCCGACGGCAACGTCTCCGGCGTAGAAGGTACGTTAACCCGTAATTTCAACGAAGTGCATTTATCTAAGACTGCTAACGTGGGGACTTTCTTCCTGACGGATGTGACCTACGGCAAGCTCAATTTATTACTCGGTGCCCGTTACGATTACTTTGATGTGGAGTCTGAAAATGGCTGGGTGGCATACCTTGGCGATCCGCAGGGTAATGGCGTGATTTCAGGCAGTGATACCGCGTTCAGTTTTAATACCAGTGTGTCTTACAATGCCGACGGTATTATCCCCTACGTGACCTACTCTGAATCGAACTCGCTGAGTACCAACCAGTTAGGCGGCATCATTCCGACTACGATTGAAAACAGCCAGTATATTCAGGAGTCTACCCTGCAGGAAATCGGTGTGAAGATGAACCTGCTGGATAACCGCCTGTATACCGCCATCGCCTGGTATGATCAGGACAAAACCTACCGTGACAGTCAGACCGGTGCCCTGGTTGCCGTGTATGGTGATGGTCTGGAGTTTGAAATGCGCGCGCTGGTGAGTGAGAACCTGTCGATTCTGGCGACGGCTACGCATACCAATACTGAGGAAGTCAGTAACGGCGCACTGGCGGTCATCAATGGTGCCGATTTTGCAGCTCAGAACGGCTTAAATCCCGAAGACGTATACGGCGGTCGGATTGCCGGCCCCCGCTCGGCCTTTGTGGGCATGAACACCCGCATGGAGCGCGGCGGCCTACCGGATAATATTGTCAGTATCTATGGTACCTGGGCGCAGGAGCTGGGTGCTGGCGATGTAACCGGTAGTCTTGGCCTCACTTGGGTTGATGAAACCTATACCGATATCATGCAAACGGTAATGCTACCTAGCTACACTGTTGTAAACGGCTCGGTAAGTTATGCTCAGGGTCCGTTCACCGGACTGTTGCAGGTTAATAATCTGCTGGACGAGGAATATTACACCTCGGCAGATTTGTTTGACTCTGTGGTCGTTAAGCCCTCAGCAGGCCGTACTTTCTCGCTAACGCTGACCTACGCTTTCTAAGCGCAGCTTAGCTCACAAAGAAAAAGCCCCGGCACTGGCCGGGGCTCTTGTATTAGCTGTTCAGCGAATCAAATTCCTGACGCGCTTTGTCGCGGCTCATGCCATATTTTTCCTGCATTTTGCCGTAGAACTCTTCGAAGTTCCCTTCCATTTGCTCCACTTCGTCATCGGTAAGTTTACCCCACTTCTGCTTTACTTTACCGGTTAACTGATTCCACTTACCTTTAGCAATATCGGTATTCATGTCTTGCTCCTTGTCTTTGAAAAATTGCGCAAGCGTTGAATAACTGATGCGCATATGAAAACAACACAAGGTCTAATGCCAGAGTTATACCAAATATAAACCCTATACATATCAATACATTAAGAATTTACAAAACAGAAATAAAGCGATAATACAAAACTCTTACAGGCTGTTAGTGCAAGAGTTACAAGGCAGGTTGCGGCTGCAACCTGCCGCTCGGCTATTTTTGAATTTTAAATACCAGGCTATAGAGCACCGGCACAAACACCAGCGTCAGCAGAGTGGCAAAGCCCAGTCCAAACATGATCACCACCGCCATGCTGGCAAAGAAGTCATCAAATAACAGCGGGATCATCCCCAGGATAGTGGTAATCGCCGCCATACAGACCGGTCTTACCCGGCTTAGAGTGGCATGAAACAGCGCAGAATACGGCGCTTTGCCCTCTTCCAGCTCCAGCTTCACCTGTTCAACCAACACAATACCGTTTTTGATGATCATACCCGACAGGCTCAAAAAGCCCAGCAAAGCCATAAACCCAAAGGGCGCGCCGGTGATCAGCAAACCATAACTCACGCCAATCAATGCCAGCGGAATACAGGCCCAGATAATGCCGGCAATGCGGGCGGAAGCAAACAGCAGCACTGTGGTAATAAACATGATGAGATAACCCATCGGTAACGAACCAAAAATCGCTTTCTGTGCTTTACTGGAAGCTTCAAACTCACCGCCCCACTCCAGTTCATAGCCATCCGGTAATGGGATCGCTTCTATCTTGTCCCGCACCCGGGAGAACAGTTTAGCCGCGGTTTCATTGCCCAGAATATCGTGATCGGCCATAACCGTTAACGTGCGCTTGCGGTCGCGACGCATTATGATGGGATCTTCCCAACTGACAGCAAAGCGTTTTACCACCTGCGTAACCGGAATATACTGCTGGGCCGTGGCCGAATAGATCTGCAGGTTTTCCAGGTTATCGGCGGTTAAGCGCTCCTGCGGCGGTGGCCGGCTGATAATCGGCAGTAAATCCGTGCCATCGCGGTACACGCCTATTTGTGCGCCGGAAAAACTGGTTAACAGCAGATTATCCAGATCGGCTTTACTGATACCCACCCGGCGGGCCGCCGCTTCGTTAAAGACAGGACGGATCACTTTTGTTTGCTGACGCCAGTTATCGCGAATATTACGCGTTCCGCTATCGGCAGCGAGAATCGCCTTAGTTTCCTCTGCCAGACGGCGTAGCTCGGCGGGCTCCGGCCCACTGAAGCGCGCTTCAATCTTGGCATCGGTGGAAGGGCCAATCTCCAGCCGTTTAATTTTATAAAAAACTTCGCCAAATTCTGTGTCCATGTAGTCGCGCAAACGCGGCAACTGGGCTTCCAGCGCCTCGCTATCGCGCATCCGGATCACCAGCTGCGCATAGGTTGGATAGCTTTTCTCAGTCTGGTAGGTCAGCATAAAGCGTGTCAGCCCCTGCCCAACCGTGGAAGTGACTTCCTCCACGCCATCTTCATTTAACAGATGTTGTTCGATGTGATTAATTTTATCGGCATTCACCCGTATATCGGTACCGGCCTTATGCCAGATGTCCACCAGAAACATTGGCGTGTTAGACGGCGGGAAAAATGACTGTTTAACGTTGCCAAAAGCAATCACCGCACTCACCAGCAAGGCCACCATGGCGACTACCGTCACCACCCGAAACTTTAGCCCCACACTGAGGATGGTGCTAAATACATCAAAGATCAGGCCGTTGTACAGCTCTTCGCTGTCTTTGAGTTCATCATTAGCGGTATTATCTGCATCTTTAAACAGCAATGAGGCAAAAAATGGCGTAAGCGTTATGGCGGTTACCCAGCTCAACAATAAACTGATGAACAATACCCAGAACAGGCTACCGGCAAATTCTCCGGTGGCATCACTGGATAAGCCGATGGGCGCGAAGGCAATAATGGCAATCACGGTGGCGCCCAATAACGGCCACATATTCTGACTCACCACATAGGATGCTGCCTGGGCTTTGCTGTAGCCCCTTTTCATGGCGATAAGGATCCCTTCGGTCACCACAATGGCATTATCCACCAGCATCCCCAGCGCAATGATCAGTGCCCCCAGGGATATCCGCTGTAGATTAATCTCCATTTGCTGCATAAAGATAAAACTGCCAAGTACGGTTAACAGCAGGATAAGGCCGATCAGCAGGCCGGATTTAACGCCCATGAATATCAGCAGGACCACGATGACAATGCCCACAGCCTCGGCCAGGTTGAGAATAAACCCTTGCACTGAGTTATCCACTTCGATGGGCTGATTGTAGATAAAGCTGGTTTGCATCCCGAGCGGGCGCATGTATTCCAGCTCGTCGAGCCGTTGCATTATACGTTCTCCCACATCCACGACATTAACGCCATCAGAAAAGGAGATACCCAGCAACAAGGATTGCTCACCGTTGTAATGGATTAGGTTAGACGGCACTTCCTCGTAGCCCCGGTAAATACGCGCTACGTCACCTAAGTAAATGCGTTCTGAGGCGCCTGCCTGACTGATCAGCAGGTTTTCCAGTTCCTGCACTGAGGCAAACTCACCCGTGGGATTGATGCGGATGTATTCATCTCCGATTTTGACCTTACCGGCATTGGAGACCTGGTTCTGACTCACCAGCAGCGCGCTTATCCGGCTGGGGCTTATGCCCAGGGAAGCAATTTGTGAACGAGCGATTTCAACAAATACCTGTTCCTGTTGTTCGCCCTGAACGGTTACTTTGCCAACGCCCTCCACCAGGATCAGCTCACGCTTCAGGTAATCCACATAGTCGCTAATATCTTTGTACTGATAGCCTTCTCCCTTAATGGCAATCAACATGCCGTACACATCGGCAAAATCGTCCATCACTTTAGGCGGATAAACACCGGATGGCAAAGAGGGCGTGAGGTCGTTTATCTTGCGGCGCATTTCTTCCCAAATCCCGCGCAGCGCCTCTTTACGATAGATGCTTTTCATCTCTACGGTAATTTGAGACTGGCCCGCCGTTGAAATCGACGTGATTTTATCGACGTAAGGGAGTTCCTGAATGGCGTTTTCGATAGGGTAAGTCACTTCCTCTTCGACTTGAGTAGGCGAAGCCCCGGGGTACTGGGTGATCACCATGGCTTTCTTAATGGTGAACTGAGGATCTTCCAGTCTTCCCAGGCCAAAAAAAGACATGGTGCCACCAATGAGCAGGATCAGCGTGACCAGCCAGCTCGTGGTGCGATTTTTAACAAAATATCCGGCAATGTTCACCCTTACAGCCCCCGCTCTTTTTGCCAGACACGAATGGATTCACCCGCCTTTAAGCGGTGCACGCCAGTGGCCACAATTTGCTCGCCACTTTTTAGTCCGCCGGCCACAACAAAACCATCATCAGTAATGCTGCCTAAGGTAACGGCGCGCTTTTCCAGTTGATTACTGCTGTTGACTACAAACACATAGCTCTGTTCGCTCGTCCCGGTGTCATCCGAAAAAATGGCCGCAGCAGGCACGTTCCAGCCGCCGTTTTTCACTTTCATGATCTGGTCGAGTTGCGCTCTGACAGTAGCCGACATGCCAGGGAGAACATTGAAGGTTTCAGGACGGGCAAGCTGAAATACCACTTTGTAAGTATTGGTCGCGGCATCAGCATCGGTATCATACTCTTTGAGCTTGGCACGAAAAACCTCGTCGGGATGCGTATCAAAACGGACTTCCGGCTGGTACTGGCTGTTTTTGTTCACATTCGACAACATATCTTCCGGAATTTGGATGGCAACATCCACAACGGTATTTTTTTGCAGCGAAAAGACCGGCTGCTTAGCCGTAATACTCTCGTAGTTTTCCACATAACGCTGGGCAACCTGACCGGCAAACGGCGCGTGCAGTTCGGTATAGGCCAGGTTGGTTTTGGCTGATTTTAGTGCGGCTTCGGCCACTTTTAGCTGCGCCTGTGCTTCATCGAAACCGGCTTTAGAGGCCAATTGCTTATCGAGCAGGGTTTTAGCGCGGTCAAACTGCACTTTAGCCAAATCATAGTTGGCTTTGGCCTGATCCACGGCTATCTGATAATCAGTGGGATCCAGCGTGGCCAGGATGTCGCCCGCTTCTACATGCTGACCAGCAGTCACATTCAGGGAATTGAGCTCACCCGACACTCGAAAGGCCAGCGTGGCATCCTCACTGGCTTCAACAACCGCAGGAAATTCACGGAAACCACCGCGATCCTCACTACTGAGGGTAATGGTTTTAACCAATTTGTTATTTTGGCTCTCGGTGGCCGTGGTTTCCGCTTCACCACTGCAACCGGTAATGGCAATCAACAGTGTAGCGATCAGACTGCTGCGAGTCAGATTTATGAGGTTCACTTCATCTCTCCTGATATTAGGCGCTGGCAATATACGCCAACTTAAACCAAAATAATATTTAATCTATTTTACGATAATCTTAAATATAGTTTATGACACTAGAGCAATTACGCATGTTTGTTACCGTAGCAGAGCACGGCAGCATCGCCAGAGCTGCTGAAATACTGCACAAGACCCAACCGGCTTTGTCCATTGCCATCAAGCGCCTTCAGGAGGAATTACAGTTGTCCTTGCTGAAAAAAACCGCAAACCGTTTACAACTGACCGCCGACGGACAACGTTTACTGCCCCATTGCCGCTACCTGTTACGTCAGGAAAAGGATATCTGCACACTCGCCTCGCACTTAAAGCAAGGGCACGAGAGAAAAATCGAATTCGCTTTTGATACTATATGCCAACAGGACAGTTTTTTCGACTCCATCATCGACACCCAGCAGCGATTTCCGCAAACTGAAGTATATATTTCTGCTGTCCAGCGCTTAGGCGCAATCCAGCGCCTGATCGATGGCACGGCAGATATCGTGGTATCGCCCTGGACCCATTCGTTTCACGAGCTGGCCAGTTTTGAAACCCAGCCTTTTGGCCGTTTTGAAGTCGTGGCCGTGATCCATCGGCGCTTGCTCAGCCAGTTTGACCGCCTTCCCACCTCATCCAGTCAGTTAAGGGATATTCCCCTGTTAATGCCACAGTCTTTTGATATTGACCTGAATATAGAAAAAGTCATGGGCGTGGTGCCAAGTTCGACCCTACGAGCAAATGACACAACTACGCAAAAAGGGCTGTTAATGCGTGGGGCTGGCTGGGGTTATATTCCGCAAATAAACATTACAGAGGAAATGCAGACTGGCACGTTGGTGCAGTTAGTGTTAGATGATGTCACCTCATCCATTCGAGGCGAGATAAACCTGGTGCGGGAAAAGAAACGCCCTAAAGGCCCTGTGGCAACATTTTTGTGGCAGGCACTTTCGGCGCTGGCAACATCCTAACCGGCCGTCAGGCCGGTTAGGACTGACTGATTAACGGTTATCAGCCACTTTGCTTTCGGTCTCAGCAAACCAGTCCAGACGCATATCCCAGTGATAGCGATGTTCCGGCAACAACGGTGGTTGCTCGGCGTCGATTTCGCTCAACACGTTGGCCGCTTCGGTGATAGTCGCATCACGGCCAAACAGGTAGCTCTGCTCCTTCACAATGGTCTGATACGCTTTGTTAAGCGCCAGAGCACGCTCCGGGCTTGGGGTAATAAGCTCATACACCGACTTGGCCTGTTTCACTTTGGCTTCGTTTAGCTCACCGTCTGCATTGAACCAGCGTGCCAGCATTTCAGCGTTCTGGCGGAATTCATCACCGCCACCCACGCGTTGCATATAAGTGAGAAATTCGCCTTCCTGCTCATTAATATTGGGCACATCGTCAATCTCGTGCAGGTTAATATACCCCCATCCTCTGGCACCAGGCACCTTGCGGGCAAACGAGAAAGTCTGATCAAAGGTTGAGCCCACAGTTTTATGGCAGCCATTACAAAAAGCCAGTTCCTGTTCATGCTGCGGGCGCAGTTGCCCTTCGGCATCTTCGATATAGGCATTTAACGTCCAGCCAAAGCCATTATCAATGCCCTGTTCTTCACTCAGGTAGCGGGTTTGCGGAAGCTTCTCAAAGGCCTTGTCTTTAGCTTCTGCATAGTAAGCCGAGGCCAGACTTTCTTTACTGCGAAACAGCGCCTTTTGCATATAGCGCACTTCTTTCATACGCGGCGCATTGTAAATCTGGCCCTCATCATCCACACCAATATAACGCACGGTGTGCAAAAGCTCAGTACCCTGGGGATAAAGCTGATAGCTCAGCTCAATGCTACTGGCATCACCAACATAATGACTTTGACGCTGAATATGGGTGATTGCCTCACTCAGCGCACCGTTGCCATCTAAGTCCATGCCGATTGTCTGTTCATTAAGTTCTGGCACCGCCAGGGTATGCACATCCTTAAGGGCCATTTCCAGCAGGGTCAGGTTAGCCAGATAGACGTCTTCACTGTACTGGCCTTTACGTTGCTGAAACGCTACGGGCAGCCGGATCATCGCATCACCGGTTGAACCGTTGGTGGGCCAGAAGGTGCTGGGGAAAGGCTTGTAGTTATAGGCTACCCAGCCGCTGCCGTCATTGGCAATACCATGTTCACCAAAGGCTTTATCAGGGTAACTGAGTTGCTTAATCTGCATCTCGTCCGGTAAGCCATTTGTGGTGCTGGCGGTGTAATTATCTTCACTAATATAGTTCAGAATCGCTTCATCACTGATATCGGCAATCAGTTCACGGCGGTCGACAAACAGGTTTTTCCAGCTGTTGGTCAGCCCTACGTCCGAGAACTCGTAGTTGCCCTGCAAGGTACCGTCGCCCATCTGGTTGGGACGATTCTCGCTTTTATCATAGCTCTGGTGGCAAGCGTAACACGGGTTATTCTTGCCGTTGGTTTTGGTGTAACACTGCGGCGGAATAACCGACTCGGGGTTATACACCTCATCGTGCTCCATGTACGCCAGTGCGGGAATATCATCCCCTTCCGAATAGGGATAAACCGTATTTTTTGCACTGGCTTGAACCGCGCTTTCGTCGTTGCAGGCACTGATAAGCATGGTGCTCATCAGCGTAAGCATTGTCAGTGTGATCGTTGTTTTTTTCATAGTGTCTTAAACGCAAAAATCCGGGTGCCAGGCACCCGGACAAATTGGACTGTGTGTTACTTACTTTTGAGCTGGCTCATACATCCACAGGGTATTGTTTTCCTGGAAGCCATCTTCACCAATCAGAATACGGCCATCGTTCATCACGATAACGTTATCCGGCTGCGACAGTTGGTCCACATCACAACGCTCTGCACCCGTCAGGCTTGAACGGTAAGTAGAACCCATCACTACCGGCTCAATACGAGAGATATTGTAGTTCTCGCCAAGGCGGGCACGGTAAACACCACCACAGTCCTTAACACGGGTAGACAGCTGCATGTCGCCTTCGCCGTCTGTCATAGTGTTGTCGATATCAGAAATGCCGATGTAAACGTAGGCATCAGTTACGATTTCGCCTTCAATAGTATCGACGCCTTCAACCGCTTCCTGAGCGCGCTTATGGTTAACTGAAATACCTTCCAGCTTACGCCATTCAGCCGTTGCACCCATGGCTTTAGCCGCTGCCCGAGACTCAAGGAAAGCGACACGGTCGTCCATTGGCTGACCGGCAGTCACTTTACCACCGCCGTTGGCTACGGTTGGATAAGTGGCATCGCCATTTGCCCAGGCTGCCACATCGGCCAGTGTGATATAAGAGCTTTCGCCGTCAACGTAGTCGTCGGTGTCAATACCGTTGTATTCGTCAATCCAGGCGCGGATGGTCAGGTTGTCGCCACTGGCCAGCTCTACCCACTCAACATCAAAGCCCGTGGTAGCCGGATCGTTCTGGCCCACATCCTGAGTCAGTTTGGCGCCATATAGAGTACCGGCACTTAAGTCTTCTGCCACATCAGCAACAAACTTAAACAGTACGCCGCCGGTGTCATCCTGAGACAGATACACTGTGCGGCCATCAGGCATTACGGTTGAGTTTTCGTGCTCGTAACGGCCCATTGCAAAATGCTTCACAATAACCGGTTCGTCGGCCGCTGGCTCTGTGACTTCAGCAATGTAGCCGTAGTTGTAAGGGTTAGGTACATCCGGTGCGGTCATTTCCCACATACGGCCAATACGTGCATTGGTCGCCACTTCATTCGGATCATTCCAGCTGGCAGCGGTAGTGCTGTCAACAGTTGAATCAACCACCCATTCTTCTGAAGTCAGCGGCGTGCCCCACGGCGACATTGAACCAAAACAGTTAGCAGCAGTACCCCATACCGGCGAGAAGTCGAGCATCATCACATCGGTCACGGTCCACATGCCCTGGTCGTCACGTTCGATCTGCATACGGCTCATGCCACCTGGCAGCTCTTCCCAGTTAGAAAACAGGTAGCCCTGGCCTTCGCCTGTTGGCAGGAAGCCGTTAAAGTCTGGCATGTCGTTTTCCAGTACCAGCGTTCCGCCGTCAAGGGTATAAATGTGACCCAGACCTTCCGGCAGCTCACCGCTATATGTATCGCCAGTCTGACTCAACACCTGATACTGACCAATAGCCGTAGTCACCAGTTCTTTTTCTTCCTGCGAGGCAGGTACCGGTGAATCCGGTAATGTAGCCGGCAGATTATTAAAGTTAACGCCGGCCAGTACACCTACGGTACCGGTGTTAATAGGCATGCTATTAATGCTGTTAGTAGCGGTATTGGTGCCCGATGGGTGCTGCACGTTAAAGAACAGATCGCCCTCGTCCGTCAGAAAGATACCGGTAACTTCAGCACCCAGTGGTACGGTAGCAATACGGGTTAATTTACCTACAGAATCGCCGCTCTCTCCCTGCGGGCCTTGTTCGCCAGTTGCACCCTGTGGGCCTTCTGCACCAGTTGCTCCATCAGCGCCGTCATCACCGTCCAGTGAACAGGCTGTTAATCCCATTGCAATGGCAAGCGCCAGCGCAGAGTAACGAATACCGCGAAATAGTTCTTTTTGCATTATTTTTTCCATCTTGTGAGTGCATGAGTACAACTGCCTGAGTGCTGTACCCGGATTAATTTTGCGCAAACAGCTTGAACACCAGGTGTGAAAATGCGGTGACAGCCACATGACAAATGGGTGAAGGTTTTATTAATAGCATCTGAAAATCAGGCATTTATTGCACTATGACTAAGCGCGTGTATGCTAAAACAAAGCTTGCTGTCGACTCTTGCAACAACATTAAGGAAATAAGCAATGCAAAAGAAATGGTATTTACAGCCCGAAATGATCATTGCATTTTCTGCACTGATTACCAGCCTGGCGGCCGTGGTTGTATCAATATATTCGGCGTATATTGACCGTTCTTATGCCAAGGCATCGGTGTGGCCAAGCCTGTTAGTTGCCAGGAGTTGGGGACAGGACCGATATGAATATATCGTGCTGAATCAGGGTAACGGGCCGGCGATTGTTCACTATGCAAAGTTAACAGTTGATGGTCAGATAGTGAATCACTGGCAGCAGGCGTTTGAACAGCTGTTACCTGATCAGCCACACAGCTATTTGCAATCCCATATTGGTACTGGCGTGATCCGCCCCGGTCAGCAAATACAGGCAATGAAAACCAATGATCCGGAGACCGTTAAAACACTGCTTAATGCCAGCATCTCAGCGGAGATTTGCTATTGTTCCATTTACGATGACTGCTGGCTTTCAGCTGGCGTCAATGCGCCAATAAGCGTTGAAAAGTGCGATATCAATGAAGACGAACGTTTCCTGCAATGACCAACCAGAATGTTTATTGCAGAAACGAAAAACGGCGAGCATCCTGCTCGCCGTTTTCCGAAAGAACTTAAACTTAATTAGTTAATAATTAAGCTAATGCGCCTTTAGCCGCGTCGACTAATGCGCTGAAAGCCGCTTTGTCATGAACTGCGATGTCGGCAAGGATCTTACGATCGATTTCGACAGACGCTTTTTTCAGACCGTTAATGAAACGGCTGTATGACATACCGTTTTGACGAGCCGCAGCGTTAATACGTGCAATCCACAGTTGACGGAATTGACGCTTACGCTGACGACGGTCACGATAAGCATATTGACCAGCTTTAGTTACAGCCTGTACCGCTACGCGATAAACGCGTGAACGAGCACCGTAATAACCTTTAGCTTGTTTTAAAACTTTTTTGTGACGTGCACGTGCAATAGTGCCGCGTTTAACTCTTGCCATTATTCAGTCTCCTCGATTAAACGTAAGGCAGCATGCGCTGAACTAATTTAGTATCAGAGTCATGAACCAGTTTTTTGCCACGCAGGTGACGTTTACG
>CATMRP010000080.1 GCA_950073835.1 uncultured Alteromonadaceae bacterium
CCAAGTTCAGACCAGCAGAACAAATAGTTTTTTCTCCCCATGGGAATAACACGCAGTGCCCGCTCAAGATGATTGGTGTCCAGGGGTAAGGCGGGGTTACCCAGGAACACTTTGAGTTGGCTTTCTCGCTCATGCGCATAATGGAGTGCCTTAGCGAAGGGAGATTTGGGCAGTAAATCAGTGCGTTGTCGCTGTTGATAGACCCACCGGAAGAAGTCGGTAACGAGTGGCTCGCTGTGTTGTTTCCGGTAAGCATGGATATCGGCCAGGTCTAATTGTTTATGCCTGATGTGTTTTTCATGTCGGTAGAGCGCAGCGATAATATCCAGTGCCTGCTGTGCGGCTTGCGGCTCACTGTCGAGGGCTTTTTCAAAGCCCCTGCGCATGTGTACCCAACAGGCTGCGTGCACAATCTGTTGTTCTTGTTGGTTTATCTGCGCTACCGTTTTGGTGTAAGCGGCATAACCATCAGTGAGCAAGGTACCGGTAAAGTCCTGTAACTGTGCTTGGGCATGCAACATACCCCGGCTGTTACTCCAGGTAAACGCCACTTCATCACTGTCACCGTACAGGGGCCAGAAGTAGGTTTGTTTCATGTGTCCGGGTTTTCGGCCAGCGCCTTTAGTGCGACCTGCTTTAATGGGCACTTCATCCATGGCCAGTATGTTACTTTGCAGAATGTGTTGCCACTGGGCTTTGGCGATGGGTCGAAGCAGCTCAATGCCTTTTTGTATCCAGTTGATTAAGGTGGCCCGGCTAAGGGTAATACCGCTATCCAGCATCCGTTGATGTTGGCGGTGAAGCGGTAAGTGATACACCGCTTTATCAACCATCAGTCCGGCGAGCAGTGAGACATCGCAGTAACAGCCTTCCAGCACATTGCCTGGCGCTGGGGTATCCTTAATGGTTTGCGTGGTTTTATGACGTACAACCTGACGGCGGAATCTCAATACCACATAACTGCCAGGCTGTTGTGCTAAGCGACAGGTTTCTTTGGTATCCACTAATTCATACTGGTCGGCATTCGCCCCCTGTAATTCTGGCGCAGGTATATCAATAATCTGTTGCGGCACTGTCTCATCAAAACGCAGGCCTTCATCATTCAAATCCGAGTCGCGACGTTGCTTTTGTGAGGAACGAGTATGTGCCTTCACCGGTTTTGTTTCTGCCGGTAAGGTGAGGGTTTCCCCCTCATCAAACAAACTGCTCTGCGCCGGATTATCCGCTAACACCTTTTCAGACTTACGCCCGAACAACTGACGTTTAAGCCAGTCGAGTTGCTGCTTGAGTTGCGCAATTTCATCGGCTTGATGAGCAAAGGCAGCCTCAATTTCAGACGGTGAAAGGTGACTAATAGAGCGTGTTTTCATGGGCTAAATTATAACAAAATCAGTTAATTAAATCGCCTATTTTGTTTGTCTTTTTGCCAGTAAATCCCATCAATCAAACACTGTAACTGGGCACTGTTGAGTGGTGTTTTGGTGTTGCCGTCAGTGACTTTGGCGAAGGTACCTCTTTCTAGGCGTTTGCTCCACAAACAATAACCGCCCTGATGGTAATACAATACCTTTAGCTGGGTGCGGCGTTTATTGATAAACACAAACCAGTCACCACAATGCGCCTGCATGCCCAACTTGCTCTGTACCAGCGCTGCCAACCCATCAAACTGTTTGCGCATATCGGCATTGCCGGTGTACAACCAAATACGCCCATTAGATAAGGGTAACATCAGGCGGCTCGGTTCATCCGCAGCACCACACCACCGGGTAATACCAGTTCAATCTCCCACGCTGAATCTATACTCTGGTTCCCGCTCGCTGGCATATCAAAAGCAAGCCAGTTATCCTGCTGCGCAAACGGTTGACTATCATCGCTCAGCTTTTTACGCCACAGATAAAAATTTGATACTGTTAACGCATGCTGTGCACAAAATTCACTGACTGTCAGCTCGCTTGCTGCTTGCTTGTCAACCAATCTTTGCCATTGCTCACGTGTACGTCTTTTTGTTGCCATCAGTAAAGTCTCCGTTAGTAAAATCTAAGGAGGCTATTTTACGGAGTAGCTAAATCTTGGGAAGACGGCCTATATTGATCGCTTACATTTCAGTTGGGTATGATGGAGACTCTATGACGCTTGAAATCGAGTTTAATAACGGAATCTACCAATATTATGATGTCCCAGAAGATATCTTTCAGGAACTCATAAATGCGTCGTCAATTGGCTCATTTATTCATCAAAACATAAAAAACAATTATTCATACTCCCCAGTCTGAAATGTGATTGACAGCAAAGGAGATTATTTACGGTGTGAATTTGGTCTGTTCCTATTATCGATATTTAACTGAAACTACCATTCCATTATTTTGGTGAGCCACTGTGAAACTTAAAGTCATGATCTGGTGAAGAAATGAGTTCCGCCTCTACTTCACCAAAAAAGGCAACACGTTCGCAAATATCTTCACCGGCGACTTCTTCAGCGAGTGTCAGGTAATCCTGATAATGCCGAGCCTCAGAGCGCAGTAACGACACGTAAAAGTCCCCTAACCTCTTGTCAACATGCGGAGCCAGTGCGGCAAAGCGTTCACATGAACGGGCCTCGATATAGGCACCACAAATCAGCTTATCAATTAGTGCCTGAGGTTCATATGTTCGCACATGGCGAAGCATACCTCGCGCATAACGGCTGGAACCAATGGATTCATAAGCAATACCATTATCTTCCATGATTTCCAGTACCTGATAAAAATGATGCAGCTCTTCTTTTATCAGCAATACCATTTTATCAATCAAATCCTGACTGTATGGTGCGCCGGATTTGGGGATCATGGATTTAGTGAGCTTTTCGTGATTGGCAAGTGCCTTCCAATCGCCTTGTTTACGATAGGTAAAGTCTTCAAAAGGCTTTAACCAGGCCAACAACGCATCACCGCTTTCTTTATCCACAGCATACCTACGAATAAGGTACATAGCTGATTGGGCCGCCTTCAATTCACATACAAGGTGGTCTAAAAGCAGTACGGGCAAATTTTCATTTTTAACGGCTTCGGTCAACCAGCCAGTTGGAGTAGAACATTTTAGGAACTGATTGATTGGCTTAAGTAACTCTTCCAAACCACATACTCACTTTTACTTTATAGGAAATTTCTAAACGTCTATATTATCACATTTGCAGATTCAGTTACTTAGTCTGTAGAAAGAGAGTGTCGACAGAAAATGACAGTAATCACCGTTTTCTTGATGCTACGTTTATGGCAAGTTTGTAAAAATCTGCTCGATAATCCCTCTAGCCTCATCATTTTTAGTATCCCCCAAAACCCGCTCAACTTCATTTTTTGATACTAAATTAAAGTTCAGATAGTCAGCATTAGCCCCTTTGGGAACAACCGCTGAAAAACCTGCGCCCGAACGAAGTGCACCTATATCAGTTATAAAATGACGGTCGTGGTAAAGCTTTAGTGGCATCAAATACCAACGAAACTCAAATCTATTTTGAATGATATGTGAATATTGCTGTTCATAAATCATCCTGGGATTCGAATTTTCCATGGAAGAATAAACTGATAGTCTTGTCACCTGCGAACCTGATAAAACTTTCATGATTTCCAATAGAACTGGATTTGAAGCTAACTTGAAATAAGGATCGACTATCACTACAGACTTGCCCAGTACCAACATTGGCATTAAAAAATCGACGATATTGGCTGTTGTTCCTAATACGCTTTTCGACGGAGGAACTCCCCAAGCATCCAGATCATCATCAAGCTCGTCAATATTAACAGAGTTAAATTTCCCTTTCTCAGAGACTACGAGAGAGAATGGCAATATTTGATTTTGTTCTTGTAACCATTTTTCCCAGGGTTTTGCTTTAACTTTACTGCGTTGTTGCAGTTCTATGCAGACTTTTTTATCGGGCCGGCCTTTAAGCAACTTATTTAGAAATGACTTAATAGAAGACTTTTTAACCGGCTGTAAATCTGATTTCTTAACAGATTCAACAGCTTCACTAACCCAACTTTTTAAATCAGCAGAAACATATCTTCCTTTATCAAAACCAAATTCTCGTTTAAGTAGATAATAATACTCAATATTTGAGAGTGCTGATGGGTCAAACGCTACTTCTTTAAACATTAAAATAGCTCCTCATCTCTCTCTTCAAAGAAGCCATGAGGCCAATCATTTGAAAAGTCACCATCAGGCTCAATTTCAAATTTCTGAGCTATAACGCCATTATCTGAAGAATCTAAATAAATTACTGAAAGATTATCAGCATTAACAGCTGTAAAACCGTCAGCTAAAGTTCCACTGGAGGTTTCTCTGATTCGCCTTAAAACTCGTAGTACCAAATGCTCGCTGTGCGTTTCAATTAGATATTGCTTATTGTTACAAGTCTGTGTGAGCAGATCTCCAATAGCTACCTGAATACGCGGATGCACATGTAACTCAGGTTGCTCACAAGCAATTATTCCTTTCTTGTTTGCCTGGGATGCGACAACCAAGGGGAAAAGTTGAGAAATCCCAACCCCCACTTCTGATGAAGTGACAGGAATGTTGTTATGAGCATCCCATAAAGTCACTTTAGTGACTTTATTTGAGTTCTGACTGATATATAGCAGTGAATTTGGGCCTTTGTCTTTTCTAATTTCTTCTAGATCTTCATTCGACAAAGCTATTTCTTTTACTGATTTATTTTTTTTCAATTGTTCTTTTGAAACTGAGAGTTTTAGTTGTTCGCCAAGTGCATCGTGTAATGCCAACGCATCATCTGGTTTTTCAATCGATAAGGTTGGCTGAACAAAACGAGCTTCAGTCTCTTCAACCATATAAACAATCCTATAACCAATATTGAGCTTATCTTCATCCTTCAACCATTTATTAATCGAAGTATCACGTAATAAATCTGGTGAAGATATTTCATCCCAGGCTGCAGTGCCGTCGTACCAATCAGCCTGAGCTGGATATTGATTTGGTTGGTAGTTTGCGTCTGGAATACAACGCAGTGGGCCAATACATATACTGCCGTTCAATATTTTCAGAAGGTTATCGATTGGCGATACAAATACCTCACTAAATGCTTCGTGCAGAATCATCGTTGTAAAAGCATCATCGAGCGACATCGAGGTTTCTAACACTTGGCCAGGTTTTGGAACCGCACCAGCAATGCCTTCCAAACCATAAGTAATTTCTCTTCCTAAAATTTCATCGAGCTGGCTTACGAGACCATCATCACTGAAATGATCAGTGAAATCCTGGCCAAAACCTCGCTCTCCAAATCCCATAGAGTCTGCCCATCTTGACGATAAATGCTCTGAACCGACTTCATATTTTTCAAACAGCCATTCATCGTGCATTGACGGCAAAAGTAACGGATTAGAAAAGTCGATATGGCTAATTAAAGGATTTTTTAATCCCTCATCACATGAAGTTTCACCTAAATAGAGTTCGTTTAGCCAAAATCTAACTTTTTCTACAAATGCAGTATTCTTCGGTTTTGACCATGAAATAACGAACTCCAAACCTACTTTTTCAGTCAGTAAAGCCTGATCTTGCATCATAATGGGAAGTTCCATTAGCCCTCTGGACTCGGCTATCGCTGATGTTGTTTTGCCGTAAGTTGAGCCAATTGCTCCCTGCTTATCGTAATCAACGCGAATAGTGATGCTTTTGGTCAGATCTCTGCCGTTAACCAGATTTTTGAATCCACCAATATATTTATTGCCCAACGCTTCTAATCGCATTGGATTGCACTGTCCTTTATCGAGGATTTGCTGCAAATAAAAAAGCGCCATCAAAACGGTACTTTTACCTACAGAATTGGGGCCAAACAATAGCGTTACAGGCGCAAAGTCTATTGTTTGTGTGTCTTTGAACGATCTGAAGTTTGTGAGGGATAATCGCGTAATTCGCATACTTCTATTCCTATTTTTGCACTTCCGCGAGTTCTACCGACAGTTAGTGCTAATTATTATTGTTGTATTATTCGTCTACTTTACTTTCACTTGGCTTAGCTTGTGTAGCGGCAAGACCCGAATCACTCAAATAAGGCACTTTGCCTGATGGTACCAAGCTGGCGGCGGCTTGTAAGTGCACGTCCTGATCGTCGAAGAAGATGTGCGGGTTGAAGGCTTTGAGCACTTTATCTTTGCTTATACCGCCCAGAAAAAACGCCTCATCTACGTATACGCCCCATGCGCGCAGGGTTTTAATTACCCTCATTTCGGATGGGCTGTTACGGGCGGTGACGATGGCAATACGAATTGGTGAATATTCTACTCTGGTGGGTAAGCGGTCTTGCAGTGCGGATATCTTTTTTAGCAGGTTGGCGTAAGGGCCTTCTTCCATGGGGATATCCTGCATGGCATCTTCCTGGGCATGAAACTCTTCCATGCCTTTGGTTTTGTAAACCAGTTCACTTTCGTCTGAAAACAGTACCGCATCACCATCGAACGCGATTCTTACCTGCCCTTCTGGGATTTCCGGTGCATTGGTTGGTGGTTCTTTTAAAATGGCTGCTGCGCACTGGCGAGAGTCAATAACTTTCTGGGCATCATCCACGTTGGTGGTAAGGAATAAATCCACATCAAAGGCATCCAGATAATCCGCTACGGACTCGCCTGCGGTAAACGCCGAACGCGTAATGTTGAGCTTTTGAGTACGGATATTTTTGAGTACCTGCAACCCCGTATCGGGGCTATTGCGCGACATCACCACCACTTCTACCAGCGGTGATTTATCGTTTTCGTCTTTGTACTGATTCAAATCCAGCAGTGCTTTGATTAAGTGAAAGCCCGTGCCTGGTTTTAAAATATCGTCTTCGTGCTCCAGCATATGTGCACGATAGGCTTCAATAGCAGTATCTCTGTTTTCGGCATAGGTTTCACGGAAAATCCTGTCCGACTCACTCATATCAAACAACGCGGTGGCAGAGATACCGATAACCAATGTATTGCTTAAATCCAGTGCCATAAAATGTCCTTGTATTGATAACTAAAGTTCGCCAGCGAAGGCTTTTTGGCTAAGCGATTCATATAAAGGGAAATGATCTTGAGTTACGGCTTTTTTTAGAAAATCTCTAGTTTGACTAACTATGCTTTCATACTGCTTTTGCAGTGAAATTGGGGGAATGATTATTTCTAAAAGTTCAACCTCTTGCTTGGTGAGAGCCTCCCTAGTCGCACCACCAGAATTTGCAATTCTTAACAAATATTGCTTAAAGCTATTTGAAGTTAGCAAACTAACTAAAAAAGATGGTTTAATTCGATTTGTATCTGCTCGCAATATACAAACATGCTGATTGACTCTTGCAGGTATTATGGAATTGTCGACTAATGTTGCTCGACAAACTGAAGCACCAGTGATGTTAAGTAATACATCGTCTTTTTCCACTACAACATTCTTGAGCTTTTCCGCTTGCTCAGCAGAAATAAAAGCCAAATCTTTATGAACGAATCGATTATCGTGTACATTGAGGCTTCTAATTAGTGATATTCCCTTTTCCAGATAAGACTCTTTCCCTCCTCTTGGAGTAGAGCCACTCCCTATTTTGGAAGTTACTTGTTTGAGAGGCTCAACCTCCCAACCTTTAGGGTTAGTTACGGGATCGCCGAACATATCCAGGAATGCGGCGCGGAGGAAGTCGTCGGCATGCTGGATGGCTTGCTGGCGTTTGCGGCGGATGGCATCGGCCTTATCAAGGATCGATGCGATTCGCTTTTGCTCTTCCAGTGGTGGTAGTGGGAGTTCTAGCTCTTTAATCTGACCTAAACTTAAATTAGATATTGTAGCAGTGACTTTTTTTCCACTAATTTGCTTTAATGCATCATTAGTGTTTAACCAATGAAGTAAAAATCTTGGTGACAGCCTTTTTTTATCGAATCTCAAGATTGCAACTGCTTGATTACAATTCGCTTCTGGAAAGCTGTCAGGGACAATAGCGACTCTGCCTATTGTCCCAGCAATTGTAATTAGAAAGTCTCCAGCTTTTATCTTGGAACGTTTCAGTGCATCGTGAGTTTCATCACTAATAAACAAAACATCATCAAGAGTGACTGTCGAATTACTTAAGTTTTGTATTCGTAAAAAAGGGACTCCTTTATCTTCGAATTGCATGCCCAATGATGTAGGTGTTGTACCTTTTGTCACCACCGAGCAAAGATCGCCGAGCTTTTCTCGAACTGACTTATTCAAAGCATCCCCTCCAACTCATCCAGATCTGCCATGATTTCTTTTTCGAGTGATTTGAGCTTTTTCAGGATCACTTTGGGGTCTTCGTGCTCTTCCTGCTCGTACACTACTTCTTTGTATCGGTTTATCGAAAGGTCGAATTTATTGGCAATGATGTCCTTAGCGTCCACTACAAAAGCTTTCTGGGTTTTATCGCCAAAGGCTTCGTTGTATGCCTCTGCACTGGCGTTGCTTTCGATGAGCTTACGATATTGCTTCCACTTTGCAATAGCGTCAGGCAGGTCGTTACTTCCCTCGCCTTTCAATTCTGTGCGCTTATCGTCCAGTGAGTAACCATCAGCCTGCACATCGTAAAACCAGACTCGCTCTGTGTTACCGCCTTTGGTGAACAGCAATATTGCGGTACTTACACCTGCGTAAGGCTTAAATACGCCGCTTGGCAGGCTCACAATGCCTTCTAACTGGTTATTCTCCAGCAATTCCTGGCGTAGCTGTTGGTGGGCTTTAGAAGAACCGAATAATACCCCGTCTGGCACTACTACTGCCGCGCGTCCACCGAGTTTCAGTTGGCGCAGAATAGATGTTACGAACAACAGTTCGGTCTTCTTGGTTTTTACCACACCAAGCAAGGCTGGGTTGGTGTTGGTTTCGTCCAGCGTGCCCTTAAAGGGTGGGTTTGCCAGGATCACATCGAAAAAGTTTTCTTCCTGCTTGGGGAAGTTCTCTTTTATCGATTTGTTGAGTGAATCCTGATACAGAATGTTGGCACCGTTCACACCGTGTAAGGTCATGTTCATGCTGGATACCCGCAGCATGGTGGTGTCGAAGTCGAAGCCCCAGAACATTTCGGTGTTAATGTGCTCGCGGTATGGCTCTAACAAATCACCGGTGTAATGCTTGTTGCCGTCTTCATCTTCAAAGATACCTGCCTCACTGGAATGCACGCGGCTAAGGTATTCCATACTGCGCGCTAAAAAGCCTGCTGTACCACAAGCCGGATCGCAGATTTTTTCATTTGGCTGCGGGTCGACCATGGCAACCATACTGTCGATTATATGCCGTGGCGTGCGGAACTGGCCGTTAATACCTGCGGTAGTGAGTTTACTAAGCAGATACTCGTAGATATCGCCTTTAACATCACTTTGGGTAAGCGGCAGTTCATCCACCATTTCGATGGCCGATACCAATACGGATTCGTTTTTGATTTCAAGATCGGCATCCTGCATGTATTCGCCGATATTGCCCAGCGCCTTTACGGTGGTGCCTTCTTCGGCTAAACCACCCTGCTCTTCGGATACCTGGCCTAATTTTGCAAAATACGGATATACGTCATCTTTTAAATGCTTGTGTAGCTCTTTACCGCTTAAGTTTTTAAAGTTTTTCCAGCGCAGCAGCTGGCCTTCTGGTGTTTGCGGGAATAAGCGCTCGAAGGCTTTGCCGGTTCGAGCGGCTTTGCGCTCTGCCACTTCTTCCTGCATGTCGAGCATACGGGCAAACATCAGGTAACTGATTTGCTCGATTACCGTTAAAGGGTTAGTAATGCCGCCTACCCAGAATTTTTCCCAGAGTTTGTCGACGTTATTACGGATTTGTCCTGTTAGCATTTATAGATTCTCTACTTCTTGTGTTTCTTTTTGTGTTTCCTGAGATAACTCAGGCGTTTGCGCCTGATTATCGGCAATTAGGGGCTGCTCGTTGCCGTTTAGCTCTTCTGTGTCGTCACTGTTATCTTCGATAGCTTCAACGATTAACGACAACCGCTCATTTTCAAAATCTTTGTGCAGTGGTTCTAATTTAGGCAATTCGGCACTGACCTTGGTGGAGAGCTTATTAAAGCGCTCTACTTTACCATATAAACCTTGCTGTCCGGCGAATGCAGTAATGGTTGCGTTGTATTGATTACTTACCGTGCCAAGCGTATTACCGAGTTTGTTTAATCTTTCGGCGACCAGCCTTACGCTGTTGAATACTTCACCGGCCTTTTCACTGATCTCACGTGCTTCAGCATTACTGCGTTCAATCATCCACAGGTTGGATACGGTACGTAAAATAGGGATTAAGGTGGTGTGTGACACCAGCACAATGCCTTTCTTGTAGCCGTATTCAAACAAGTCTTTATTGTATTTCAGTGCTTCAATGTAGGCCGGTTCAATTGGCATAAACATCAGCACAAAACTGGGGCTATGCATACCAATCAGATTGGTGTAATCCTTAGAGGCCAGGTCGTCGATATGTTTACGTACCGCTTTGTCATGCTCTGCCATAGCAACGGTGAATTGCTCTTCGGTTTCGGCGGATACAGCGCGGTCGTAAGCGTTAAGCGTGACCTTACTGTCGATAATGATGTTCTTGTTATCTGGCAGCTTAATCAGATAATCGGTTTGCTTATTTTTGCCATCCGCATCTTTAAAAGATTCCTGCGCTGAAAAGTGTTCATCTTCTACCAGACCACTCATTTCCAAAGTGCGGCGTAATTGCGCTTCGCCCCAGGCTCCACGTTTTTGAGAATCACCTTTTAGCGCAGAGGTAAGGTTGTTGGCTTCTGCACTCATTTGCAGGCCAATATCCAGTACCTTTTTAATTTCGCCTTTGAGGCTGGAGTTACCCAATAATGATGATTCGTGTACTTCGTTAATCCGCTTCTGGAAGCCGTCGATTTGCTCACGGAATGGCTTTAACAGTTGATCCAGTGATGACTGACTGTTTTCACTGAAGGATTTGCCCTGTTGCTGTACGATTTCGTTAGATAACGCTTTAAACTCAGTTCTCATTGCTTGCAGGCGTTCTTCGTCGCGGCGTTTCTGTTCTGCGAACTGCTCTTCCTTGCCTTGCAATGAGGTTTTAAGCTCTGCATGGGCTTTGGTTAATTGCTGATACTTTTCGAGTAATTCCAAATGCTGGGTTTTGTAATCAGCATATTCCTGTTTGGTTTCTTGCAACGCAATACGGGTTTGCTCAAGGGTATTAGCCACGCCTTCGTATTTCTTCGCTTCCTGAGCAAGTGATTCGCTGGTTTGTTCCAATCGTTTTTGAGTCTCGGCTTTACCCTCTTCCGCTTTGGCTAAACGGGCTTGCAAATCTGCTTTGGTCTCTTTCAGGCCGCGCACTTCCGACAGGGCTGATTCTAACTGCCTTTCAATTGTATGAAGCTTTTCTGCGGTGTTGTGCTGATTGGCAGATAGCTCTGCTTTGTCGGCTTTGTGTTGTTCAATTTCACTCTGCAAACGCTGCTCGGTTGCCTGGAGGCTTTTTAGCTGTTCATCCAGCGCACTTTTTTGAATTTGCAATGATTGCGACTCGCCCCTGGCACTATTTAACTCAGCCTGAGTTTCTTGTAGTGTGCTGGCTTCAGCCTGCGCCTGGTTGTTCGCCAGTTCTAACTCAGCCTCTAGCTTTGAAACTTTGCTGGTGAGCTGCGAACGTGCAAAAAAGTAACCTATCAATAGTGCTGCAATGCTGGCAAAAACCATCAGCGCTATCATTGAGTTTGTCCATTCTATATTCATCGTTTTTCCTAATTCTCTCGCTGCGAGCGGCCTGCATCGCTTTCTTTTACAAAGGGCTTGAGCAAAGTGACAAGATCGCTGGTCGACTCTGGGCCAAACACACCGTCTATTCCTTCATGAGACAAGGCTGTAAACGGCGCATCGTACAGGGTTTCGATCAGTATCGAACCATGCTGAGCAATGTAGTTTTTCAGCAGGTTCATAAACTGTACCTGCCTGGCGGTTAAGTCTGGGTGGGAATGTAAAAACGCTTTAAAGTGCGATTCTATTGCCTGGGGATCAAGGCCAATAAGTTCACGAATCGTAACGTGTAATTCATCAGCTTTCCTACCATAAAACTCATTCAGTGTATTTAAATCTACTCCTGGGTTAGTGGTAAGAATGGTAGAGGTAAGCGATACCAGCTCTTCACTACTCACTGTTTTACCTGCATGGATTTTTTGTAGAATCGGGTTTTCTGCAACCAGATTGTCCAATACATCTTTTAAGCGACGGCGATAACTCATAGCTTCATCCGCGCCTGCAATAACCACTTTACGTTCGTTTACCTGAATTGCGCCGTCTCTTGTTTTTGTAGATGGTGTGGAATAGATACCGCCACCACCAGACTGGCGATACTTCATAATGCCGCGCAGTTCGCTGCGTGCCCATTCCAGTTGATCTATAGTGGCATTGTTCCAAAAGTCGGCGCTTCTCACTTGCGCTAATACCTTGTCTTTATTTCTCACTGCCTGAATATTTACGGCAAGCGTATCCAGAGCTGTAAGTAAATCGGCACGACCGTCCTCAAAACAGTTTGCCTTCTCTACAAAACAGGTTTGGATACCCGCCATCAGTTTATCCAGCGCTGTGGCATGTTTATCTTTTAATACTCTTGCCGACATTAAAGGGGCAATTGTGGTGTCGAGTTCATGCTGCACCTTGGCACTAAACTGATTTAGCAAATCGGTTTGCTGTAGCTGATGTACCAGCCTTAGATGCCGTCTTACCGCAATACTTTTATCCGGCAGGTCGTTAATGTCTGCTTTGATTAAGCTAATAGCTGTATCAAAGGCTTCGGCATGATTTTGCTTTAATGCCGCCTTGGCTAGCTCCACTCTGGCTTCAAAAGTAGTTTGTAGCAGTGAACGTCCGCCGAGGTCGTCTGGCTCCTGATACTCTTCTTCGAAGAACTGGAAGTTGCCATAGTGGTCGAAGATGTAAAATTCAGATTTATCTCGGCCTGGGCCAAACAGGTTTGGTCGTAAACGTGTGCCTCGGCCAATCATCTGCCAGAATTTCACCCAGGATTTCACCTGCTTTGCAAACACAAGATTAACCACTTCCGGTACGTCAATGCCGGTGTCCATCATGTCAACTGAGATGGCGATACGAAATTCGTTATCAGGCTTTTTAAACTCTTTGATCAGACTCTCAACATGCGGCACGGCATTGTGAATAACCTTACACACCTTGCTGCCGTATTGAGGATACATCTGGCAAAACATTCTTTCCAAATGCTCTGCGTGCTCCTGTCGTTGAGCAAACACTATTGTTTTACCTACCAACGAACCGGTTTCGTCTTTAATGCCATTGTTGATTAGGTTTTCCAGAATGGCCTTGTCGGTGCTTTCGCTGAATATCTTACGGCCTAAATCTTTACCGGCTATGGTGGTTCGCTTAGCTTCTTCTTCGCCAAGATCCTCTTCTAACTGGGCTTTTTGTTCGTCGCTGAGGTCATTGTAATGGATCCCTTCGCGCAAAAATTCAGTGGTTAAATCCTTCACCTTAAATGGCACCAGATAAGGAGGTTCGTTGTTGATTGCGGCATCCAGGCCAAATTCAAAGGTAGGATCGGTGGTTTCGCAATCGAAGATATCGAAGGTATTACGGCTGATAAAACGCACAGGTGTAGCGGTTAACCCCACTTGCAGTGCATCAAAGTAATCAAACAGGTCACGGTATCGATTGTAAATACTACGGTGGCTTTCATCAGCGATAATCAGATCAAAATAACCAACATCAAGCTGGGCAAACCGGTTCATCATGCCTGGGTAAGTGGCTATGTATATTCTGGCGGTTTGATCGATTTTATTGGTTTCGCCGATAACGCAACGCGGCTCAGATGGCAGGTTTTGCTTGAAGGCATCATCTGCCTGAACTCGCAGTTCCTTGCGATCACATAAGAACAAAACACGCTTAGCCCAGCTTGCACGCAGCAGTAACTCTGCCAGCGCTATGGCAACACGGGTTTTACCTGTTCCGGTAGCCTGAATAACCAGCGCTTTACGGCGTTGTTTTTGGAAATGGGCCGCAACGGTTTTAATCGCTTCAATTTGATATGGACGGTCAGCAATGGCCAGATCAGGGTTATTCTGTTCAAGCGCTTTAACGCGGTACTGCCGCTGATAAATAAGGTACTCAAGGCTATCTTTACTGTAGAAGCCATACACAGCGCGGTAAGTATTATATTGCTTGTCGTCCCAGATAAAGGTTTCGTAACCGTTGCTGTAGAAAATAACTGGGCGTTCATAACCCATTCCTTCCAGCGCGTCGGCATACAGGCGTGCTTGCTCCCTACCCGCCTGGAGGCTGGCATTACCTGATTTTTTTGCTTCGATAACAGCAAGGGGCTGACCATTATCGCCCCACAGAACGTAATCAACATAGCCTTTGCCTGAGGGATTTTGCGGAAAGTCCACCTCAAACTCTATACCCACCTGGTCGGGATTTTTAATATCCCATCCGGCCTGCAACAGCATGGCATCAATTAACAAAGCGCGTGTTTTAGCTTCGTTCCATTGTAAACTGTCGGCCACATTCTGGCTCTGTTGCTTACGTTGAGCCTGCTCTTCAGGCGTTGGTTCTGTGGCTTTCTCTGCATTCTTGAGGCGCTCTTTTTCCAGCTCCTCCATAATGCGCTGAGTTTCTTCCTGCTGTTTTTTGAGGTCTTTTTCGTATGCCGACAAAGATTTTTTCAGGTCGGATACCGCACTTTTGGGATCGTCGATTTCAGTAAATGCAGCAATATCTGCCTTAGATTTACCGTAATACTTAAGCCCCATATAAGTACCAAGCTGATGCGCGATACCCAGCGCTACCTTGGCATTGCGTAAATCACCTTCTGCGCCATGAGCAGAATCATTGCCCTGTACGCGCAGATAATTAATCTGGTGTACCAGCGATTTATTCACGCAACTTTCGAACACTGCGCCTTTTAATAGTTCATGAAAACTTGCCTGAGGCACCCTGGGCAATTGTTCTTCTTTGTAAATGGACTTTGTTACTTCTTCTGCAAACGCTCGCAACCGTGTTAACGCACTGCCTGGATCGATGTACAAAACAGCTTCGGCCAACCCACCAAGGTTTGCCAACACTTCATTTTGGTCTCGCAGAAATTCAAAGTTCATCGATTTCATAAAATTATTTCCGTTCATATCCGTAGATAGCCAGCATCGTGCCAACTTTTATTTTACGCCGTATTTGTCCATCCAATTACTTAGCGTTTGATAACTTTTGAACCCAAGCAACTCAGCTGCCTCGGTTTTATTTCCATGGCAATGCGTTAATGCCCGCTCTATATAATGCTTAGCCAACACGGACATTAACCCTTTAATATCAACACCTTGAGAAACATCCTTTGCCATTATGTCGTTTTTCTTTCGCGGGCTGCTAATGAGTGCATCAGCAATGTCACTTTCTTTTAGCTCCGTATCAGTTTGCCAAAGGGTTGCTCTTAACAGTGTTGAATGTAGCTCTCTGACATTGCCAGGCCAGACTTGCTTTTTGATAAAATTTATTGCGGAAACAGAAATTTTTTTATCCTTATAAGATTCATCTTCTTTTACTTCCTCATTTATTCGATTAAGCAACGCTTTTGCAAGATGAGGTAAGTCTCCCGTCCGCTTACTAAGTGGGGGAAGATGGATTATGCCAATAGCGACACGATAAAATAAGTCTTCCCGAAACCGGTTATTAGCAATTTCTTCTATTAAATCTTTATTTGTAGCTGCAATAATCCTAACGTCAGTCTTTAGCTCTTCGGTTGAACCAACCGGTGAAAAAGTGCCTTGCTGCAAGACTCTGAGCAACCGAACCTGAGAATCCAAAGGTAACTCACCAAATTCATCCAGGAACAATGTGCCTCCATCGGCTTGTTCGAAATACCCTTTTTTACTGGTGGTAGCGCCTGTAAATGCGCCTTTAACGTGCCCAAATAAGGTTGTATCAATTAATTCTGATGGAATTGCCCCGCAGTTTAGCACCAGCATTGGCTTGTCTTTTCGTTTACTGCTGTTATGAATTGCTTTGGCGAAAAGTTCTTTACCTGTGCCGGTTTCACCCAGTATCAGTACGGGGACATCTCGTTTTGCGATGATTGCAGCTTTAGCCTTTATCATCTCCATTTCTGGTGATTGAGTAATAATGTCTGAAAAGGCGGCGACTTCTGGAGAATCACCTGAAAACAGTTTTGAAATGTGATCGGTTGAAACAGAACGTTCCTTAGACAGGAACTCAGCTGCAATTTCAAAAGGGATATCAGGCTCTGTAACACCTTGCTCTCGCGAGGACTGAATAAATCTAGTGCCGTATTTGGCTTTACCCAGCAAAATAGATACGGCTGTCATCGATGACGTGCCGGAGGTAATCTGTATGGTTATCTGGTTATTTTTATTTTCTGCTTTTATGGCCTGCAACACATTATCCATAGCGGCATAAATGTCACCGAAATGGGTAGGATCTTTGAGTTTGATATGTCTGGCTCTCACGTCACCGGCATAAAAGCTTTTAATATGTTCAATCAGCGACTTAACTTCGCTTTGGGGATAATTATGAAGCAGGAACAGTTCATCAAACTCTTCAGCTTGTAGAACACTCTGAATAGGGCCTGATTCGTCAGGCGAATCTTGCAGCCTGAGATCGGTACTTCCCACCCAGGACACCAAAATCCGTTTGATTGGCATAAACTTTTATACTTTTGAATAACTTTGTTTATCAAGCTACTCTCTTTGTGGTTGTTTTTCAACGTAATGTTATGCATTAACCTTAAGATAAACTTTAGCTATATACCGATAATCCTATTCTTTTTTTTGCTTGGGAAAACTCTGCTCTTACTCAATTCCTATTTTCATTTTTTTGGTTAGTTGGGAAGTGCTCCGGCCCAAACATTTGTCATTAAAGTTTAGCGTATTTCTAGCGCCCTACCGCCGAGCGAGACTTACTGCCCGCATAGATAAACTAGATTACCATCGCATCTCCAATTTTTTATGATGTGTTCACACATCGAAGTTAAAAGCGTCAAAATGGCAAACCATTCAGACCGTAGCAAAGGCATTTTCACACAAAATTAATTTTTCGAAAAATGCGGGATTAGGCTGAAATTAGTAAAACCCTCTTAGAATTTCCAATGCGGCATCCTATTTATAAATAGGACAGCACAGCACACACAGTCGCAATCTGCAACTTCCTAAATAATGTGCGTGTTCGAGAGACTCTACCTCTCATAAGTCAATATTTGCTATTGCGCGTTACGCTTATATTGAGAAACCTTTGGAAGGCAAGTGTAGAGAACTTGTAATGCTAAAGTGCAAAAGCGTGCGATAGCATTGGTCGGTATATTGCGTCACTCATGACAGGTCAATTGCCAGGGGGAAACAGCTCACCTTTATATCCAGATAATCCAAAGTCTTCGAATGCTTCACCTGATAATTCTATATTCGGATGTTCTCTCGACCACTGTTGTACCGCATACAACTGCCTGTCCAATGAACTACCTTTTGCCTGATTTTGAGAACTGAATCTAATATATCTGTATGCTTTTGCCATCATACTACTCACTTCATTTAAACTTGTTCATTGTACATTTTTTCTCACAAACCAGATGGTCAAGCAGCACAACAGGCAGGTTCTCCCGTTTCGTAGCCTCGTCTATCCAGCTCTGCGGCGTGGAGCATTTCAAAAATGCATTAATGGGTGATAATAATTCATTCACCTGAAAATCTCTGACTTATTGTATGGATGGTTAATAGCAATCCCAGCTAGTTTATCACACCATGCATCACTGAATTTAGTCTCTTAAAGTATAAACTAACGGGAGTGATAATTACTTCACGGCTACGGGGGCTTTAAGGTATAGTGTTTTAATCGGGCTAGTCACCTATCTCATTGAAATAATATAATTAATGAAGCGCATTATTAAAATCCTCTTGCCCCTGATATTGCTAATCCTAACCGTTGCCGGGGTTGAGTGGTTCGTTGGCTGGCAAACCATTGTGCGCGGTTTTAATGATTTACCAGGCCAGTATTTATGGGCCGCCATGGTATTAATGGTGTTCTCTTATGTGCTGCGAACCTGGCGTATTGAGGTAAGCCTCACCATAAAAGGCCGCTTTAGTGAACTGTTTAAACTGTCGCTGACCCATAATATCCTGAATATCATGATGCCCATGCGCACCGGCGAAGCCAGCTTCCCCATTTTTATGAAAGCGCAATTTAATGTACCAATGCTCACTGCCTCTCTGCATCTTATTATGTTCAGGTTATTGGATTTACTCTGTCTGCTTTGCATTGGTGGCGTGCTGCTGTTATGGCGAGACTTCCCGCTGGTCTCACTGGCTATCTGCGGACTGTTTGTTGTAGTGATCAGGTACAGTGAGCTGCTTAAATTGCTTGCCCTGCGGCTACTTCGTTCGGCTCATCAACCGATACTGGTTAAAATCAGGGACACGCTCGAACAACTCCCTACCACAGGTAAAACCTATTTTACCATTGCACTGCTGACACTCTGTTCCTGGCTAAGTAAGTTAACGGCGTTTGTGTTAATTGTGCTGGGCATATCGGGGTTATCATTTCACACCGCGTTATTAGGTATTGTTGGCGCTGATCTGTCTTCTGTATTACCTATTCACGGTGTAGCTGGTAGCGGCACGTTCGAGGCCGCATTTATTCTGGCGGCAGAAATTAACGGTATCAATAACCTGCAGTCGAGTTTTCCACAGTTACTTGAAGCCAGTGTTCAGTTGCATGTTTTCCTGCTCGGCAGTGCAGCATCCATCTACGCGATGAGTCTTCTGTTCGCCACATTGATGCCGTTACTGAAACCTTCTTCTGAGGCAGCAGGGAAAAAGTAACCATAGCCACCATCGCCCTGCTGTTGTGGGCTTTACCCTGCCCTGTTTAATTTATCATCAAAATATATTGACTTAGTTTTCGCTTTGGATGAAACTGAAAATGTTGATTATTT
>CATMRP010000081.1 GCA_950073835.1 uncultured Alteromonadaceae bacterium
CTTGGTCTTACTAATGTGCAAAGCAGCACCTACCAACCCACTCAGGATATTTTACGAAAATGCGAGTCATAGACGAAACCACATCAGAAATGCATTTCGACCCTAAAGCCAAACCGAAGGGTATGTTGCGTATTGTATTAGCAATGAAAAACTCTGTAAGAGCTATATCATGGCTTGTTAAAAACGAGTCAGCGTTCCGCCAAGAACTTATCTTACTTATCTTAGCAGGGGGAGTGCTTGCTCTTTGGTCTATACCTTATATGGAAAAGGCGATTTTACTTTCCTCCATACTCTTCGTTCTATTCGCTGAAATTGTCAATACTGCAATTGAAGTCACTATTGACCGTATCGGAAAAGAGATTCACCCACTGTCAGGCTTAGCAAAAGACTTAGGCTCAGCGGGTGTTTTCGTGGCTATCGCAATTTCATCATTGTTATGGTTAACAACACTGTCTAGGTATTTTTGATTCGGATCTGTTAGCACCACAATATGGTAACGCTCGGGTATGAGTCAAACTTTCCAACACGTTCATATTGCTAAAAGCAGTAATCCGCTAATTGAACGTAACTACCTAAAAGACGCAGCAAGCCAACGGCTGCTTTACGTACAGAGGGGCTGCACATGCAGCCCGTAAAGCCTAAACCTCAATAGATTCCGATATTTCCAGAGCGGTATAAGTGAAGAGCTGAAAGGCAACAGTGCAAAGAAGTATAGAAATAACGGTATCAAAAACACGCCACCGGAATGTAGAGCTAAGTAATCGCTTAAGTTTTGGAGAAAATGATACCAAACTTACGAACCAAACTATTGAGCCGACACATGCGCCAAAAGCAAATAATGTCGGATTTGGTTGCAACGCCCCAACACCTCCAAGCAAAAGTACCGTGTCTAAATAAACATGAGGATTGAGTAAACTGATTGCCTGAGCGGTAAAAGCAGTTTTCCGCCAATCAGTGGCAACTGTTTGGCTAATATGCAGTGCTGAGGAGCCTTTGTATGCTCGCATCGGAGGTCTTTTTTACAAAGGGCATTAAGCCTTTAGACTCTGATGAGCATTTACGTTTTATTATAATCCGAGCGTTCTTTGGTTTGTCTCTTCTTAGCATAATAGTGAGATTTAGTATTTGGGTAATGGGGCAGAGTATCTCCGCCAAAGAATCCGCTATGTTCATGCTACCATTAACATTTTTCTTTACTATGTTGTTTCTGCATATTAACAATAAGGCAGAAAATCCAAGCTTAATTGTTCTGGGATTGACATGGTTATCGCTTCAATTAAGTCTGTATGTGTGATTAATATTTCGCCTAAAAAGCCAAGGCAGTGGGTCTATTTCTCGCTGCGCTCAAAATAGCCCCTGCTTGGGGCGTTGATGCTTTAGCTAAATTAGTAGTTCTAGAGTGAACTTGGTAGACTTTATCGAAATGACCGCTTTTGACCAATAGCAGAAATGATAGAGTTCTGCATTTTTGCTCTTTCAGGTTGAGCTATAATTTATTCTGCTTACCGGGAGCCTTGCCTTTGGCTTGCGCTTTTCCGGCAACACGCAATAGCCGCTGAAACTTAGGGCATTCAGAATGCTTTTCTGCTGAACACCTGGCAGCATGTTCCAGGCAACGTTGAATGGCGATGAGTTGTTTAACATGCTGCGCTATTTCCTGTGCTTTTTCGGTGAGCTTATCCCGGTTAATTTCGTACTGCCCTTTGCCGGTCAACATTTGCCTGATATCTTCCAGTTGAAAGCCTGCTCGCTGACCCAGAGCAATAAATTCTAATTGCTCTAAAACATGGGTGTCGAATAGCCGTTTTAATCCGTGCCGTCCAATAGATCTTATTAAATTTTTCTCTTCATAAAATCGCAGGGTCGAAGCGGGAACCCCTGATTTCTTTGATAATGCAGAAATATCAATAACGCCCATAGTGCAACTTGACCTCAAGTTTACTTTAAGTAGTACCCTCAACCTACATCACGATAATTACCCGGTCAAATCAATCCAAATTATGAGATTCATCATGCCTGGAGACCAGCGACCAAACTTAAAAAGGAGTAGGCATATTTCGTCCCAACGCATAACTCTGCTGTGTTTAGCGGTGCCACTAAGCCTCACATCGTTATCAATGAGCATTATGAATGGGGTATTACCTGAACTTGTTCAGCTGTTTGATACTTCCATTCATTTGTTAAATTTACTGGTCATTAGTTACTTACTTTCCATTACTGCATTTCTTCTTGTCGCAGGGTCACTGGGTGATCGTTATGGGTATAAAAGCATTCTGCGTGTCGGAATAACGATTTTCATAGTTGGCTCGGCATTGGGTGGTTTAAGCGATACCCTGATGATGTTAATTGCAGCAAGGTTGATTCAAGGGATAGGCGCTGCGCTGGTTATTACGCAAATCTATGCGTTTGCCGGTGCGATTTTTGAGGCAAATAAAACCGGTAGCGTCATGGGCTTCTTAGGCACTATGACTGCCGTTGGTACAGCCTTAGGCCCATTACTGGGTAGTCTGCTACTAGAGTTTGCAGGCTGGCCTTTCATCTTCTGGTTAATGTTAAGTTTGGGGGCGCTTTCGCTGTTGTTATGTGAGCACTATCTTTCGGGGGAGCACTTGTGGCGACCAGCGGTTGGTAAGACTGCTAAACAAGGCGCTCTGTTCCTTGTCTTGTCGTTGCTATTTTATTCATTGTCTGTTTTGTTTATCGGTACCCTAAAACCAACAGAAAACATTATATTGTTCCTGCTCCTGCTCCTGCTCCTGCTCCTGCTCGCGCTCGCTTTTGGGGGTCTCTTTATCAAGGCACAAAAGAGGTGTTCATCGCCATTTCTCCCTGCTTGCTGCGTAGTCCGGTTTACTTGAACAGCCATTCCGGTTTTTGAACACCTCAGATCCCGAATAAGCTGTAAACTAAACACCACTATTAAGTACCTGGTCACTGATTCTCTTATCTTTGAATCAGAGGTATACTAGCTGCCATATTGTTAGAGGTGTTTATGAATACAAAGATTGAAATATACGGCGTGAAAGCTGTAAAGCGCCCTAAAATCGCCGCCAGCAAGAAACTTGACTTGTCCGGTGAGTCTGGCCAGCAAATTGTGAAGTCTGAAACTAAGCTGGTTTTAAGAACACATAAGCGCACGTTTGAAAAACTCGCTGATATGTAATGGATCTCATTTTCTTTCCCTTTGAACGCGTGATAGAAATTAACGTGTTCATTCTCGAAAACGAACCAGGCATGAAGGGCGCCGCTGATATCAACAAACTTCAGGGTGCCCTAGGCAGAATTGATAACGCTATTGCCTATTCAGGCTTAGATGACGTTTTCGAAATAGCTGCAAAATATGCCGCTTCAATTGCGCTTTCTCATTCACTACCTGATGCTAATAAGCGAACAGGTCTGGCCGTTGCGCTAGAGTATTTGTCGCTCAACGATTTTGAGTTAACCGCTGATAATGATCTCTTCGCAGATGCAATCAGAGACTTAGTCATTGGAAAAATTGATGAGTCAGATTTTGCCGACTTGCTTTATTCCCAATATATTTTCGAACAGAACTCAGATCTCTGAAGTTTACCCTTGCTTACCAGTCTTTCATGGTATTGCTGTTGTCCGCTTTTGACAATTTCACGTATCCGCAGTGGCTGTTTAAGACTCAAATGAGCGAGAGACTGGCAGGCTTCATAATATCTCGTTGTATTAAATATGAAGTCGGTGACGCTAAATATTCTCGAAAGGGTTAGTCAATGTTGACTAATGCGGTAGCGCTGTCAAGCAAGATACTATTTGGTTATGTCCATTTATTAGTGCCGATTAATAATACAGGGAATAATCATATGAAACTTCGTAAATTAGTAGTTGCAGTTGGCCTTTCCATTTGTTCACCGTTCTGTTTCAGCGACATTATTACCAGCGGGGACGTGAGTGTAATTGATGGAGCATTCAATAGTTATCCAGTTGATATTGGTCCCGGTGATACACATTTAGGGCCTGACCTTGGCGTTTTCCTTATTTCCACAGTGGATCAACAAAGTTCGTTAACCGTTAACAACGGATCAACCCTATCCGGAGCTCAACTTGTTGCAATGAGCGAGGTGGATAGTGACGGGGTTCCAATTCCCGGCGTTGAACCAGCACAGATAATAATTGACGGTGTTGGCTCATCAATTCAACTGTACCACTCAGGACCGGGGAGCGCCGGTCAAATTGATCTATCTAGCCAGGGAAGTGCCAATTTAAGCATCGTAAATGGAGGGGCCTTAGTTTTCAACGTATCCGACGAATGCGGTGCTTTTGAGTGTAATCTTGGATATCTGAGTAATGCTGCCGGTACAAATACAAATATAGTTGTCTCGGGTGAGGGCTCATTATTGGATCTCGCCCATAATGCGCAGCAAAGGATTGCTATTGGTACTGCAAGCTATCAAGTTTGGGAAACTAGCAACTTTGGTTATCCAGGTGGAGAAACCAATATTTCAATCTCTATAGCGGAAGGCGCAAGGTTTGAAACTTCTATAGCGGAAGTCTCCCCTGGATGGACAGGCCCGGATAATACTGGTACTGAAAGTATTAATGCGTCTATTGAAGTAACTGGGTCAGGCTCAACCTGGTATTCGGAATCTATATTCCTGGGGTTTGGTGATGGCGCGGAGAATATGTCGGGATTAAGCGCCAATTTGACAGTATCAGATGGTGGAGTAATTGATTCAAATATATTCATTGGTGAGGCCGGAGAACTGGCGGGTGATGGTACTGTGTCCGGCGATATAGAAAACTGGGGAGGCGTTGTATCACCCGGACTTTCACCCGGAAACCTTATGATTGACGGCGACTTTTATATGGAATCGGGTTCCATACTTCTTGAAATAGGAGGCATCGAATCCGGCATGTTTGATGCACTTTTTGTTGATGGCTCAATTAATATTATGGGCGGTGAAATTTTGATTGATTTTATAGACGGATTTTTGCCAAGCAGCGGAGATAGTTTCGACTTTCTGAATTATAGTTCAGAAATATTTATAGATAGTGATGTTATTTTTGGTATCAACGGCTATGACGGAGAGGAGATATTTAACTTTGATAGAACTACGGGCCGACTCACTGTTGATAGCATTAGTGTTGATGTTGAAGAGTCCGCATCAATTTGGCTACTGAGTTTCATCGTAGTGATTGCTTGTTTTGCACGTAATAAGACGATATCCCTACTTGTGGAACCTTGCTCAATTCGTGCCGAAAAAATGGCTGTTTAATTCAGCAAGAAGTCTGACTAATTCGGATTGACGATGGATACCCAATTTTTTATGTATAAGACGAACGAATGCTCTGACCGTGCTTTCTGCAATATCAAGCTCGTGACTAATATATTTTGGTTGATGGCCTAAATAGAGCATTTCTGCTATTTGTGACTCCCTCGGAGACAAGCCAAGAAAGGCACAAATGCGTTGGATTCCTTCACTAGACTGTTTTAATCCGATGTCGATAAAATAAAGTGCTATTGTAGGGTAATTTAAGTAGAAAGTTTGTTCGCTCCATTCCTTACTGACTGGTACAGCGATAATACTTATCGTATTTGTATGAGAACGTCTAAGCGAAAGTGTGCAAGCCTCACGGTTTTGACCAATAGCCAATTTTTTCAATTGCGCTAAGAAAATACGAACTTCTTTATTACTCCTGGTTGTCGTGCCTAGAGCACCTTGCGAAGATACTTCTAGCAACTGAGTGCTTTGAATATAAGTGGCTGCAAGATTATTCATTTCAACAACTTTCGAAAATTGATTCAAATAAGCAATACCAAATGTTGCCTGCTCTAAGTAATTCGAGAAAAATTGTGCTTTTACGGTTGTTCTATTTAATAACAAAGACAGGTTGGCTGCTCTTTTTATGTGAGGGAAAAGACTTAGAAGAAATTCGAGGTTTTTGATACTGACAAGTCCGTCTTTGATCTCTTGGTGAAGTAAAAAAGCAAAAACACTGTTATCATCCAAAGTGAAAATATTGCCTGCCATAAATTGAATCCCAAGGCTCCGTACCCACTCAAAAAAGGCACTTTTTTTAATCGATTCAACGTCAAAAGCAAATTGGTCAGAGTATACGTTATAGTTATTTGGAGCCTTCAAAATTAATGGGATTCGCGGGTTTAGGTTAATCATTTCTTCTTTGTAAAATCTGAGATCAGATTCGGCCAGAAACGGTAAATTAAGCGCTTGCAATTGCTGTGTAGAAGGGTCATAAACAGAGACTTCACACGCGCATGTACCTGTCAACCTTACCACTTCATTACCAAAAGTCTGCCAGTTATTAATCTGAGTAACTGAATCATATAAAACATTCAACAACTGATTTAATTCTTTTTCTTTGCTAGTCATATATTTACCAGTAAATAATGAATGCGATAATGGCTAAGTCGGTTAAAAAATAACCAGTATTATTCAGTATAAATTGGTGATTTCAGAATTAAAAGAGTAATAAAAGGATTGTAAAGCCTTTGTATTGGACGCCAGGTATTGCTAAAAATATTTATGTGTTTGGCTCAATTACCTTATTAGAGTCCCATCAAATTAGCTGAAATTACTTTAATTCAGGTATTCTTGAATTACTGATAATTCTCAGTAAATACATGTAATTAAGGTAAATAAATAGCTAGCTGACAGCATGTTCCAGGCAACGTTGAATGGCGATGAGTTGTTTAACATGCTGCGCTATTTCCTGTGCTTTTTCGGTGAGCTTATCCCGGTTAATTTCGTACTGCCCTTTGCCGGTCAACATTTGCCTGATATCTTCCAGTTGAAAGCCTGCTCGCTGACCCAGAGCAATAAATTCTAATTGCTCTAAAACATGGGTGTCGAATAGCCGTTTTAATCCGTGCCGTCCAATAGATCTTATTAAATTTTTCTCTTCATAAAATCGCAGGGTCGAAGCGGGAACCCCTGATTTCTTTGATAATGCAGAAATATCAATAACGCCCATAGTGCAACTTGACCTCAAGTTTACTTTAAGTAGTACCCTCAACCTACATCACGATAATTACCCGGTCAAATCAATCCAAATTATGAGATTCATCATGCCTGGAGACCAGCGACCAAACTTAAAAAGGAGTAGGCATATTTCGTCCCAACGCATAACTCTGCTGTGTTTAGCGGTGCCACTAAGCCTCACATCGTTATCAATGAGCATTATGAATGGGGTATTACCTGAACTTGTTCAGCTGTTTGATACTTCCATTCATTTGTTAAATTTACTGGTCATTAGTTACTTACTTTCCATTACTGCATTTCTTCTTGTCGCAGGGTCACTGGGTGATCGTTATGGGTATAAAAGCATTCTGCGTGTCGGAATAACGATTTTCATAGTTGGCTCGGCATTGGGTGGTTTAAGCGATACCCTGATGATGTTAATTGCAGCAAGGTTGATTCAAGGGATAGGCGCTGCGCTGGTTATTACGCAAATCTATGCGTTTGCCGGTGCGATTTTTGAGGCAAATAAAACCGGTAGCGTCATGGGCTTCTTAGGCACTATGACTGCCGTTGGTACAGCCTTAGGCCCATTACTGGGTAGTCTGCTACTAGAGTTTGCAGGCTGGCCTTTCATCTTCTGGTTAATGTTAAGTTTGGGGGCGCTTTCGCTGTTGTTAAGTGAGCACTATCTTTCGGGGGAGCACTTGTGGCGACCAGCGGCTGATAAGGCCTCTAAGCAAGACGCTCTGTTTTTTGTCTTGTCGTTGCTATTTTATTCATTGTCAGTTTCGTTTATCGGTACCCTAAAACCAACAGAAAACATTATATTGTTCCTGCTCGCGCTCGCTTTTGGGGGTCTCTTTATCAAGGCACAAAAGAGGAATTCATCGCCGTTTCTCCCTGCTTCCCTGTTTGCTGAAAAGCGGCGAAACCTTGCCCTTACAAGTGCTTTTGTAATCGATGCCATTGCTATGTCGACCTTGTTAATAGGGCCTTTTTACCTTGCTTATGTTTTGGATTTGTCTCTGACCAGCGTGGGGCTGGTTGCTTCCCTTGGCCCGATGATCGGCGCTATTTCGGGTTTCCCCGCGGGAAGACTCGTTGATCGTTACAGTACAGAATTAATAATGAAAATTGGTCTGTTTCTGGTGATGGTGGGAACATTGTGCTTTGCATATCTCCCCCTGTATTTTGCTATTTATGGCTATATTTTGTCGTTATTCATCTTAACGCCGGCCAGGCAGATGTTTCATGCAGCAAACGGGGCGTACATTATCAAAGGCGCAGCCGAACCAGAAAAGGGAAAGGCCGCCGGCTTGATTAATTTATCAAGGAATTTAGGTTTGATTACCGGGGGAGCAGTATTCACCCGCATTTTTAATGGGTTACTTGATGCTGAAATGGTATCTAATGCTCAGGTCTGGCGTATAAAAGAAGCGTTTTCTGTGACTTTTTGCCTGGCTTCTATCATTGCAGGCATAGCCCTTACCGCGCTTCTTTTTGTTATGAATAAGCAACTTTGTGATAAAGGCCAATAGTATAGGGTGAGTATTGCGTTCCAATTATTACTGCACACGACCGCACAACAATCATTCGCCTGGTAATTTGACCCTTTTGATAACAGTTGATATTGATCCAAATCAAAGTTCGATCTAAACTTTCAGAAATTACTGAAAGTTTAGAAGGTAAAGATGAAAATGTCACCGCTGGTCACTTCTGCCGTTATGCATTTTGGGGAAATGGGCAATCGTTGGGGATTTAACCGCACAGTTGGTCAAATTCTCGCGCTCATCGTATTACATGAAGAGCCATTGTCTGCGCAGGAAATTGCTGATGCGCTTAGTATCTCAAGAGGGAACACCAGTATGGGTCTTAAAGAGCTGCAATCATGGCAGTTAATCAGGCAACATCATGTGCCTGGAGAGCGAAAAGAGTTTTTCGTTCCGGCGGGCACTATCTGGGTGCTGGCCAACCGGGTGTTTGAGGAGCGCCGGAAGCGGGAGATCGACCCAACCATGTCGCTGCTGCGCGATTTAATGATGGACACACCAAACGGTGAAAAAGACATTGCCGTTCAGGCCCGCTTAAATGAAATACACGATCTACTCGAGTCGGTGACAGCCTGGTCTCAGGAGTTACAAAACCTGGGCCCGGAAAAGCTCGACACCTTAATGAAACTCGGCGCCGGGGTTGGCCGCATTCTGGAGCTTAAAGACAAGCTTCTGCCAGCCAAATCTAACTAACCAGGAGCCCATTGTGGATGCATTGTTACTGTCCAGGCTACAGTTTGCCCTGAACATCAGTTTTCATATTCTCTTTCCTACCATCACTATCGCGCTGGGGTGGTTCTTATTTTATTTTAAACTTCGCTCAAACCTGAGTGGGCATCCGGTTTGGATGCGGATTTACCGTTTCTGGGTACGGGTATTTGCCTTAACCTTCGCGTTAGGCGTTGTTTCGGGCGTTACCATGTCTTTTCAGTTCGGCACTAACTGGCCCGGTTTTATGGAAAAAGCCGGTAATATCGCCGGCCCGTTGTTGGGTTATGAAGTCCTGACTGCATTTTTCCTGGAAGCTACCTTTCTGGGCATCATGCTGTTTGGTATGCGTCGGGTGCCTAACTGGTTACACACGCTGGCAACCTTTGTAGTGGCCGCAGGTACCACCTTATCGGCGTTTTGGATCCTGTCGCTCAACAGCTGGTTACATACTCCCCAGGGGCACGAAGTAATAGATGGGGTCATCTACGCGAAAGACTGGTCGGCCATCATTTTTAATCCTTCATTCCCGTATCGGTTTAGCCACATGTTACTGGCTTCCGGACTGACGGCCAGCTTTTTAATTGCGGGATTGTCGGCCTATCGTTTACTCATTGGTGATAACAAAATTGCCCCGAAGCTCGCCCTTAAAACGGCCACGTATACCGCCGCGGTGCTAATTCCGTTACAAATCCTGGCCGGCGATATGCACGGCTTGAACACCCTTGAGCATCAGCCGCAAAAAGTGGCAGCCATGGAAGGGGTTTGGGAAACCGAGCAAGGCGCACCTTTACTGTTATTTGCTATACCGGACGAGCAGGAGCGAACCAACCATGCCGAGCTTGCCATTCCGAATCTGGCCAGTTTCATTCTTACCCATGAGCTGGATGGCGAAATTAAAGGTTTGAATGAGTTTCGTGGCGAGCATCCGCCTGTAGCGCCGGTGTTTTATTCCTTCAGGGTGATGGTTGGCATGGGCGTACTCATGCTGTTTGCCGCCTGGGCGGGGTCTTATTATCTGTTCCGCCGGGGTGAATTGCCCGACTGGTTAGGCAAGCTGTTTATCGCTATGAGCTTTAGTGGCTGGGTGGCAACCCTGGCCGGCTGGTATGTCACCGAAGTAGGCCGTCAGCCCTACCTCGTCAGTGGCGTTTTGCGTACCGCCGATGCCGTCACTGGTTTACCACCACAGAATATCGGCTTATCGTTCACCCTTTACGCGGTGATCTATGCTGTGCTGATGGTGGCTTATATCCGTACGTTAACCCTGATGTGCCGGAAGTCTGTGGGGATAGAGGAAATCAGCAAGGGAGATGCCGACGAAAGACATACCAACAAACTCGATATTGCCAACAGCAACTCATAGGAGCCCGACATGCCATTTGAATCACTCTCTGTTACCGCGCTGGGCAATATCTACCTTGGTCTGTTGGCGCTCGCGGTTTTGTTATATGCTATACTCGACGGCTACGACCTGGGTGTAGGGGTGTTGTTTCCACCTCGGAATGAACAGTTTAAAGACGACATGATAGCCTCTATCGGCCCATACTGGGATGCTAATGAAACCTGGTTAGTGCTGGCGGTCGGCATTTTGCTGATTGCCTTTCCCGAGGCGCACAGCCAGATCCTGCAAACCCTTTATTTGCCGGCAACCTTTATGTTACTGGGGCTTATTTTGCGTGGTGTGTCTTTTGATTTTCGCGCTAAAGTGCCGCATAACAAAAAGCCTAAGTGGGATACCTGCTTTAAGTACGGTTCAATACTCACCACGTTATCCCAGGGCTATATGCTGGGTATCTGGGTGACCGGTTTGCGCACCGATATCTATGCCCAGGGCTTTGCATTACTGGCCGCTTTTGGGGTCACTGCTGCTTATGCGTTTATTGGCGCCTGCTGGTTGATCCTTAAATCTGAAGGGGATTTACAGGCCAAGGCCTTCTACTGGGCTAAACGCTGCCTGCTGGTGCTGGCCAGCGGTATACTGGCAGTGAGTCTGCTTAACCTTACCCTGCACGATGAAGTGCGGAAGCTGTGGCTGGAAAGCCCGGTGGGCTGGGTATTAATGACTATCCCGCTGACCTGCTTTGCCCTGTTATTACTATGCAGTGTGGTACTGAAAAAGCTCCCCGCCGCTGGTGGCAAAGGGGAGCGGCTACCCTTTGCTATAGCCTTGCTGATTTTTGGCTTATGTTTCGCTGCGTTTGGTATTAGTTATTACCCTTACGTGGTACCAGGAAAGCTGGCGTTTATGGATGTGCTCAGCGATGGCAATTCGTTGCGGTTTCTGCTGGTGGGTGCGGTAGTGGTCGTGCCCTGTATTTTAGCTTACACCGTGCTGGTGTATCGTATTTTTGCCGGTAAATCGGAAAAGCTTTCCTATTATTAGGCACTGTTAGTTTCGGGCAGGTAATTACCGCCGGCTTTCTTTTTAAATCAGTATCGCCTTGCATGGTCAGGGTTATTTGAGGGGACAGCCGGTGTGATTGATGCTAAACCAGGTTAGTCTGGTAACTGACTGTTTACCGGTGATTCGGATACCCCCGAATTTAAATAAATGGTACAGTTGCCAGCCACACCGTTTTTAATTGTGATCACCTTCGATGCAGTTAAAATACAGTACGACAGAAAATAACAATTGCCAGGGAGGCAACAATGCGCTTATCTAAATTAGCGGCAGTCATCGTCGCAACAATCTCGGTATCAGGATTATCTGCCTGTGGTGGCGGCTCTAATTCTTCGACCCCGACTCCGGCCCCAACACCCTCGCCAACACCAACCGGGCCATCATGGCAACCGGGCGTTTTTGACTCAGCATCATCGCTGGAGGCGAAGTGTGAATCGCCACGAACCGGTGTTGATCCATTTACCGGCCAACAATACCCGGATGAGGCGGGCAGCAGTCTGGAGGAAAAACTCTGGCTTCGTAGCTGGACTAATGAAACCTACCTTTGGTACGACGAAGTAGATGATAACAATCCGGCCAATTATTCAGTGTTGGGATATTTTGACCAGTTAAAAACGACCGCAACCACGCCAAGCGGTACGCCAAAAGACAATTTCCATTTTTATCAACCTACCGATGAATACAATGAACTCACCCAAAGCGGGGTTTCTTCAGGGTATGGATTCGACTGGGAGTTTGCACGAAATACTTCGCCAAGAGAGTTAACGGTAAGATTTACCGAGCCCGGTTCGCCTGCGGATTTAGCCGGCATTCCGCGGGGCGCGTCGGTAAAGCGGGTTAATGGCATCGATTTTGTTAATACCAACAGTAGCACCGACATCGATGCGCTGAATGATGCCCTGTTTCCTGCCGATAATGGCACTACTACCAGTTTTGTGTTTGAACTGGTTAATGGTGATGAGCTAGCGATGGATGTGACCTCTGCAGACGTACAGGTATCGCCAGTGCAGCATGTTAAGGTATTAGACACACCCGCTGGCAGAACGGGGTATTTTCAGTTCAATACTTTTATTCGAACCGCCCAGTATGACCTGATTGACGCCTTTGATGGATTTATCGATGAGAACGTCACCGAACTGGTTATCGACCTGCGTTATAATGGCGGCGGCTTATTGGCTCTGGCATCGCAGTTGTCTTACATGGTGGCAGGCCCTGCACAGACCAACAATGCCTATTTTGAAACCCTGCAGTTCAATGATAAATCGCCAAACAGGGATCCGGTTACCGGTAATGTTATTCAGCCTACGCCCTTTTACAGCAATGAAATAGACTACAACGCAGGCCGTTTACTCAGTGCGGTTTTACCCAGTTTGTCGTTAACCCGGGTATTCGTGCTGACCACTGGTGCGTCTTGCTCGGCGAGTGAGTCTGTTATCAATGCATTACGCGGGATCGACGTAGAAGTTATCCAGGTTGGTTCAACGACCTGCGGTAAACCGTATGGCTTTTATCCGACCGATAATTGCGGTACTACCTATTTCTCGATTCAGTTTCAGGGCATAAACTACAAAGGATTTGGCGATTATGCCGACGGGTTCATTCCTACCGAGACGCCCAATTATGGATATGAAGTACCTGGTTGTGCAGTAGAAGATGATTTTAGCCACGCGTTGGGCGATCCGGCTGAGGGTATGCTTTCAACAGCCCTGGACTATGCGGAAACCGGGTCCTGCCCTCTGCCTGTTAATCCTGCACCGGCCTCACCTGATGCGGTTAACGTGCAGAGTTCAGAGTCTTCACTGGCTATTGAAAATCCACTGGCTCTTAAAGAACGACTCATTCTGCAAAACAAAATCAATGAGCCCATTGTGACGGAGCAAGACTAATGCAACAGCATAAGCTAAGTCGGCTTTGGGCCTGTGTGCCACTGGTCGTTGCCAGTGGCTGCGTGCAAACGAATGAGAACGAGCTTTACCCTGCCACTGTAATTGCCCTGACTACTCAGCAGAAAGTGCAGATAGAAAGGGTAATCAGTGATTGGTATGGTGGTACCAAAGTCACGCTGGCTGACGATGTGTTCACGAATTCTTCGTTAGTGACTATCGAGCGACGAGAGCATCTGGATAGCCTGGGTAGACCTGTTGAAGGCCGCCATAACAACCGGGCTTATTCATTCACCCTATATAAACAAGGAACACAGTGCCTGCTGGGAAATGAGGAAGCGGGCCAGAAGGTTGTGCTTGATAATCTTGAGTGTGTAGCAACAGAGCGTTAGTAAGACGCTCAGATAACCATGAAATTGGATTCTGAGCGCCTACGCGTTTATTTGGCGAACACTTCGTTCAGGTAGTGCGCAATACGGATGCCCGCTTGCTGCAGACGACGTTTGGCGGTGGGGATATGATCGTAAAGATAATCATAAGCCATGCGGTTGGCATCTTCCGGGTAGATGGTGTTACGGATTTTAGTGCTCTCGGTGATCCACACTTCCGGATCTGTTGAGTGCCAGGCTTCGATGTCTTGTACCGTGATCTTTTTGTCGAGCCAGTCGGTCCATTCGGTATAAGACAGATCTTTCTGACCAATCAGTTGCGAATCCCATACGCGGTGCAGGTTAGAATCCTGCCAGAAGAACCGTACTTTGACGTCGTTACCACCACGATCGGTGCCGTTACCAGCATGAAGTGGTTGGTGCAGGTCGCCGATGATATGCACAATAAAACGCAATGCCAACTGCTTGTCTGCTTTAGACGCCTTGCTGTCTTTAAGCGTGGCGCGGAATTGTTTTAATGCGGTAACGGCATCGCCTTCTTCCGGTGCTTCTACTTCGTGGTAGTGCTTGCCCTCAGGCACTGTAACGTAATGCCAGGGGGAGGCGGTCTTCTGCCAGAACTCTGAAGGGTTTGACTTCATATCGTCAGGGTAGGTGGAGGCTTCCGCGAGCGATTCGAGCGGCAGCAGCGCTGCTATTTGCTGTTTGGCTTCAACAGAAAGGTGACGCTCGGCAATAGCACCGGTTACACGGTGGCCGGTTTGGCCCCAGCCAAAAGCGGGCAGGCTTAGAATTGATGAAGCTAAAAGAAGCAGTGCAACAGGGGCGTTTTTAGCGCGTGTTATCATTTTAATTTTCCTTTGCTAATAGAAATCCGTCGGGTTACTTTTTTTGATAGCCCCAGCGTGCCATCAATGACTGGTCTACCCCTAAATGGTCGAGTATACGCGCCACCACAAAATCAATTAAATCACTGATCTGTTGGGGCTGATGGTAAAAGCCGGGTGAGGCGGGCATGATAGTAGCGCCCATTTGTGACAGTTTGAGCATGTTTTCCAGATGAATGCTCGATAGCGGCATTTCCCGGGTGACCAGAATCAGCTGTCCGCGTTCTTTGAGTACAACATCGGCAGCACGCTCAATCAGATTATCACAAGCACCAACCGCGATGGACGACAAAGTGCCGGTGGAGCAGGGGCACACCACCATCTGCTTAGGGGCCGCAGAGCCGGAGGCTACCGGTGAAAACCACTCTTCTTTACCGCACACCCGGATCTGACCCGGATTAGCATTAAAGCGGTCAGTAAAAAAAGCGCTGGCTGCTTCGGGTTGAGCCGGTATCTTCAGGTCTTCTTCGGTGGCGAACACCACTTTTGCTGCGGAAGATATCAGGACAAATACCTCGTACTGAGCTGCAACCAGTTGCTCCAGTAAACGAAGTGCATAGGGCGCACCTGATGCGCCGGTGATTGCCAGGGTGATGGTTTTATTCATGGTAACTCTCAGGCTTTACCCGCTAATACATCTAATAGCTTGTTATGGATCCCACCAAAGCCGCCATTACTCATGATTAATACATGATCGCCGGGCTGGAGCATAGTGGCTAACTGATGAATGATAGCATCTACGCTACGAAATACCTGTGTGGGCGTGCGACTGTGCTTGGCCAGCTGTGCCATTGACCAGCCCAGGTTATCCGGTTCAAACAGTAAAATCTCATCGGCTTCCTGCCAGGAGTCAACCAGCACATCTTTATGAATACCCATTTTCATGGTGTTGGAGCGAGGTTCCAGTACCCCTATGATGCGGGCATCGCCGACTTTCTTGCGCAGACCATCAAGGGTGGTTTTAATCGCAGTAGGGTGATGGGCAAAGTCGTCGTAAACGGTGATGTCTTTCACGCAGCCGCGCACTTCCATACGCCGCTTAACGTTCACAAATTCGCTCAATGCGGCAATGGCATCCGGTAGTGTTACGCCGGCATGATGAGCCGCCGCTATGGCCATCAGGGCGTTATCAACGTTGTGCTGACCCAGCAGCGACCAGTTAACCGTGCCAACCTGATCGTCCTGGTAAAACACATTAAACGCCGAACCATCTGCGTTAATGAGCTCGGCATGCCAGTGGCGGCCAAGGTATTGCTGCTCACTCCAGCAGCCTTTGTCGAGTACGGCGGCCAGATTGTCGTCACTGTCGGGTGAGAGCACCAGGCCGGTGGCTGGTACGGTGCGCACTAAATGATGAAATTGCGTTTGAATGGCAGCTAAATCGGCGAAGATGTCGGCATGATCGAACTCCAGGTTGTTCATTACCAGAGTTCGAGGGCGATAATGAACAAACTTGGAACGCTTATCAAAGAATGCGCTGTCGTACTCATCGGCCTCAATCACAAAGAACGGGCTTTTACCTACCCGGGCAGAGATACCGAAGTTTTGCGGTATGCCCCCAATTAAAAAGCCCGGCTCAAGCCCGGCGTATTCGAGTATCCAGGCTACCATGGAAGACGTGGTAGTTTTACCATGGGTCCCGGAAAGCCCGATCACCCAGCGGTCGGTTAGCAGGTTATCCAGCAGCCATTGCGGGCCACTGGTGTACGGCAGATTGCGGTCGAGTACGTACTCTACGGCCGGGTTGCCACGCGACATGGCATTACCAATTATTACCATATCCGGCACAGGTTCGAACTGCGCCGGGTCATAGCCTTCGGTGAGGGTAATTCCAAGCGCCTCAAGCTGGGTGCTCATTGGCGGATAAACATTGCGGTCTGAGCCTGTGACTGTGTGTCCCAGCGATTTGGCAATTGCAGCGATACCGCCCATAAAACTGCCACAAATTCCCAAAATGTGTACGTGCATTAACTTTCCTGCGCTAATTTCATATCCGAACACTTTACCAGATGCGCAACCTGTTGCCTAAACATCTGATTTCCTTTCAGGGGTGAGTCAGTTTACAATCTAACCAGAGCATCATGCTCGAGGTTCAATTGCTGCCGCGCGGCAACGGAGGAACCCGCATTATCGACCCGTATAGTGCAACAATACCCTACATAGAAAAAAAGGCTTACATAAACCATGAAAAGACTTAATTCACAAATGCAACAAGATGGCGCTCCGCTCGAACTCATTTTGCTGATCCGTACGTTATTAGCGGGCTGTAAAGAGATTTCGTTCCGGGTAAGTCAGGGCGCTTTGGCGGGCGTTTTGGGTTCAACTCTGAGTGAAAATGTTCAGGGTGAAACGCAAAAGAAACTGGATGTGATTTCAAATCAAATTCTTAAGGATATCCTCAAAGAATCGGGTTATGTAAAAGCGATTTCTTCCGAAGAGGAAGATGACGTGGTGCCTTGTCACCCGGATGGCAAATACCTGGTAAGCTTCGATCCGCTGGATGGCTCCTCAAACACCGAAATAAACAGCCTGATCGGCACCATTTTTTCCATTGCCCACGCGCCGCAATGGATGGAGCCGGATGATCCCTCCGCCTTTTTACAGCCCGGCACGCAAATGGTTGCGGCCGGTTATGTGCTGTATGGGCCATCAACTATGCTGGCAATGACCACTGGTAAAGGCACGCACATATACACGCTGGATAAAACCCACGGTGGTTTCCTGTTAACCCATCCGAATATTCAGGTGCCGGAGCAAACTGCTGAGTTCTCTATTAACGCTTCTAACCAGCGTCACTGGGAGCCGCCTATTCAAAACTACGTGGCAGATTTGCTGGCGGGTACCGAAGGGCCGCGCGAGAAAAACTACAACATGCGCTGGGTAGCAGCCATGGTGGGCGATATTCACCGCCTGTTATGCCGCGGCGGTATCTTTATGTATCCGTACGATAAACGCGATCCGGGCAAGCCGGGTAAACTGCGCCTGTTATACGAAGCCAACCCCATGGCATTTCTGATGGAGCAGGCCGGCGGTCTGGCTTCAACCGGTGAAGGGCGTATCATGGAGGTAATGCCCGAGGAAATTCATCAGCGCGTGCCGGTTATAATCGGTTCCAAAGACGAAGTTGAGGCCTGTCTGAGCTATTACGACTAATTGGTTAGGCAAAATAAATCCTAAGTATGCCCGATACGTCGGGCAACAGGTTTTTATTTTTTTCGGTTAGCCTTATACTTGACGCAATTTTACTATTAACGAAAGGACAACCCCGTATGAGCTTAAATGCCGTACCAGCAGGCAAGAAACTGCCTGACGAAGTGAACGTAATTATCGAAATCCCAGCACACGCTGATCCGGTTAAGTACGAAGTAGACAAAGACACTGGTGCTATCTTCGTAGACCGCTTCATGGCAACCTGCATGCACTACCCAACTAACTACGGTTATGTAAACAACACGCTGTCTGAAGACGGTGACCCGGTAGACGTGCTGGTTATCACGCCTTTCCCTCTGCTGGCAGGCTCTGTGATTAAGTGTCGTCCTATCGGCGTCTTAAACATGACTGACGAATCAGGCAAAGACGCAAAAGTACTGGCGGTGCCAATCGACAAGCTGTCTACCCTGTATCGTAAAGTGTTTGAAACCTCAGACGTAGAGCCTCTGCTGCTGAAACAAATTGAGCACTTCTTCGAGCACTATAAAGATCTGGAAGAAGGCAAGTGGGTGAAAATTGACGGTTGGGGCGATGCCGCGGCTGCTAAAGCTGAAATCGTATCCAGCGTTGAGCGTTACGAAGCTGAAAAATAAGTATTACGCTTATTGATTAAGGGCTCGATTCGTCGGGCCTTTTTTATTGTGCGCCGGGCATGGCGCGTAGTGCGAAAGCACTGTTCGATTCATTGTGGTGGTGAGTCGATGACTT
>CATMRP010000082.1 GCA_950073835.1 uncultured Alteromonadaceae bacterium
ACATAGTGCAGGGTACTGATGTAGGTGTAAAAGCGCGCGCCGACATCCTGAATATCAAACACCAGCAGGTCGATGTCTTCGAGCATTGCCTGGTCTGGCTTTTTATACTTGCCATACAGCGAACGGATCGGCAGCCCCGTTTGCGGATCTGTGCCATCGGTGACTTTCTCTCCGGCGCCTAATTTTCCTCGGAAACCGTGCTCGGGCGCGAATACCGCCTGCACTGCCACATTGCGGCTTACTAAGAAATCGACTAAATGGGTTTGCTTTACCCGGCTGGTCTGGTTAACGACCAAGCCTACCTTTTTGCCTGCCAGCAGTTGTAAATAACGCGCTGGCTGCTCAGCACCAACCTGTAGCGCCGCGCTTTGTGCTGTTGCTGAGGTGAGCAACAGTTGGATTACGGCCAGAAATCGGGTCATGGCTAGGAATGAGATTGCACGGCACGGCGTAGAAAGCCACCGTTGTCGGCCAGTTGTGCTTCTGCTTCAGAGGCATTCTGGCCCGTGAGGATCATCAAGATAGCCAGTTTTGCACGGTTATTGGCGGCCTGTAATGCTGTGTCGGCTTGTTCTTCGCTACAGTCGGTAGCCTGCATGACAATGCGCGTGGCGCGGGCTTTTAACTTCTGGTTGGTGGCGTTTACGTCTACCATCAGGTTTTCGTATGTTTTACCTAACCGGATCATGCTGGCCGTACTGAGCATATTAAGGATAAGTTTTTGTGCCGTGCCCGATTTCATGCGGGTTGAGCCGGTGATGCACTCAGCACCTACTACGGCACAAATACCAATGGCGGCGACATGCATCATTGGTGACTCAGGGTTACAGGTAACGGATATGGTAGCGGCGTTGAGCGAGTTTGCGTATTTCATTGCTTCAATTACGTAAGGCGTGCGGCCGCTGGCCGACAAACCCACCAGTACGTCATTGGCACCAAAGTTAATGGCTTTTAAATCTTCTACACCCATGACGGTGTCGTCTTCGGCGCCCTCCACGGCGTTTTTAATGGCCTGGTCACCGCCTGCAATGATTCCGATGACCATTGATTCCGGTACGCTGAAGGTGGGCCGGCATTCTACCGCATCCAGAATACCCAGACGGCCGCTGGTTCCGGCACCCATGTAAATCAATCGACCGCCAGCTTGTAAACTCGGCACAATGGCGTCTACGGCTTTGGCGATGTGCGGGATGGTTTTGCGCACGGCATCGGCGACCACGGCATCTTCCTGATTGATTTTTTCCAGAATCTCGATGGTCGGCAGCACATCAATATCCATTGTATGAGGGTTACGGCCCTCAGAAATAATTCTGTTCAGTTGCTCAAGCAATGTTGCTGACTGTTTATTTGTCATGTGCATAGTTAACTGCCGGCCTTATGGTTAGCCATCGTCCAGGTTAAACGTGTTATTCCATTCATTTTGCTTCCGCCTTTCTCTCAGGCATGCATTCAGGCTGGTGGCCTGCAGCACATACCAGCGTGGCCACCAGTGTTCCAATCACCAGTTGCCAGGTGAAACCCAGACTCAGTTGCCAGGCTTCCGGTAAATACCAGCTCATCACATAAGGTTGTAGCAGCAAGGGGATAATAAAACCACACAATAATGCTGCAGTGACAGAGGCAGGGCTGCCTCGCTGAGTAAATAATGTAATAAAGTATACGCCAAGTAAGCCACTGTAGGAAAAAACCATCACGCCAAGAGCAAACTGTAATAACGGTGTATCTGAGTACTGTTGCCAGTAATAGCATAAACATGCCATGGACGCTAACGCCAATGCCACGAATGCCATGGCAACCCGGCCGGCGTTGACAAAATGATGTTCACTGCACTGCTGACCTCGTTTACGCTGCCAGGGGCGGTACAAATCCTGAATGAGTACACTCGACATAGAGTTTAGCCCGGAGTTCAGCGTGGATAACGCGGCGGCAAGGATCCCTATGGTCACCAGCCCTTTTAAACCTGCGGGTAAGTCGGTGAGGACGTAATACATAAAGATAGTGACCGGCTCGCCGGCAAACTGGGGCACTGGTGCACCGGCGTTGCTGACCATCAATTCTGGTTGCTGATAGTAGATGTACAGCAGTAACCCTATCACAATAAACAGTAACATTACCGGGATTACCATAACCACCGACCACAGCATAGCTTTGGCCCCTTCCTGCGCGTTGCGGCAGGTTAGCACCCGCTGGGTCATATCCTGATCCAGACCAAAAGCGGCGATATTCAGTAATACAAAGCCGGTAAATACGGAGGTCAGGGTAAACACGCCGGAAGGCGAAAAATCAATGCGGTTGTCGAACAAGGTGAGTTTGGATGGCTCACCAGCACCAGGGTGTTGTAACACGTCGAGGATTGCCGGCATATCCGCGGGGATGGCAATTAGCAGCGCTATTATTACCGCAACGGCGGCGCCGATGTAGGTAAAAGCCTGCATAACATCACTGTAGATAACCGTACGGATGCCACCATAAATACTGTAAATCAGTCCTATAACGCTAATCAGAAGTGTGGCGGAAATTACGCTACTGGCAGCTATGTTGCCATACAGGATCATTGCGACAGCAAGTGCTGCCATGTAGAGTCTTGCCCCACTGGCAAAAATGCGGCCAAACAGGTACATCAGTCCGGCCTGTTGTTTGGCCCCGGCGCCAAAGCGGGTTTCCAGTAATTCGTAAACGGTAAACACTTTTAGCTGGTAAAAGCGTGGAATGAGCACCCGGGCAACAAAAAAAGCAGCAATAAAGGCACCGAGGTTGGTTGCCAGATAGGTCAGGTTGCCACGATAGCCCTGATCCGGGCCACCTAAAAACGTGGCGGCAGACTGAGATGTTGCCAGTACAGACATGGCAACCATCCATACCGGCATGGCCTGCCCACCTAAAAAGTAGTCACTGGTGTTCTGCGCACGGCGATTAAAGTACCAGCCAGATACCAACAACAGCAGCCCGTAGAAGGCAAACAGCAATAAGTCTGGCAGGGTGTAATTGGCTAGCATTTATTCTCGTTCTCACCGTTTGAAAGCTGGGTTATCATGGTTCTGAGTAACCAATAACCATTGATATCGACACCAGTTTGTCAGAGTTGGTGTGAATTTAGAATATATTATTCTGTGTAATTTTCAAATTAAGAATTTATTAATTTATAAGCAAGGTGTATTGTACAGGATATACCCAGTGTAATCCGCAACCTGAGAGTCAGTCGTTTGAGCAGATCAACCCGCGCCATCATTAACCCGGATGCTATTCGCAATAATTTCCGCCAACTGAGTCCTGGCCGGGATTGTACGGCTATTGCGGTGATTAAAGCCGATGCGTACGGGCACGGTGCGGTAACGGTAGCTGAAGCGCTGGCAGAGCTATGTGAATGTTTTGCCATCGCTATTTGCGATGAAGCGGCGGCCCTTAGAGAGGCAGGAATAAACCAGCCGTTACTGGTCCTTGAAGGGCCCCATGATGCTGATGATTGCCAGGATGCCAGGGCGGGTAATCTTATTCTGTTGGTACATAACCAGCAACAGTTGGCCTGGCTGGACGAACTTGAACAGGCACAACGGCCCGAGATCTGGCTCAAGGTTGATACCGGCATGCACCGGTTAGGCTTTAACGCCGACGATATTGCTACCGTACTGAGCAGCTATGACTGGCTGCAACAACAGCGGCCGGTACTGGTCTCTCATTTTGCTTGTGCGGATGAGCCGGACAATCCGAATAACGCCATCCAACTGCAACAATTTTTAGCCCTGACAGGATCACTGGCCCTGCCTGGATGTATGGCGAACTCTGCGGCCACGTTATGTAATCCGGCAAGTCAGGCCGACTGGTGCCGGTTAGGGATCGGCCTGTACGGTGCGAGTCCGGTGAGTGGTCGTGCGGCCGCTGACTACGGTCTCACCCCGGCTATGACCCTGATGGCACAAATCATTGCACTGCATAATGTACAACAAGGTGAAACCGTGGGCTACAGCCAGACCTGGACAGCCCCTCGGGACAGTGTCATCGCTACGGTGGGGATTGGCTATGCCGACGGGTACCCCCGCCATTGTCCAAATGGCACGCCGGTAGTGGTGCGTGGTCAGCGCGGGCAGCTGGTAGGCCGGGTTTCCATGGATATGATTACTATTGATGTTACCCATATCGGGGAGGTTGCTTTGGGTGACGAAGTGGAATTGTGGGGCGCGCAATTACCGGTGGATGAGGTGGCCGACTGGGCCGGTACCATTAGTTATGAATTGATCACCCGCGTCTCCGCCAGAGTACCAAGAGTAACGGGTTAAAATGGGAAATGGGTAATTGGATAGTTCACAAATAGTTTGGGCAGGCGTGATCGCCAGCGGCTGTGCCAGTTTGGGCACAGCCGCTGGTAGCCTTGGGGTGTTTTTGATCAGGCAATTGTCACGCCGGCTTGAGGATGGCCTGCTCAGCCTGGCAGCGGGCATTATGCTGGCCGCCACCTTCTTTTCGTTGTTACTGCCGTCGCTGGAATATGGCAGTACATTGTACGGGAGTGAAATGGCTGGCGGGTTGGTAGCTGCCACCGGATTACTGACCGGCGCGTTTTTATTGTTTTTTATTCACCAGACGGTGCCCCATGAGCATTTTGTTAGTGGTCGTGAAGGGGCATCGAAAACCAAATTAGCCAGGATTTGGCTGTTTGTACTGGCCATCACCCTGCATAATTTTCCGGAAGGCCTGGCGGTAGGCGTCGGGTTTGCCGGGGGAGAAATGGCCAATGGCCTGTCGCTGGCACTGGGCATCGGCCTGCAAAATATACCCGAAGGTCTGGCGGTATCAGTGGCTCTGCTCTCGGTGGGTTTTACGCAGCTCAGAGCCTCTTTAATTGGCATTGTTAGTGGGTTGGTAGAGCCGCTGGGGGGCCTGGTTGGCGCAGTGGCTGTATCGAGCGCTGAAGCCTTTATGCCATGGGCGCTGGCGTTTGCTGCTGGGGCTATGTTGTTTATTATCTCTGATGAGATCATTCCGGAGACCCACCAGAATGGGAATCAGAACATAGCCACGTTCAGTTTGCTTATTGGCTTCGTGGTAATGATGTTGTTGGATGTTTTACTGGGGTGATAGAAATGACACAAAACCCGAATTACGGCGAATACTGGGTAGGCGTAGACGGCGGCGGCACCAAGTGCCGGGCTGAGCTGTTTAACGAACTCGGTGAGTCGTTAGGACAGGGAGTTGGTGGGCCGGCCAATATTGCCAGGCACGGGCAACTGGCTTTGTCGTCGATACTAACCGCGGTTAAACAGGCCGTGGCTGATGCCGGGCTGCAGTTTAATTACATCAGCAGCGAGCTGGTAGTAAGTGCCGGCCTGGCCGGTGCCTACCTGGACTCCTCCACAGCGCTGCTCAATCAGTGGCAGCACCCTTTTGCTGAACTGGTTTTCTCTTCCGATTTGCATACTGCTTTACTCGGTGCCCATGGTGGCGAGGATGGTGTTGTGATTATTACCGGTACCGGCTCTTGCGCTGCGGTGCTGCAAAATGGCAAAGTTACTCAGTATGGCGGCTACGGTTTTCAGCTTGGTGATCAGGCCAGCGGTGCCTGGCTCGGCCAGATGGCAGCCAGACAAGCGTTGCTGGTGGCCGACAAACTTGGCCATGACAGTCTGTTATGGCCTGAAGTGAGTCGTTTCTATCATTGTTCAACCCCGTCCGGATTAGTTGAGCGACTCAACAGCGCTTTGCCTGGTGAATTTGCCCGCTTTGCGCCCCGGTTGTTTGAACTGGCTAAGGACGATGCAGCGGCAGCGGCGATTATTAAAGAGGGTGCCGGATATTTAAATGAGCTGGCTAAACGAGCGCTTGTAAACAGCAACATGAATCTGGTGTTCAGTGGAGGCCTGGCCACCGCATGGCGGCCTTATCTGGCGGAGTCTGTTGCTGCGCGCATCAAACCTGCCCGGCAAGGGCCGGAATGGGGTGCAGTTTACCTGGCTAAACAGCAGCTTACAGCAGTGGATACCAGCTTTTAGCCGTTTTGCGGGTGCAGATGCTCCACTTCATCATCTGCCTGAGACTTTTTTACGGCGGGCAGGGTGTAACGTTCCGGTCGGTGATTCAGTGAAATCACCATGTTCAGACAAAACGCCGCCAGAATAGAGATTAGCACCAGATGCGCGTCGATAAACACAAACGACAAACTCAGGATGCAGGTATCAGCAATTAGCTGGAACGAACCGGCGCGAATATCAAACCGACTTTGCAGATAATAAGCCAGGATCCCAAGTCCACCGAGACTGGAGCTGTGGCGAAACATGATAAGCATGCCCACGCCAATTAAAATACCGCCGAATACCGCCGCGAAAAAGGGATCGACTCGCGAAATATCAACAAAATGGGGTACCCATTCAGAGAATAGCGACACCGTAGTCACGGAAATAAACGTGTTGATCATGAAACGCTTACTGATATGTCGCCATGCCAGATAGTAAAACGGTAAATTGATCAGAAAGAATAATAAGCCAAACTCAAGTGGTGTGACATAAGTTGCCAATAAAGCAAGTCCGGCGGCGCCGCCTACCATCAGCTCCTGAGACTGAAACAGGAAAATGCCAAACGCCACAAATAAACCGGCGCATAGCAGAGCAAAAACATCTTCAAAAACACTGTGTGATGCATTTTTCATAATAATAAACTGGATTTCTGTCGTTCTGAATGAAGTTAATTCGTCTGTTAGTTTTATAGGTTGACGAAAAATTAAACACCTATTATACGTGCATTACTGCGCCAGAGTAGTCTGTGGCTTCCGCTTCAATGGCGCAAAGCGGGCATTCTGGTATGGTAGCTTTACGAGGTGTTGCTCAGTTATTTTTAATATGTGTTATTTTTGTAAATTTAACCACTGTTGTGAACAGTGTAATATAGCCTGAGTCCTGATATGACTGCGCTGGCGGGGTAAGTTGATTACCTGATGAGCATTTCATTTTGTGAAACACTCACTCTTCTCTGACTGGTGAAGCTACTTATTAAGGAAATCCAGCAGTTTATCAATGGCTAGGGGTTTACTCAGCAGGTAGCCCTGAATGCGGTCACAGCCAATGGCCGCCAGCGCTTCTCGTTGAGCATCATCATCAACCCCTTCGGCAAGCACATCAAAATGCATGGCTTTACAGATATCAATCATACCCTTGTAAATTTGCCTGGCCTGCTCACAGCGCGCCAGCTCCCTGACGAAGCTCATATCGATTTTTATGGTATCCACCGGTAACCGGGTTAAGTAGCTCAGAGAACTGTAGCCGGTGCCAAAGTCGTCGATGGATAAGGCAAACCCGGCGTCACGCAGGGCGGTAAGGAGTAAGATACAATGATCAAAGTCGCTGATAAAAGCGCCTTCGGTAATTTCGAGCTCGATATCGCTGGTACTAATGTTATAGGGTTCAAGCAACCCCAGCAGACTTTCGACCAGGTTGGTGCGCATAAAATCGTTGGCCGAAATATTAATCGATACTTTGCCGGTAAAGCCGTGTTTACGCAGTTTAGGGATGTCTTTGGCAACCTGGCGGATAACGAAATCAGTGATGCTGCAAATTAGGCCAGTGCGTTCTGCAAGGGGGATAAACTCGCCGGGCGAAATCAAACCCTCGGTACTATGATTCCAGCGGATCAGCGCTTCCAGGCCGTTAATCTGTCGGTTATGCAAATCCTGTTTAGGCTGGTACCACACCAGTAAACTGTTTTCTTCGGTGAGCGCCTGGTTGAGTTGGGCTTCGAGCAACACCTGACGGGTCAGGGTATGTTCCTGCTGAGGGTTATATAGTTTCTCTTTGGTGAGTGCGTCGTCCTTGGCATGGTTAAGGGCAATATAAGCACTTTCTAACAATGCTACCGGCTCTTCGCCGGCATTGATATTCAGTGAAAGGCCAACCGACGGTGTTAAGAAAACGGCGCCTTTCTGGGTCATAAATGGTGGTTCGAATTGCTCGCAAATCCATTTTGATACCTGCCAGATATCCTCGGCATCGGCTAGTTGGGTTACCGCCAGGGCAAATTCATCGCCATGCAGTCTGACCAGCTTAAACCGGAAGCCATGATAACGCTCAAGACGGCGGGCAATCTCAAATAGGATCAGATCACCGGCAGCGTGGCCAATGGTGTCGTTAATATCACTAAAATCGTCGAGTTCGACCAGACAGATACCCGTTATCGCCTCTGGGTCCTGTTCGTACCAAATACCCAGCTGACGCAAAAGAGACACACGTAATGGCAGTTGAGTGACGTGGTCAATTTTCTCCTGCTCCCGGTTTATCACAATTTCGACTTTGTTATCCTTCGCGATGAGCGTGACACAGCGATGACACAAAGGAACCACGCCATGGGTATTCTGCTCTGATGTAACATGCAGTTTATGCAGGTTTTTTATCAGATATTCGCATTCATCAGGATAGATTACCGAACGACTTTGCAGGTTAAGAAGATGCGCTTCAATGTCTGAGTCGTCACATTCAAAATACCAGATGCCGGTTGAGTCACTTTGCATTGTGCTTTCCTTCAAAAGATAAAGTCGGGAGGGAAGGCTAAAAAAGTAGCCAGACGCCGTAATCGCGCTGGATTAGGCCTGTGCACACTGTTAAAGCTATACGCCAATGCCGACTTTATAAAGCTTTTTTTCATTTGTTGCAGAAAAAAGTCGCCATTTAGCAACATGTCCGATTTGTAGGGCTAATTTGTTAACTTTTGTCCTATAAATGACCGAATAAAACCCATAGGATACAGAAATTAAGTTCACCCAAAATCGATAAGCGGACGTCTTTTTACGATATTCGGTTAAACCGCCCCATGTAATAGTGCAAATTGCCGGGTATTGGATTATATTGAACCACTATTGGTAGTAATAGTGGGTATTTGGAGACACTATGGTAGTGTGCAGTGGAAGCATCAAACAGTATTCTTTTGTGGTAGTCACTTTTTTTGTTGCTTTGCTGAGCCTTGTGAGTCCTTCAGTGACCGCTAAGCTGGTTGAAGCCAAAGGTATCAGTGCGGTGGCAGACAATAATATTGTCGAAGCCCGCAAAGTGGCGCTGGAAAATGCAAAACGGGCTGCGGTAGAGCAAGTGGTTGGCACCTTTGTGCGCTCCCGTACCGACGTGAACAATTACCTGCTGGGCAAAGATCAGATATTTTCCAGCACGGCTGGCCAGATCGACGAATACAAAATTATTTATGACGGCGTAGGTGACAGCGAAGACATTTACGAAGTGGTTATTCAGGCGGATGTGCGGGTTGACTTACTGGTTGACAGAGTCGCCCAGATTCAGGCCTCCATGGGCTGGACTAAAATGCCCCGCGTTACCGTAGTACTCGACGAAAATTCCACTAACCCAATTATTGCTCAGCATGCTCGGAATGAAATGACCGAACGTTTGTTACGGGATGGCTTTCAGGTGTTTGACGAAGACGAACCCATTTATGCCGGCTTTGCCGTTAACCTGACCGTTGACTCCCAAATAAAGCCGGAAGAATTCCAGGGCATGAAGATTAATGCCAACGAGCTGACCCTGGGTATGCAGGTCACCCGGGTGGGTGACAACCAGGTGCTGGCTGCTGGCAGCAAAAGCGCCAGCAAACCGGGCGTTAAATCGAACAGTATTTTTGCAAAGCTATCAGCCGATATCATTCGCAAGGAATGGCCGCAGTTACGTAAGCAACTGATCCGCTTCTGGCACCAGGAGCAGGTCAAAGCCAGAAATGTATTTCTTGATATTGAGGGCGTGGAATCACTGGAGGTCGCGAATCAGATGAAAGCGGTCATTCAGGAGGCCATGCCGGCTATTCAGCAAATCGAAATTTCTAATATCGCCAATGGTGTGGCACACCTTGTCATTAGCTATAAGGGCTGGACAGAACAGTTATATGAAGAACTGCTGGCCAGTAATATAGCGCAACGACATAAAATACAGATTGTTGGCGTCACAGGTAACAAAATCACCGCAACCAAAGTTTGAGGATCAACCAATGAGACGGTACGTATTGGCCGCTCTGGTATTGTCAGCCCTGGCAGGCTGTCAATCAACGGGCAAGGGAAAAAAAGAGTTTGATGTATCTCAGCAGCTCGCTGCAGCCGGGAATTATGCTGAGGCCATTGCTTACCTTAAGCAGGCAATTGCCAAGGAGCCGGATAACCAACAGTATTCTGCTCAGCTTAGCAGTTTACGCCTGAAAGCCTCACAGACACTGATCAGTCAGGCGCAGGGGATCCTGAATGCGGCCAGTGTTAGCATTAATGACATTGAGAAAGCCGAATCACTGGTAGCCGAAGCCAAACAGTTCTCGCCGAATCTGCCGGCTATTGCGCCGTTGGAAAGTCAGATCGACACCTCGCGCAGTGAACTCATTGATGAAGTTAAGGAACGTTATTCTGAAGCGCTGGCACTGATTGACCGTCAGGATTGGGTTCGCGCCAATCTGACACTACAACAGGTTCAGAAGTTGTATCCGAACTTTGAAGCGTCAGTTCCCTTAGCTTCGCGGATTAAAACTGAAGGTACCCGGGACTATCTGCTGCAAGCTAAAAAGGCCTTCGTCGAATATGAGTTTGAAGATGCCAAGCTGGCAGCCCGTAAGGCCACCATGCTGGATCCTAACAACGCCATAGCCAAGAAAATGGCCGCCGATGCCGACCAGAAAAACAACGCAACCTTCTTTAAAAATCTGGCCGCCCAGTCGTTAGATACGCAAAACTGGAGTCAGACAGAGTTTGCCTGTGAAAAAGTACTTTCGTTCAGCCCGAACGACCAGGACTGTATCGCATGGAAAGCCACCGCACTGGAAAAACAGGTTGACGAGAAAATTGTTGAAGCGACCCGTCTGCTGCAGCAGGGCTATATTGCCCGGGCAATCAATCTGGCAATTGAAATCGATGAAAACACTGGTGGTGCACTACCTCCACGTGCCGTCGCTTTGCGCAACGCCGTGGTATCCCGCGCCGAAGATATCGCTATTGAATACATGGATAATCGTTACTGGGGTGTTGCCTGGTATATGTACGAGTTAATCGGCAAGCTGGACCCGCTAATGGAAGGCTTGTTCGAGAAATCACGTGATGTGCAGGACAAAATTCGCGAGCGGGTCATCAAATCCATCGCGGTATTCGACTTTAAAAGCCCTTCTTACAACATGGATGCGGGTGGTCTGATTGCTGGTAAGCTGATTTCAAACCTGTTCAATAACGCTACCAAGGATATCAATATCCTTGAACGTGAAAACCTGAAGTCAATCCTGGAAGAAATGAAGCTGGGCCAAATCGGTGTGGTATCTGAAGATACCGCCAAAGAAATGGGCCGTTTATACGGTATCGACGTGGCAATCATGGGCTCGGTACTGCTGTTTAAAGTCGACGAAACCAAATCTGAAAGTGCCGAAACAGTACGTTATCAGGTTGGCCAGGAAATTCAGGACAACATTGATTTCCTGAACTGGAAAGCGCTGAACCCGAACCCGGATAAAAACGACCTGAAAGAAGCGCCTCAGGCGAAAATTATGGTGCCGGTATATGCCGAAAAAGAATACACCGTAAACAAAGCCAAAAAGGTTGGCTTTATTGAAATTTCTTACCGGATCGTTGACGTTTCAACCGGACAAAACGTGAGTGTGGATACCATCCGTTCGCGCCTGGTGAAAGAAGACGTGGGTAACGACGGGGTGAAAGACGCTAACATCGCTTACGATCCGCTGGAAATCGCCACCGACACTGAAATGTTGCAGATGATGGCCGATCAGGTGGTAGAAGACTTATCCCGTAAAGTATTACAACCACTGCGTAACCGTGAAGTAGATTACTTCGAAGCCGGTGAAGAGTTGCTGCTGAAGCGTAAAGAATCGCTGGAAGCGCTGGAGCGGTTTGTTGATGCCAAGTTTGACGAGCGCGTTAAGTCAAACGTTAACTCTCCGATCTCCGCTAAAATTGACGGGTACATGAAGCAAATCATCGAAACCTATCAATTTAAAAACTAGTTAGCAGGCGAGGGATATGCAAGCAGTAATCTTTAGGGTAGTAGTGTTGGTAATGTTTTTGTTACCAACCACTACTTTTGCAAAAACCAGCCTCGCTTTGTTTAACCTGTCACCGGCCAGCATTGATGCTATTGGTCTGGACGGTGACCTGCTCTTTTCCATGCGCAAGGAGCTGGAGCGTTCTCAAACCTATCAGCTACTTTCCCGGCGTCAGATGGAAGAAGGCCTGTACCGTATTGGCGGTGCCCAGGTAGCTGATACTCAAAAAATTATTCAGTATGGTAACGGGCTGGGCGTTAATTTTATTTTGTCTGGCTCCATCGATATAAAACGCGCCACTATTATTGTGGACTTTAAATTGATTGATGTGTCAAACGGCCGGGAAGCGGCGATTTGGCAGGAGAGCTTTCAAACCCAGGGTGAGTTGGTTACCCGGGCGCCGGAAATTGTTGAGTCACTGGAACGCCGCATCCGTCGTGCGCTGTCGGTGCAGCCGGATATCGCTCAGGCCAGTGCCGCTCTGACAGAATTTACCAGTAAAGCGCAGGGCGAACAGGTTGTGCTGAACTGGCAAACGGCGGATATTGGCGCAGTTTTTTATTACAATCTGTATCGGGGCGAATCAGCGTCGGGGCCTTTTGAGTTTGTCGAAAGCACCACGGAAAGCCAGTATGTTGATACCCGAATTCCCCAAAGTGGTACCTTTTATTACCGCCTGGATATTATTCTGGAAACCGGTGATGAAATGGATGGTGGCCTGGTAAGTAAAGCCACTATCGCTAAAGCCCAGGCCAGTGCCGATGTGGCAGCGCCATCTATTTTGCAACATCAGGTTTATGTCAATGGCGTAAAACTCGACTTTGTGCCTTCGATTGCCAATCAGGAAAAAACCGCTGCCTATCAGGTGTATTACCGTGAAGTCGGCGGCGTGTGGGCGCCTGCGGTAAAAATTGAAGACACCGGAAAAATTAATTACTCGGTTTCTGCTGTCAACCTGATGGAAGCCGATAAGAGCTACGAGTTTGCGGTAACTACCTTAACCAGTAGCGGTAAAGAAAGTGCTAAGTCACCACCGGTGATGGTAACCAGTGCTCCGATTATCCTGCTGAATGCGGATAGCGAGATAAAAACCCGTGAAGTCACCCTGCAGTGGCAGCCGGCCGCTTCAGAATACAGCGTGCGCATCGAGCGTCGCGGGGCTGGTACCAATGACTGGCAAACGGTGGGCGAAATCAATCCGGGCCACAACGGCACATTCGTAGACAAACAGGGCCTTGAAGACGGCCTGGTCTATGAGTATCAGGTTCGCCTGTTCGATCAGTTGTCGGCCTCGGCGCCTTCCAATATTACCCGTAAGGAAACCAAAAAACTGGCAGCGCCGGCAGAGTTTAGTGTATCTGGCGGGGTGAAGTCTGCTCACTTGTACTGGCAGGCGGTAAAAGACAACGATGTAGTGGGTTACCGAATCTTCCGCACGGAAGGCGAGCTTAACCAGGATACCCTGCTCGATGAATTAGCCGACGTCAGCGGCGCCGATAAAACGCAGTTTATTGATGGCGTGGATAACGGTCAGCCTTTGAAAGATGGCACTACCTATCATTATCTCGTGGTTGCACTGAATAAGTTCAAGGGCGTTGGTTTCGTATCAGAAACGCGCAGTGCGCAAACCAAGCCTCGCCCGGATCAGGCGCAGAGTCCAGCGCTCTCGGCAGACAATAATTCTATTCGTGTTAGCTGGCCGCCTTCGGGCGAAGCAGACATAAAACAGTACCGCTTATATCGCCGTTGGAATAACGAAAATTGGCAGGAAGTGGCAGTGGTGCCCGCCAATGAGTCGGCATTTACCGATGCTAACCTTAAACCTTATGCGCAAACGTCCTATTATGTGGTGGCTGAGGACAAAGACGGTCTGCGCAGCGACCCGTCTGCATTTGCCAGTATTGTTAGTCCTGATGCAGTGATCTTAAGTGTGGCTGCGCAGGGCATGTTGCGACGAACGGATCTCAGCTGGACAGCTCATAAAAACATCGATGGCTATAAACTGTACCGACGGGTGCAGGGTGTAACTCGCTGGGAGCTGGTGACTACTATCACTACCCCTAGCATTACTCAGTACTCAGACAATGACCGCCGTAATCTGGCCGATGGCGTAACCTACGAATATGCGATTAGCGCAGTGGATGGTGATAAAGAAACGCAAAAGTCGAATATTGTGACGGCCACTACCAAAGCAGTACCGGCAGCACCACAGAATTTTGCGGCGGCGAGTAATCAGGTGAAACAGGTAACACTCACCTGGCAGCCGGCCAATGATGCTGACATTAAAGGCTATAAAATCTATCGTGAAGACAAGGGCAAATTTGATCTGCTGGAAACCCTGAGCAGCCGAACCGCCAGTCGCTATGTCGACGAAGGCAGTTTTTTCAGCAAAATGGATGATGGTCAAACCTATCGCTATAAAATACTGGCGTATAATTTTTATGATGCCAATGGCATTACCTCTGCGGTGGTTGAGGCCAGAACCAAACCGCTACCAGCCCGCATTGAAGGGCTCAGTGTTGTGGAGTCGGCTCCCAATGTGGTATTGCAATGGCAGCCAGCGCCTGAAAGCGACATTGATTTTTATCAGGTATACCGCGGCTCCAGTTGTGGCAATGTAAGAAAACTGGCTGGTGTCAGTGCCGCCAACTACGTTGATACGGATGTGTCTGGCAATCGCAGTTACTGCTACCGGGTATCCGCGATAGATAAAGATGAATTAGAAGGAAGCGTCTCGGCTTCTGCTGAAATCACCACTGCACCGCGTGCAGAAGGGAACTAAACATGAACAAATTATCCAGGCTGTTAGTGCTGTGCTCGGCAGTAGCCGTGTTTTCCGGTTTCAATATGGCAGCGGCCAATGAGTATTCTGCGATTAAAAAAGTCAGCGAGTCAAAAGAGCTGGAAGGCCTGCGCGACAAGTATCGTGAGTGTGTATTAGCCAAAGGCACGCTATATTTAAAAGTCAACGATGTGAATTCTGCCATCGCTCACGCCCCCATTGCCTGTAAGCGTGAATTGCTGAGCGTGCGTCAGTTTTTGCTCTCCGGTGCATTTAAAGTGGAAGTTGTTGATCAGTTAATGGATTCAGTACGGGAAGGGGTAGAGATTGATCTGGTTAATCACGTCTACGCTGAGGTACTTAAGCAAAAAGGGATTAAACCATGAAAGTAAAGTTTTTACTGTTACTGCTGGCCGGTTTTATCGGCGCTGCTCAGGCTGAAGAGTTAACCGGCGTGGTAACGGCGCAGGGCTTTGGTACTGTGGATCCGGCGATGGCAAAAACCAATGCCCAGGCGCGAATGCTGGCTAAACGCGCCGCTCAGCTTGATGCTCAGCGTCAGTTGTCTGAGCAGGTAAAAGGGATTGAATTACGTGCCGGTTCTACCGTGGAAGAATATGAAGTAAAAAGCGATATCATTGCAACCCGCGTAAAAACCTGGTTACAGGGAACGGTTGTGGTAGATGAGAAGGTGTATGAGCAGGAAGGTACCTGGATTGCCGAAGTGGTACTGGGCATTTGCCTGACAAACGAAGCTGATATTTGCAAAGAACGGGAAAGTTTAGAGGCGATCAGTAATGCGGCCAATTCTCAGTATTAGTTTGCTGGTCGCGTCGCTGGCATTCAGTCCGCTCAGTGCTGCGCAGTCGGTAGACGACTTCGATGAAATCAGCGCGCGGATGGATGCTGAATTTGAAAACCAAACAAAGCGTATCGATGACATCTACCAGGCTGTAGATGAAGCCATCGACCGCGCCTTCCGGGGCCTGACCAAGCGTATTGAGGTTAAGTGGCCCGATGGCGCCCTGCCTGAAAGGCACCGCTGGGTCACCTATAACAAAACCATGAGCAGCAGGGCCATTGCCGACTTTGAGTCGGGTGAATTGATCATCGAAACCCTGGTTGAGCCAGGTGAGGACCTGCAGCAACGGGTTGCGGAACTGATGGAAATGTCATCTTCTATTGCCACCGCCTCACCCGCAGAGCTGGATGAGCAGGACGTGCTGCTTCAGGAAGTCACCAAAGAGGTGGCCGAAGTCACCGAAGAACCGGTGGAGATCACCTCATCTACCGATTCATCACTGGCCAGTGTGCTGCCCGACACCATTGGCGGTCAGCTCGAAGGCCTGGCCGACGCCTTACAGCAGGATTTATCCGCTGTACCGGAATTAAAAATCGAATCTGAGTCGATTGATATCAGTGCGGTGGTCAACAAGGTGGCGCAAAAGCAACAACTGACCAAAGCCGATGCGGGGCAGCCACGACCGCAACCAAAAGCAAATGAAGAGCCGCAACAAACACCGCAAATTGCGGTAGTTCCTGCACAAAAGCCATCTGTTGCTGAGGATGAGCCTGTCACACCGCAGCCGCCCAAGGCTGAAGCAGAGATAGCGGCAACCACACAACCGGCCGAACCCGTTAAGCCTTTTCCGGTACCCGCCCCCATGCCGGTGCTGAGCGTAGTGGAGCAGGATGGGCAAACCCGTTTGCAGTTAAAAATTGAGTTTGTAAACGGTTATCAGGAAAAACTGGTAAAGCAGTACTTTGATGATATTAAAGGTTATGCAGACCAATATGATGTGCCGGTATCAGTGATTATGGCCATTATTGAAACGGAATCGAGTTATAACCCCAGAGCGGTCTCCCCCGTTCCCGCGTTTGGCTTAATGCAACTGGTACCTAAAACGGCAGGCCTGGACGCTCATCTTTTTGTTCATGGTGAGAAAAAGATAGTAAGTGCTGACTATTTATTTAATGAAGAGAATAACCTCAAGCTGGGCTCAGCCTACTTTCATCTGCTGACCCATCGTTACTTACGGAAAATCGCCGATCCGCAGGCACGCTTTTATTGTGCGGTTGCCAGCTACAATACCGGGGTAGGCAATGTGGCCCGAACCTTTACCGGCAGAAAAAGTATTACTGCTGCGGTAGACACCATTAATGGAATGTCGCCCGAAGCTGTTTATGATTATCTGATGGAAAACCTGCCTGCCCAGGAAACTAAGAACTACCTGAAAAAGGTGGTCACCCGAATGGCCAAGTATAAGCAGTTTGATGCGTAACCCGTTTAAAGTGAGAGCAACAATGAAGACAATGCGATATTTAACTTTAGTGTGTGCGTTCCTAACCGGCCTCGCTAATGCAGAAGAAGTCGTGGAGCAAAAGCCGGGAGGGTTAATTAACTGGTCTTCCGGGGTGATTTCAGCCTATGGCTACGGCGTAGCGCCGGATGATGTGCCGCTGGTAAAACAACGCTTACTGGCCCGTCGTGCAGCCCAACTGGATGCGTATCGAAATCTGGCGGAGATGATCAAAGGCGTGCGGGTATCATCTGAAACGGTTGTTGAGCAGATGGTGGCGCAGAGTGATACGGTGAAAACCAGCCTCGAAGCCATGATCAAAGGGGCGGCAATGACCGCCGATCACTACCAGAATGATGTGGCGACGGTGACGCTGACCATGTCACTGGACGGTCGCTTTATACAAATGATTGCGCCCGAAGTGGCAAAAAATGGCATGACGGCGGCAACATGGTACGACAAACCGGTACAATGGGTACTGGCTAGCACTGGTCAAATTGAGTGGCCTTCGCTTACTTTGTTCCCCACTGCCGCTGCAGCTGGGACGACGCAAAGTCATTTGGTTATCGACAATCCGAACCAACTTGAGCTGGTCAAAGAAATTACCCGTTTATTAAAGGCCCACAGCCAGCCTCAGGTGATCGCTCAGCTGGAACAGCAAATTGATTTCTATGAGAGCAACAGCAACTTCACCGGCGTGTTAATCGATGCCAGCCAGGTTGGCAACTTTGAACTGGCAACTATCCCGCGGATCAGAAACCAAAAAGGCGACATCATATACCCTACCGCCGATGATTTAACTCAGGGCCGCATTAGCAGTCGTCCGGTCTCTTACGATTTTGACGTAAACGATGCCGTACGCAACGCGCGTATTGCGGTAAAACCTTTTATTATCCCCGCCGAAGGTACTTACAAGTCGCGTAATTCAGATTTGGTCATCAGCGACGCTGCCGTGGCGCTGTTGAAATCGCAACAAACTTTGCAAAAAGCGCTGGGTAATGCCGAAGTAATGATAGTCATTGCCAGATGATGAACGCCATTTGCTATCGAGGGTTTTTGGTCTGTCTGCTGCTGGCCGTACTTTGCCAGCCGGTTGCCCATGCGTCACCCAAAGTAGCAATTGTTGAAGCACAAATCCTGATTGAAAGTGGCGAATACGAAGAGGCTATTCGTTATCTGGAAAATGCTACGGTGCAGTATCCGGGCAATGATATGCTGTTGTCGCTCTATGGTGATGCACTGTATGAAAATAAACAAATCGCCGAGGCTGAAGTGGCATTTCGCCGGGCACTGGAAATTAACCCCCTTAACGCCCTGGCCGCTCGCCGCATAGAAGTGATACGCTCTATTTACGATGCATCGGTAAGTGAACAGGCCCAGCAGTTAGAAGAACTCACTCTCGACAAACTTTTTGATCTTATCGCTATGGCGATGGCATTTGCCCTGGGTACGGTGATGTCGAAATACCTGCGTAAATTTTCTGACTGGAATTTTATGCGCCGTAGTCGCAAACTATTCTTAAAAGGCGATTACGATGACTTTGTTGATTTGCTGGAAATTCAACTGTCGACTAACGAGCTAAAACCCCTGCG
>CATMRP010000083.1 GCA_950073835.1 uncultured Alteromonadaceae bacterium
ACCGACTATCGCTAACTTCCACCATTTCTGCATACTTCGTCTCAATTGTTAAAAAATTGTGCTTTACCATAGCGATAGCGGCCCCGCAGAGCAACGAGTAATTACCGTTACCGGGTTAAATTCACAGCGCCTGACGCAAAATATCGAAAACCGTAAGACCTAAAGCAATTAGCACAACAATGGCGCAAATAGCCAGTAAGGTGATTATGCCGGTACGTTCCTGTTGGGGTCGCGACTTAAGCCATTTGTGGAATGTCATCTTTTTCTCCTGATCAGTGCAAAATCCGCACTCAATACTGACTGATACTTCATTTAACTACCACGACAAAAGTCTGCCACTCAGGTGACACCACTATGACAGTACTTATTTTTCAATACGTTACAAATTTACTCTGATATATTTTTGAGCCTGGCGATATAGGGAAGGTTGCGATTTTTGTGTGCCCAAGGTAAACCATAGCCCACTAACAGCTCGTCACTTTGCATAGCCATGCCATAATATTCCTGAGCGCCAACAGCCACCCGGCCAGGCTTTACAAACAATGTTGCCACACTGATGGAATTTACCGCATAGTGAGAACGGAGATGCGCTACCAGGCGCTTCATGGTACCGCCGGATTCAATGGCATCATCCACCAATATAATATCCTCGCCGGCAAGCGGCACATTGGGGTGAAACACAATTGGCGAGGGGTTATGTCGCTCTCCGGGAGTGTGCGGACAGGAAATCGTTTCCATAACCACGTCAAAATTGAGTTGTCGCAGCAGATCGGCGCTGAAAAATATGCCGCCGGGAACGACTACAACAACCACCGCCCGTTTAAACTGGCCATTCAGTTGTGCAGCGACGCATTTAACTCCTTCGTCTATCTGGTCGGCAGAGAGGACACACGTACCAATGGCTTTTTCTATCATCAACGGCTCCGAGTTAAAATGTGGGTAAAAACAAGGTCACCAACAATACACTTGCCACCAACGCCGCGGCCAGGGTTATAAACCCGGTGCGCCGGCAGCGTGCAAACCCACTTAATCCAAGCCCGCCCAGCAACAACACCACACCACTGAAAAAAGACACCTCCGTGATCAGCTTAGTACGCAGCACATGGGCCGGCCAGCTGGCAAAATTAAACGATAAGCCCATTTGCTGAATGCTTATTAACGCCAGCGTAGCGCCGAGTGTAGCCACTATCAGTAACACTGCCGCCAGTGCTTTGGCACCAATGCACCATAACGCCAGCGGATGCTCTTTGGGAAACGCGGACAATAAAACACTTAAAAAGGTCATGGCAAAGCCACCCAGAATGGCCGCACTGAATGCCATCTGCCGAAAGAGTTCGGCAACCAGTTCTACTTCAGTCATGACTACTGCCGGTGTAAATGTGGTTGGTTGCCTGTTTTAAACCCGCCTGCGGTAAAAACTGATCGCTGATGGTTAAAATGGCATGCAGGTTGTTTTGCAGTTTATCCAGCGCTAAATCGCCCGGTTTTACCGCCGTTTGCAGCAGGTGTAGCGCCATATCGGCCAGCAGTAAACGTTGCTTGTCATGCCAGGCCTCATCCCCTTTCCCTGCCGGGTGCTCAAGATAAGCCCTTTCAACCTGACTATGTATGTCCCAGCTGGTGTCTATAATCGCTTGCCGTTGTAATGTGTTCATAAGTTCTTATGTGTGAATTAGCGTTATGTTGTAGTTAATCATGTCTTCGGCACTGATAAGCAACTCATCCGCCGGAAAATTTAGCCAAACCGCTACAGGCCGGCTATCGTTTGGCCGCCTGCACGTGCATCCAGTCTCTGTCTTCGCTGCGCCCCAGGCTTAACCACCCCTCACGCTCCCAACTTTGCCACCAAAAATCCAGTGCCGGATCGGCAAGACTGGCTCGGTCACTGCGCCAGCTCAGTTTATTCTGCGAGGGAAACCAGTCGATAGCTATCCCCCAGGCATGGGTAGACCAGGCGGTAGCACTGCCGCGCTTTTTACGATGGTTATAACTGCCGCCATACCGGTTAAGTCCGTGTTGCTGGATACCGGCATCACCGTAATGTTCGTATACCTCATGGAGTACTTTTTGAAGGCTGTCACTGAGTTTCTTATTAATTGCAATCACCCGGGTGGTGCTGGAGAGATCCCAGTCGAGCCTTAACAACCAGGGGCATTCTATCCGCACCAGTTCAATGCTGCCGGGCTGGCCAAAAAAGGCGTTCAGATCAGCCTCATTTTCCAGTGGAAACTGATGAGGGTTTTGCCTCACGGGTGTGATGTCGCTGAATTGACGGGCGATAGCGCCCTGGCTTAATAACTGCTGCAGCAACGTAGCAGCCGATTCCGTTTGCGGGCCGTACAACCCATCTACCGGCCCCACATCTAGTTGATTTTGCAGTGCCAGTAACTGCAAAGCAGCCACGCGTTTGCGTGCATTGTTCCACTCTGTCCAGCGCTCTGCGCTTAGCTGCCCGGTATTATCGCTAAGAAACTGATGTACAGCAGCGCGAGTCTTTGGCCCGGATAAGCCATCTACCCCGCCGCTATAATAGCCTTTTGATTTTAACTCCGATTGCACCAGTTTAAGTTCAGACTGTTTCATACACCTTCCTGTGGTTCACCTGATCTACTCAAACCTTAAGAGTAAGCAATCACGGCCATGCTGTACAGTTATTAACCAACCAAACGCGCTCGTTTAAGCCTGTTTAAGCAGACTGAAAATATGACTGTTATAAAACTGTCCGTTTTTAAAGATGGCGCGTTGTAATACCGCCTCTTCAGTAAAGCCCAGTTTGCGTAGCAACGCCATGGAAGCCAGGTTGCCCGAAAACACCGTAGCAAACAAACGCTCAATATCGGTATCTTCAAACACCTGCACAATCATTTGTCGGGCAGCCGCTGATGCTATGCCGCGTTGCCAGAACCCGGCTCCTAACCAGTACCCCAGCTCACCACTGCGGGCATATTCAAATTCGCCACGATTCACCCCGACACACCCCGCCAGCTTACCGTTGACTTCAATGGCCCGGTTCGTCGCCAGCAAACTGCCTTCCTCAACCCACCAGGTTGCATCATCCTGTGTGTAAGGCTGAGGAATTTTGGTTGATAAAAAGCGTGTAACAGCCTCATCGTTGAGCAGCTTAACCAGTTCAGGAATATCTGCCGGCGCAAAGGCGCGCAGTGTAATCATAAAAGTAACCGTTGTCGTTTTAGTTATTTACTGTCCGGGCAGCCTATCATTTAAGGCAAGAGCTGCAATCAGGATATTGTAAGCAGACATAAATAAGCTCAGAACGATTTGCGGGAGGTGTGGCTAACAGATTCTTTAGATGCACGCTGGTTTCGACAAATAAGGTAGAACCCCACAATAAAGGTGACCAATAAAATACCGTCCACTACCTGCAATAACAGAGCCACCTGCTCGTAGCCGGCGCCATCAATGAAAGCCGCCACCAGCTCAATAGCCCACGAGCTGACAACCGAGCTAAACAAGGCAATTACGATCAGTAAAGCCCCGCGGTTTCGGGTTTGTTGATAGTGGTACATGGCTATCGCGATGAGAGCTACACCACCGATAAACTGCATAAGTGGTTCCACAAACAACGCCAGCAACAACGTCGGCGTGGTGTCGCCCAGCGTCTCATGAAGGAAGAGCAGTTCAGCCAATACGCTGTGTCCGGTAGGCTGCAGAATGAAGCAGCGCGGGGAAAACAGCCGCTGGGCTAATGGCTCTGACAGAAGAAACGCAAAGGGTGTGCAGAAAAATAAGCGGTGACACGGGCAAAGTCCTTTTTACGATGACGATCACGAAAATCAGACTTTCCTTTTGCCATTAAGTTCCCTGCCTGGTAAACAACAGCGCTTGTGATTGCGCTTAATGCCATACAGGTTACAACTGTATGTAAAAGGCAGGTTACACCAGCACGCCGTTAAACAGCATGGCAGGCATAAAAAAGCTCAGTGCGAACATTAGCGAGCCGGTAAAACATAAGGCGGCAACACAAAAAGTGGCCTGCACTGCAAAAACCGGCGGTTTGGCAAAGGCACTTTGCTGCAGTGAGCGCGCTGCAAGCCAGAGTGTATGTTTGGCTTTTTTGTACTGAAGTTTGAGTCCGTTCACTGCAGGCGTTAAACTCACTAAAATCAAGCCAAACGCAATTTCCACCCCGCCAAACTGTATCAAAATAGCAATTTCCGGCAGCACGATTGCCACCAGCAAAATAGCAACGCCAACCACCACTTTTTGCACAAGCGATAAATCATTCCATAATTTCATGTCATGTCCTTCATGGGTTAATCCTGGGCACCTTCGGCCCACATTTCCTGAAGCTCAAGAAACACCGTCAGTTTATCCAGCGCTTCATCCAATAACGACCACTCTGCATCGAAAAATAGCGAAAATAACTGTTGTACTTCACTTTGCTGTTCAGCAAGGTAAACCTGCCCCTGACTCTGAGAGCAGGCGTTTAGCGCTCGTTGCTTTAAGGTAATCGGCGCGTTGTTAAAGCCCACCATATAGGCAAAATCCTCCCGGCTACCCACCACAGACACAAAAAGTTCAGCGTGAGTGCCCAGGTGTTTTACGGCAAGAGTATACTCATTGCCGGCCTGGTTATTTTTTGCTTCCGGTGGCCAAAGATGGGCCTCCAGCTCACTTAAAAATGCCATATAAGACACCAGCCCTTTATTTTCCAGCTGGCAAAAGTTGCCTCTGCTACGCTTTACCTGATAGGTGTAACCGGTATTTTTCATAACAACAATCCTTGTTGCTCGAGGTTTTAAATTGCCTCATGGCTTATGGCTTATGGCTTATTTTTCCAGATGGAGCTTGAAGCACTTGAGTAACGGTACAGCGAAGAAAGCGCAGGTATCGCTATAAGCGGTGTTACCAGTAAAACAGCGCCACCTGTAATCTTGCCCGCAAAAGCCAACAGTATAAAACCATACACACCAACCAGACTTAACAACCCACTCAACAGCCAAAAGCTCCACCGCCAGAAAACCCGAGTTACCACCGGGAAGCGACAAGCAGCCGCAATATAGCCGATTGCCAGCAGCCCTATTGCCATAAGCGGCCCGTAACGGCTGGCAAACCCACCGGTATGGCTAAGCAGTTTTTCCGCTAACCTTATAATAGCTGGCAGCAACAGCACCAGGACATACATCCATTGTATTAAGCGCATGACAGTGGCTAATCTTTCACGAGGTGTTTTTGGTTACATTTGCCAGGCAATTAGTGCTGGTTTCGCCTTTTGATGGGAAATAACCCAAACCAAAAACCGGCTTCCAGTACAAACCCCTGCAGCACAAACAAAAAGACACCGGTTTGATTTCCGTAACTATACGCCGCGAGCGCACCAACCAGTAATGCAAAAATCAGTAAATACCGATATATCCTTTTCATAATCTGCTCTTTATTCATTGCAACCGCTTTCAGGCCGCGTTGTAGTTATTTCATTAAGTCTACGCTTTAAACTCTTAACATTGGCATTAAGCTCTTTAATTTCAAGTCTGTATTCGCGTAACAGATCGCGCATTTCGCGTGTAAATTTAACTAAAAGAGACAACATGAGAATGACAAACCCGGCCGACAGAAAAAGCAAAACCGCCATATATACACTCCAGTCTTAATCACCTGTTCAATGCTGTGAATAGCTGCCTACTGCTTTCTGGTAGCTGGCCTGTGCTGCCTGCAAAAGTGTTTGCCTTTTGGAATAAGCAGGAATGCTCATCCACAGCACCAGATAAATAACCAATCCAAAACCAAACAATGCCGCAATCAAAAACACCAGTTGCAGGCCATTAAGGTTTAAGTGGTAGTAATTAGCCATTCCTCTCAGAGTACCCGAGACCAGGCCATGTTTTGAACGGGTTAATACGCGATGCTCCATGTGTGCTTTCTTCCTTGATGCGCCAGGCTGTGACAGAAAACAGCCCAAACCTGTGCCGCTAATGCTCGGTATTTTGCTGATTTTTTGTGCCTGCCTCTGCAGAGTCACCATTGCATTTAATCAGCTTTTCACCGAAGTTAAACACGTTATTAACTACTACATAGCTGGCCGAGATAACCGCGCTGGTGGGCATGGTGATAACACCAATAATCTCTCCCTGCCAGTCGTAAAAACTGGTGTCACCATCGGTTAAATCGACCACCTTGAGGTATTTTTGGTTACTGGAGAGATAACACTGGCTCGTATCAGCTGAATCTTCAGGCAGCACCACGCAGCCACTCATAGTCAGCGTTGCCAGTACTGCCACTGTTTTCACTATGTTAAATCGCATAAAGTTCCTTTTTTGTACCTGAATCCATTACCCATAAGAATATATCAGCGCTGGCGATTTACCAAAACTTCCACCATGACGGGGCAACACCGGGATCCTTTACCTCAAGGTACTGAGGTTCACTGCGTTCGCCAGCCCCATTTACCGCAACAATACTGACCGTGAACGTAATTGGCTCTTGCTCATTGCTACTGCCATCCAGCCACACAAAGGTAAATGAAGCGTTATCATCTACAAACTTCGACGGTATTACGGCTACCGGCTCAAACAGTCTATCCTCAAACTCTCCCTTCACCCGCTCGAAAATATACCCTTGTGGCGGATAATTACCCGATAGTTTAAAGGTGATAAACCCAAAATCCGAACAGGAGCCAAAATTACCATCGTCACTGCCCCGCTCAATCCCGGCCACCTTAAAACCGGGCATTACCGGGGCTGAAACCTCGGTATCGCTCGCTTCGAAGGCTTCCAGCAGTGGCACCAGCGAACAGGCATTCAAATGCCCCGACACACCACACAATACAGTAAATAGTATGATCAGGCCTGATCGACTCGTAATCTTAATCATTTATTGCCTCTACTTCGGCTCATCACCAAATGCTATTTCTATAGCGGGCCGCTTTTTAAGCTGCCTTGACTGAGCAACTGTCCTTTTCACAAACATCAATTGTTCGGCCGGAGTCAGACTCATCAGTTGCTGAATAAATGTTTTGACTTGAATTGCCCAGGCTCTGTCATCTTTACAGGCCAGCGCCTCAGCAAAAAAAAGCCGAGCCAGGGCAAAATCCCGGGCATGCAGGCAAATCATGCCTTTATTCAGCCCTGCCCAGATGTGCTGGCTACCGCCTGCGGTATTGGCTAACACAAACTGCTTTGCCCGCTGCGGGTTTGAGAGTTCATCGCGATAGTAAAGGACCCGCTGCTTTGCCTGCTCCGCCAGGGATCTGGCCTGCAGCATAAAGGACTCCTCATTCTCGAACTCAACAAAAGCACTTTCCCGGTTTGCCAGATCATAAGCATAATCCGCTCTGGGATACCACTGCCAGCTAACAGCCACATTCAGGTAGCTACCTTTAGACCATTGCGACGGCTGAAATTCTGCAATTGCCACCCACCAGCCATTATCATCCAGCCATAACCTGGACTGCCCTTTGCGCACCATTTTTATAGGTTTTAATACTTCCCGGGCAGCGGTATTTATGAGCTTATTGTGTATCGAGACAACCACGGCATTTTCCTGAGCCCAACGGCAAAATTAATAATGGCGATTTGATCTGGTAATCAATCAAAATGATAGGAATGCTCCAGAATGCACGAACCGGGATTAAAACGCTTAGCTATTGAGCTGCCTCAGTAGCCATATGAATAAGCGGAAACGGGTTACCCTGCCCATCCAAAGCCGAGCGACCTGTTCGCTTAAACCCCAACTTTTCGTAAAAGCCAATGGCTTGCGGATTTTGTTCATTTACATCCACTTTGCTGGCACCAAGGTGTTGTATGGCATACAAGGTTAACGCACGCCCTATTCCCTGGCCGAAAAAATCAGGGTGAACAAATAGCATTTCGATATTCCCTTCAGCCACACCAATAAAACCAGCCACCTCGTTACCTTGTTTTATGGCACCGAGCACAACAGCATCAAAGTAGTGTTCAAGGATCAACGGTTTGAGTTGTGCAATATGCTGCTCGGGTAAAAAATGATGAGTAGCCCGCACAGAAGCCTCCCATAATGTAATTAACGCCGGGTACGCCTGCTGTCTGACTTTCACAACATTCATGTAATTTCCTCAGGTTACAAAGCTAACTGGCGCTGATACTTAAAGCCGTTAAGCGTACGACCTTGATGGACAAACTCGTCAGGCAAGCATAAAGTAATCTCAAAGCCATTGTTTACCAAAACTTTTTCTGATGCCGGGTTATTAGCCATAACATAAGCATAAAGCTGCGTAAGCTGTCGCTTTCGTGCCTGCCGGATAACAAAATCAACACAACGAGAACCTACCCCTTTACCCGCTACCGACTGACTTACCCGATATCCAATCTCGGCATCGTGATTAGCCTGAATCTGTTTGAGGTTTGCTCGGGCAATGATCTCCGAGCCATCAATTAGCAGGTAAGCATCTGCATCATTTGCGCTTGTCAACAAGTTAATATGCTGACGAACCCCATCCATCGAATAAAACGCGTCATCTCTGGCGGTTATTACCCTTTCAAAAAACGCCCTGTTTTGCTTTTCAAAGAGTAAAAGCGCCTCTGCATGGGTTTGATGTAATGATTCAAAGTGCATGGTAGCTCTGGAATTTGATCTCCAGCCCCGGGCGTGAGGCCCGCCGCCTTATTTATCCCTTAAAATAGATTGTCTGCGTTAAATAAACCGGCACCTTCGAGCGGTTTGACTCAGCAGGCACAAAGTGTTGTTTTGACAGTGCTTTAACCCCAGCGTAATCCCACATATCTGCTGGCGTAGATACAACGACTTCCGGGTTAAAGGTATTGCCATTTGAGTCAATCAAAAACCGCAACTTTACGTAACCATCTTCGTTTTTACCTATGGCACGTTGGATTGGTAAATTAAACCTGAACCTTTCATTCGTTTGCACCCAATAATCACTGATATTTTCGTCAGTCACCTCTACCGGCGTTTGACTCAGGTACATATCCGAGGTGGATGAACATCCCAACAAGAGAAGAGAGAATAAAAAAAGTGAGAATGTTTTCATAAATATCCTTTTTAATACAACCATTACTGGTGAAGACCTTCACACCAATAACGATAGCATTGTAATGATGTTTCCATCAACATCATCGCAAGGAACAGCGACACAACCGGCAAACGCGCTTACGCGCCTGCCATACGGTAAAGAAAATAGCCGAAGGCCGCAAATAACACTGCGCCCACCAGAACCATAGCACAGAGCGTTTTTGAGCCTAGCATTGACTCTATTAAAGCGAACTCAGTTTGCATTTTAATGAGGTCAGGATGGTCCTCAGATTTGGTGATCCTGGCTCTATGCTGCTCACTCATATAACTTCTCCCGGTATTTGTACTTTTTCCCAACATCAGCTTAAGGCAACAATTATAGACGCTCCACAAAAGCCCAGCCCGGTAAATCTCGCTGCGGTTTGCAACCTGGTGCTACTGACTCTCTTCCTTTCCTGAAGTGAGCTTGAGTCTGCTTTTGCAAGTACTCTTGCCACTACTGTATCCACCGTGCTTAAACCAAACAACGTGAACCCGATACCACGCAATAAATCGTGTTGTTGATAGCCAATAGAATATTCTTTAAAAGCCATCATCGCGAAAAACCAAAAGACGAAACTGCTAAACCAGTCGAAGCTGGTGTTACCCGCCTGAGCTTTTGTAAACAGGCCTGTGAACTGGGCCAGCAAAAAGAATAAGCCAATACCTATGAGGAGCCACCCCATGCCCGTCGACTCGCTAAATGAGAGTTCCACACACCCCATGATGACAGGAATAATTACCAGTAAGTGTCGCATCATATATAAATCCTTTTAGTCAGTTACACCGACGAAAACACAGCTATGCAGGTTATATTTTTAACCTACCTGCCGGTTGATGGTTCATCCCCGGGTGGTTATTCGTTGCGTTCGGTTTTAAGTAACAAGGCAATTGCCGTTAATACATGGAAAATAAGCCCTAATAAGAACCAGCCTGGCACACTACGCCCGGTTGTTTTGGCCCACCAGGCACAAAAAAACGCAAATAATACCACTGCCAGACCATTGCTTTTTATCGCTTCCTGAAGTTTTGAAACCTCGGTATCGGTGCTCGCCTGAGCCCTTTCCAGGCTTCGTACTTTAGAATAGAGCCGGTTAACGGTTTGTTCCAGTTCAGATAAGGATGGCTGCGTGGTTGTTGCGGATGCAAGCGCTGCATACTGCCAGCCAAACAATAGAAAAACGATGACTAAGCACTTCCCTTTCATTATGCTAAATCTCTTTGGTCAACCACGTTATCATAACGGCCATAAATGATAATGGCAAAGCGGTTACCTTTAGTTGACTTTTGTCATCAAGGATAAACCGGTAATCACCTGAACTAATAGCACTCAATTCACATAAGCGTTTATGAATTGTCGCTGTTGTATTTCACATTGTTGATGTCACACCAGTCTTTTATTGCTTTATTGAGAGATTGTTCCTCGTAGGCATACCATGAATCCAGTTTGTCGAATGACTGTAATAACGCCTTAAACCTTGCGTATGCCCCCTTACGACTGAAAATTTCATATACGGTATCAAGTTGCTCCGGCAATGTTTCAGCCACAAAGTTTATCGCTAATCTTTTACCCAGACGTAAATCACGCTTACCAGGAAGCACCAGGTACTTACTGTGTTCAAACAAATCGTCAGGCACGGGCTCCTCAACAGCATCACCCACGTAGTAGATAGCGCCAGTTTCCGTATCCAGATATGCCTCATGATCGCCATATCCCATAGATGCGAATTCTACTGCCCATTCGATATCAGATAAATTGACGTTCATATCAATCCTCCATTAACAATTGCCCTCACCAGGTGCCGTTATACATAAGCAAAATTCCGAGTTGAGCCACAGAGATTGTATGTATTTGTGCCCCGCGATCGAAACGAGTGCTTACTCAGTTGTTAAGTGCCATAAGCGTAAAAGTGCCAGGTTGATTTTTTTGTTTCCATTGAATCATAAAGCTTTTGCGCTTGAGTATTGTCTAACGCCGTTGTCCACTGTAGACGAGATGCACCTTTTTGAATTGCAAAGTCTTTGCAGTGTTCGATTAATTTTCGCCCGATACCTTTTCCGCGATACGAGGGGGCAGTATAAAGGTCGTTAAGAACGCCAACTTTAGAGGTAATTGTGGAAGCAAATGAAAAATAGACAGTTGCAAAAGCAGTCGCTTCACCGTCTATTCGGTACAGAAATTGGCAACCTGCTCCAGCGTGGGGGCCGAACTGAGAGAAGAACTCATGATTTTTCTTGTCCGATATTTCACTGACGTTGTAGAACTCTTGATATGCTCTAATCAATGGCAGCAATTCTTCCAAATTTGTTTCTGAAACTTCTTCAATCATTATATTCTCCGAGGTACATACCCCCACTTTTGGGCACAAATACGCAAACCACAATGCAGAGCGAAGCAACGAGTGCCTGCGTGTTTGTGTCCCCAACATTTGTTCGTTAGGCGGCATGCAGATCTATTGGCTGCACGTTATCCAAATTGATGTTCTGCTTTGCCTGCCAAAGCTCGTAATTGTCTTGCATACTAAGCCAACTTTCAGGGCTGCGACCTAATACCTTTGATAGCCTTAATGCCATTTCTGGTGATACTGCACTTTTTCCCTTAACGACACGATTTAGTGTTGAAGCCGCAACACCAAGATGGGTAGAAAGTGTCCTGCAACTGATGCCGTATGGCTCCATGTAAATAGATTCAATAAATTCACCAGGATGTGGTGGGTTATGCATATTCATTATTGATAATCCTCGTAATTTAAGATGTAAGCATTACCATCCGTGAACTCGAAAGTTACTCTCCAATTGCCGTTGACTGATATCGACCAAATATTAGACCTTTCTCCTTTGAGTTGGTGGAGAGAGAAGCCGGGCAAATTAATGGCATCGATATCTTGTGCAGTATGGATAGCAGCTAACTGCATGCGAAGTTTTTTCGCGTGCTTAGGCTGTATGCCTGAAGTTTGCCCTTTTTTCGAAAAACAGCTTCCGGCCCTTATGTTTAAATGACCTAATCATAGAAGAAACGTAGCGTATTGCGCAACGCGGTGCAACTTGACGCCTAACGCCCTAATTTGGCGGCACAAACAATTGATTGTTAGCTGCCACTGTCAAATTGAAAAGTGACAGCATATACGCCAGCATGAAATCTATGGATAAAGTAGTTATTGACACCAGTGTACTTATTAGCTCCCTGATTGGCAAAACAGGCCCAGCACGAGAAGTGATACGGCGCTGCTTGTTAGGTCAGCTAAAACCGCTGATTAGCACCACCCTATTTTTGGAATACGAAGCAGTAAGTAAGCGAAACAAAATCAAAGAGCAGTGCCCGCTTACCGAGGCCGAAGTGAACGACTTGCTAGCAGCATTTTTTAGTGTTTGCGAATGGGTGCAGATACATTATTTGTGGCGGACAAATTTAAAAGATGAAGGCGATAACTTTCTTATTGAACTTGCAGTAGCCGGTAATGCCGAGAGCATTATTACTAATAACCTTAAAGACCTGCGAAATGCGGAATTACAATTTGATGGTTTGAGAGTGTTAGCGCCTGAAGATTATTTGAGAGGAGTTTGATATGTCCACTTTAACCGTACGTTTACCCGACGATAAGCATAATCGTTTGAAGGCTTTAGCTGCGCATAAAAAGTTGAGCTTAAACAAGTTGATAGAAGAATTGACTACACAAGCGATAGCTGCCACTGGAGATAAAAAGAGAGGTTTAGAACTTCTAGATAAGCTTGATTCACATTTTGGCAGCTAACGCCCTAATTTGGCGGCACAAACACGTGGGCTAAACTGCGAAGCAGAGCCCGCGTGTTTGTGTCCCAGTCCGCCTGCGGGCGACATGATTTTTTTGTTATGTGCCAAGCTAACTTTCCATGTCAATGTCTTCTAGTTCGCCATTTTCGTCATACTTGACGCAAATAACATAATCAGTAACGTCACCAGGCAATGTGAAATCATAAACCTCTTCGTCATCCCACTTACTTCTTAAAACTAATAAGTCGACTACCTGACTAGCTGTTGGCGTTTCAACTCCCGTATTTGCTTTCCAATAAGTTGCTGGAATTTCTTCTAAATGGTGACTGACGAACTCATCAACACTGTACTCACCAATCTCAGTTCCAATTGATTTCTTTATGTCTAGTAACGCTTTTTGTTCATTACTCATTTGCTGATTCCTTCAAGCACATAACGCCCTAATTTGGCGGCACAAACACGTGGGCTAAACTGCGAAGCAGAGCCTACTTGTTTGTGTCCCGGCGAGCCTGCGAGCAACTTAATGTGATTGTTATACGCGCCTTTATACCGCCGCCAGATTATAGGGGGAGACATGTAAAGAACTTTGATATTGCCGCGTTTGCCACAAATCAAAAGCATTTTGCAAACGTAGCCAATGGTCAGCTGAAGGCTTACCAAAGACCAGCTCCAGACGAAGTGCCATCTCTGGGGTGATGGCTCCTTTGCCATTAAGAACTTTTGACAGTGTTTTGCGGCTAACATCTAAATGCTGAGCGACGTCAGTGATAGTGAGTTCTAGAGCTTCAATAACAAGTTCTTTGAGTATCTCACCGGGATGCGCTGGGTTATGCATATTCATTAGTGATAATCCTCGTAGTCAACGATTTCGACATCTCGTCCAACAAAGCGATATGTAACTCTCCAGTTTCCACTCACTCTGACAGACCAAATATCATTTCTGTTACCTTTGAGTTTGTGCATATAAAGACCGGGCAAATCCATGTCATCAGGCGTTTCGGCTTGATCTAGGTTGGTCAGGATCAGACGGAGCTTATTTTCATGCTTCTTCTGAATTCCTGATGTGGTTCCTTTAGCGTAAAACTTCTGAAGGCCTTTATGTATAAAACTCTTAATCATGCAGTCATTGTAACCTCATAGGTTACGAGTTACCAGTGGAGTTTTCGGCGCGTATAGACACAATGACTCCCAGTGAAATGCTAGCCTCCGCATTTTCGTGGGTTAACTTTCAGCCAGAGCCATAATTAGTTTGTTCAATACTAAATCAATTTGGAGGCTAGCATAAACAAACATGGCATGATTTTTATCGGATTGGATACGCACAAAGAATTCCATGAAGTCGCCTATTGTGAAGAACAACGGGGGGCGAGTCCTGTACATTATGGTCGTATCCCCCTCTTCTAAGGTGTTACTTAAAAAACTACTTCGCCAGTTTGAGTCAAAATATCCCGAAGCCACTTTACATGTGGTGTATGAAGCCGGGCCTTGTGGCTATTGGATTTATCGGCTCATTACCAGCCTGGGCCATTGTTGTTATGTGGTGGCTCCATCTCTCATCCCAAAGAAGTCTGGTGAACGGGTTAAAACCGACCGCCGTGATTCACTTAAACTGGTGAAGTTATTAACATCAGAAGACCTCACCCCTATTTATGTTCCCGAACCGGAAGATGAAGCCGTACGGGACTTATCTCGTGCAAGAGGGGTGGCAATAAAAGATTTAAAACAAGCTAAGCAACAGCTTAAGTCACTATTACTGAGAAACAACATCCGTTACGAAGGCACCGCAGACTGGTCAAAAAAACACTTAAGGTGGCTGACGGAACTGGTATTACCGCACCCTGCTCAACACATCGTTTTGCAAGAGCAATTGCAAACCATTGAGGAGCGCATCCATCGATTAGAAAGGCTGGATAATGAATTAACCCATCAAGTTCACCAATGGCGCTACTATCCTGTGGTGAAGGCCATTCAGGCTATGCGTGGCGTTCGTTTACTTGTCGCCGTCGGTGTGGTGGCTGAGTTGGGTGATTTGAATCGCTTCGACCACCCTAGAAAACTGATGGCTTATCTTGGGCTTGTGGCGAGTGAACATTCTTCCGGTGGTAAACGCCGACAAGGGGGGATCACTAAATGCGGCAATGGCCGCGCTCGCAGGCTATTGATTGAAGACGCGCACAGTTATCGCTACCCGGCAAACGTTTCAGCAGAACTACAGCGCAGGCTAGAAGGCCTGCCCAAGGACATTGTTGATATTGCCTGGAAAGCACAACTTCGTTTGTGTAGACGTTATCAACGTATGAGTCAGCGAGGTAAACATCTTAATCTTATTGTGACAGCAATTGCCAGAGAGATGGCAGCTTATATGTGGGCGATAAGCAGAGAAGTGCAACTTACTCCAGTTAATCCGAAACTAAGACTAAGTCGAGTCCCCGCATGATAATCGAGTTTGAGCTAACGCATTCGGATCAGGCCGCGGCATGTGGCACAACCTACGAGGGCGTTATGATGGCTGTTACTTAACGGTAATTGATCCACGAGCATAGACTGATGAGAAGGTGCTACGGCGGAACGAGTAAGGAAGGCGCTGTTCATTGAAAAATGAATAATCCACGAATACCAGCATACCAACCGACGACATTACTGCCTCATCCGGTGCGTTAGCTCATTTATTTTTAAATGAGAAAAACAAGCTAATTATGGACCGAAAAAATGTCAAGGTAACACTCGGTTCTAGTTGACAAAGGGAGTCATACCAACGCCCTAATTTGGCGTCACAAACGCGTGGGCTATACTGCGAAGCAGAGCCCGCGAGTTTGTGTCACCAACATTTGTTTGTTAGTTGCCGTAAACTCAAATCACGTGCTAACATTTGTGCACACGCATGTACGGAGTTGAAAATGGATACCCGCATACAATTCAGAGTTGACGAAGAAACGAAACGCCTAGCCCAATTAATGGCAGAAAGCCAAGGGCGTACATTAAGTGATGCATGTAGAGAGCTTACTGAAGAACTAGCTGAGCAGCAACGCAAAGTTATGACTCATGACCAATGGCTTACCGATCAGGTCAACGCTGCGTTTAGCAAATTGGATAGTGGGAAAAGTGAGTTTGTTACTCATGAAGAAGCTTCCTTGGACATGGAAGTGAGAAAGATGAAAATTAGGAATAAAGCCAAAAAATGATCGTTTGGGAAAAAGACTCGTTGGACGATCGAGAAGTGATTTTCGAATTTTTATATGAATTTAACCCATTAGCTGCGGAAAAAACTGACACCATTATTGAGGCTAAAGTTGAAAACTTGATACAGCAACCGTTGATGGGCGTTGAAAGAGAAGGAATACCTGGACGGCTATTGATTATTCCAGAGGTATCAATGATTGTTTCGTACTTCGTAAGAGAAGACGTAATTCATGTTCTCAGGGTTTTACACCAGAAGCAAAAATTTCCTGTAGGCAACTAACGCCCCAATAACGGGCGCAAACGCGTAGGGAAAACTAGCGAAGCGGCCCTGCGTGTTTGTGTCCCAGCGAGATAATTGGACTCCCCCAACTCATTGAGCTGGGTTAATATTTTAGTTCTCACACAAAAATATCACGGAGTCCAACATGCACAATATAATCACAGGTGTTGATTTAGCGAAAGAAGAAATTCAGGTTTGCGTTTGTAATCGCAACAAGGTGCAGTCAAACCAGGCAATGACACCGACAGAATTTGCTTCTTGGCTAGCGTCGTCAAAGCCAATGATAATTGTTTTTGAGGCATGTAGTACTTCAAACTATTGGAAACAAAAAGCGCTTGAATTTGGGCACGATGCACGATTAATTTCAGCAAAACTGGTTGCCAGTGTGCGACAAAACCAAAAAACTGATAAAAACGATGCTTTAGCGGTTGCACAGGCAGCGCAACTCACCGATGTTTCTTTCATCAATGGCAAATCAAAAGAGCAACAGGAGTTGCAAACCTTGGTTCGTCTACGAGAGCAGGCCGTCAAACATAAAGTCGCAGTGCAGCAACAGATCAAATATTTATTGTTAGAGTTTAATATCCGAGTGTCGCCCAGTCAGGGGGGCTTAGCGGTGTTGTTGAAACGGTTTTGGAAGACGCGGAAAACGGTTTTTCAATGGTCTTTAGGCAAGCCCTCAATACAAGCTGGCAACACCTCCAACAGGGCATAGAATCAATAAAGCAGTACGACTTATATTTAGAAAAAGCAGCAAACGAACACGAAACATGTAAATCACTGCAGGCCCTAGAAGGTGTTGGTCCGTTAAACGCTGTGAATCTCTACATGGCATTGGGCTGTGGAGAGATGGGGCAATTTGAAAAAGGTCGCGATGCATCTGCTTGTATTGGTTTAACACCCATTCAGCACTCTTCGGGTGGTAAAGTGAAACTGGGCTTGGTGGGCAAGTATGTTAAAAATAATATGCTCCGAGGTTGCTTAGTCAGTGGAGCGATGTCAGCGGTGAATCAGGCGATGAGACGGCCAGCAAAAACCAAAAAAGAGATGTGGATACAGCAGATGGTTGAGCGCAGGGGTAAACGCTGTACAGCGGTCGCATTAGCGAATAAAACAGTCAGAACGGCATTCGCTATGTTAGCGAATGGAACAGAGTACAAAGCAGAACTATTGGCTGCTTAATAGAGGTTGTTGCACAACAATAATAATGCTCAATAAAAGATAAAAATCAGCTTGTTTAGTCAGTGCTTCGCTCAGAGCTTAGAGCTCGCTATCGATTTTGACGACAAGTCCGCGTAAATATCATAGAGCCTGGGATAGCTCCCCTGTTAGAGCTCGCACATAAGCACGCATTTATTCTTTAATTGACGGTTAATGTTGTTGACAAAGGGGGAGTCCACATAAGCGAAGCGACAGAGCCCACGTGTTACTGTCCCAGCGAGCCTGCGAGCGACTTAATGTTTTTGTTAGCCGCGTTCCTGCCAATACCCTGGTTTTCTGTGATTATGCATTACTGCCACAACATGAATTGTGTCTGGCGATACAATTTTATAGATAACAGAAAAAGGGAAACGGCTTAAAATGAAGCGACGGTGATACTGCCCCATCTTTGGCCATGAAGAAGGCATAGTTCGAATTGACTCGAATGACTCTTCTAGCTCATGAATAAATTCGTGACCCAAGCCCTTATACTGTTCTTGGTACCACTCGAAGGAGTACTTCACCTCAATTTGGACATCTGGATGAAAAATAAGTGAATGCATTAACTCAGAACATTGCTTTTCAGTTCATCCCAACTAAGCCCACTAACACTGCCTGCTTCAAGCTCTGAACTTCGAGATTCAGCAAGTTTAAGCCAATCAGCGTCTACGTCGTCTTCAGAGGTAGAGTTCAAAGAAGTTAAAAGGCAGTGGGCAGCAAGAGCCTTTTCTTTTGGACTAAGTTGCCCGATATTCTCGAGCAAAATTTTTAATGCGTCTGACATGTTTCGCCTCCATTGAGCCTTTATTCAATAATAACATCAAACAGAAACTGGAGAAGTATAAAAGTTCACCAAGTGGCTAACACCCCGCTTAGGGGCAATAACACGTGGGCTAAAATTGGAGCGAAGCGACTGAGCCCACGTGTTATTGTCCCAGGGAGCTTGCGACCGACTACAGCGGTTTGATACTTATTGAGCCTTCTCCCCAGCTTAACCAATAAATTGGCTAAGCTGGAAGGCGACCAAACCCAAAACGGAG
>CATMRP010000084.1 GCA_950073835.1 uncultured Alteromonadaceae bacterium
ATATAGAACGCATCTCCTTAAACGAAGATAGCCTCAAACACTAAACGAATCACAACGGTCTATATTGATCGCTTACACTGAAATTACATTACTTGAACTTACGCTGATTCTATCCATATTAATCTCTTAATGCTTTTTGCTTGCGCCAGGCGACGATTATGTTGTCAAAATCCGTGTTTTGATAAGGCTTGCTCCAAGCTTCTGAAACTTTAGGGTCATTACTATCTGGGAATTGACCATCTTTCGGGAGCCTAAATCTAAATCTCATGGGGAGTCTAGCTGCCTCTCCCGTCACAATCGCTTCACCGGTTCTCAATATTGGTAAACTATCAACCATACTTGATAAGCCGTCCGTCATTGCTGACTTAACCTGTGCGCGATCCGTTGAGTTATTGATTCGCATAGCGAAAAGCGTCCCACATTGCGACAAGATTGTTTCATCGATTTCGGAAGGGCGTTGACTTATTAGCATTGAACCGACACCAAACTTTCGTCCTTCTTTTGCTATACGTCTAACCATATTTTTCGCAAATCCAGAATTACTCTTTGATAAATATCGATGAGCTTCTTCCATTACCATCAATAATGGAGATTGTTTTATGCCTATCGATAAATTTTTACTCCATATAGCTGATTCAAAAAGCACATCGATTATGGAACCTAAAAGTAGGTCTAACCTAGAAGAGGGCATACCTGAAAGGTCGAGAATTGTGATCGGCTTATCTCTGCCGAGCCAACCATAAGTCAGATCTTTCAGGTCTTTTTCTATTTCATTATTTTCATTTGGTTCCCATTCATCAGGCTTCAGAAAAAAAGCGTATTGACTATCAAGAATACGCGCTTTCATTAGATCTAATTGCTTTTTCCAGATTCCTTTTCCTCCAACAAAAGGAGGATTAGACCCTGTAGCTGGAGGTGTAAAACTAGGGGCTATGAGGTTTGTAAAATCACCACGGCCTTCGGCAGTGTATGCAGGTGAAGCTTGCTCTTTTTCATTCCAGGTTACGCTGTCATAGTGTGACAGTTGATACCAGATATAATTCAAACGAAACGGGACTGGTGTATATTGAGTTACTTGGTCTACACTTAAACCTAGGCTAGGATTATTCTTAATATATTCAGTCTTTTCACTTATTAAATAGTCGACAAACTTGTTCTTTAAGCTTTCATTGTTTCCACATAAAAAGTCAATTAGGCTATCTGGTGATACGCACCAATAGGGGATTATGAACTTTTCTTGATTGGCTTCTGGCGAAATAGAATATACGTTGGATATATCTGAAAGCGCGGATGAATATTCGCCATGAAGATCAAATAAAACAATTCGAGACGAAGGCAAAACCAGAGTGTTGTCCTGATGATTGGTCACTATTGATCGTAAAAGGCTAGCGACACTAGTTGACTTACCTGAACCCGTTGAACCAAGAAGAGCGGAGTGTTTGTTAACGAGTGCGTCTAGGTCAATACTAACCTTAATGCTGTCAGCACTAGACAACCTACCTATTTCAATCTGTCCTTTATCATTATTGCCGTATATCCTGAGTAAATCCTTCTCCGTTACAATATGAGCTTCATCAGAAATATTTGGGAATTGGCTTATACCTCTCTCAAAATCTATACCAATTGACTCCCCAACAAGCTCTACTCGTACGACTCTAATTTCATCATGATGGCTGTTACCCACCTCATTTGTTTCTGAAATTATGCCATATAAATTATTGTATCCTTGAGGTATTCTAACAAAGCTGCCAACTTGGCCAATCTTATGGGCTTTTCCTTCAAGCATGATTAAGCCTGATTTTACAGAAGGCGTCAGTTGGATGTTCACGGAAGAACCAGTGACGGATATGACTTTGCCTAAATAAGTTGGTTCTTTACTCATGTTCATCAGCCACTTCAGAGCTAACTGGTAAGTCGTACATTTTGTCACCATTAGAATTAGCTAAAAACTTAGCTAAAGCTGCAAAGTCTCCGAGAATAAATTGTTCTTCTTTCCAGTATTCGTTCCTGATTATTTTCCAATTTTTCGTTGGTTCCTCACCAATTTTCCACGGGGCTTCAATACCATTTATTACCGCACCATTTTTGCAGTACACACTTAGGTTGGGCCTTCTTATCGCTAAGGACTTAGCACATGTCTCATATTCAAGGTTTTTATACTGAAATGCCAAAATTGAAGCTGAAGGGTTTTCTGAAAGGCATTCATCCAGCTTTGCAGAAATATGCGCATCAGCAAAGGAAAAACCAGCTGTTAGAAGAATTGTATCGGGTTCTAGCAAAAATGACTTCAACCGATCAAATAGTGATGAAAATGGCGCAGATTGTGTTTGGTCATACTTTATATGAGACGGGTAAACCATTGTGCCGTCTTGATCTCCTACTGAGCGAGTAATTTCGCCATTCTCGTTTTTGGACCAATTAATTGAACCATGTAATTTCCATAGTCTTATCCATCTGGGGGGTAAATCATTGCTGGATATACTAGAAGGGTCAAAAAACGCGATACGCGATCCTGAGAATCCATCGAAGTAGGGGGTTTTCGCTAATTCCATTGCTTCTTCAAGCAATAGATCATAGTTAGTTGTGAATATTTCTACAGCGTGATCTCGGTTTATACCATTGATCCAAGATATAAGATTACTGTAAGGGGACTCGCCCTCAGGAAGCCCTGCTGATACAACATCTTTAATTATTTTACAAATATTTACGGAAAGTGTTGAATATTCTGAGGCATCAAACCCATTAACCTTAAAAGTCCCAATAACTTCTGAAAGAGAACGGATTCTCGATAGTGCTAGTTCTAAATTACAGTTCGGAATTTCATTTTCAAGTGAATCGTAAACGGTCAACTCGGTTGGAGTTAATCGTTCTTTAACTATTTTAGTTAGCCCTGCAATATCAGGGATTAGAGGTTTCCACTCATCGATACCTATATCAATGCTGACAGGCGCACCAGCTCCGATTAAGACTCCAATCTTTTTTTTCCCATGCGTCATTATATGCTTAAAGTCATACATATATTGATCTGGGTTGTGTATGGTGGTCACTAGCTAACTCCCTGTCATTTAAGGTCTTCCTTCATCAGGAGCTTACTCTTTTCAATATTGTAAGTAAAATTACAATTGATTGTTCAATGTTTACTTTAGTGAGAAAGCCGCTCAGTCTGCCATGTACCTCATCCGCAAATACGCCGTGGATAAAGAAAGCGGTGATGCGCTGCTGGCCTGGTTAAAGCCGTTTGAGGACTTTACTTATCGTAAACGGGGCGATTGGCGGGAATTAGCCAACCATGAAAAGCTCACTAAATCCATGATCCCGAAATCCGGTGCGCCTTACAGTCAGGACTTAATTGATAAAATGGTCATGCTGATAAAAGAAGAATTACATCACTTTTATCAGGTGCTGGAAATCATGGAAGAGTATGGTATTGCTTACGAATCGGTTGGTTCCAGTCGCTATGCACGGGGCATGTTGCGTCACGTGCGTACCTATGAGCCTCAGGCGCTTATTGATAAGTTGATTTGTGGCGCTTACATTGAAGCGCGTTCCTGCGAACGGTTTGCCGTTCTGGCCCCTCATGTGGATAAAAGACTGGGTGATTTCTATATATCATTGTTACGCTCTGAAGCCCGACACTATCAGGATTATTTATCTCTGGCAGAGGAAATTGCTGGCGCTGATATTTCTGAGCGGGTGGCATTTTTTGCTGATTTGGAAGCTGAGTTAATTTTATCTTTGGATGAGGATTTTAAATTTCATAGTGGCGCACCGGTATAGTAGGTTTTCAAACTGTCTGCGATTTAATTGCGCAAAATTTTTATACAGGCAAGTGGCACAAGTAAGGGTTTGTGCCATACTCAGATGAAATGAAGTTTCTATTTAAGCCCTGTTATTCATGTTTAATCAAAAATTAAAAGCTGAAATTGCCAGCCTGCAAGCAGAACTGGCGCAATACAAGCGTGCCTCACAAAACCTTAAAAATGATCTCCTTTATTGGCAATTAACATCGACCGGTGAGATCAGGGCATGTGGCAGCAAGAATGAAAGCGTGCTCGGCTCACGTACTGGCAGAATAACCGGGCAGCCGGTTTCGGCAATGGTTGCTGAGAACGACCTTAAATCCAAAACGTTTGGTAATCTGCTTGAAGCTATCCAAAAACGTCATCACTGGTCCGGCAGCATCAATTTAAAAGCTGCACAGTCTGATATTTGCGTGCAACTGATTGTACAGCCCCATTATTCCGCCGAGGGCATATGCGATCACCTGGAAATGTTTGGCACCCCACTGGAAGTTGATACACAATCTTCTTTAAATAATGAGGACGTGCTGGAAGCCCTTGACCGCTCGATGGCCATTATTGAATTTGAACCTACTGGTGTCATCATCAAAGCAAACTCGCTATTTTTACAAACTACCGGTTATTCTCTGAATGAAATACGCGGCAAGCATCACCGTATGTTTTGCCCGAAGGTGGTAACTGACGCTCCGGACTATCAGCAAACCTGGGAGGCACTGGCCCGGGGTAAGTTTATTTCCGGACGTTTTCAGCGGGTTGATAAACATGGCAATCCGGTTTGGCTGGAAGCGTCGTACAACCCGGTAATCAATGATGACGGCAAAGTCTACAAAGTCATTAAATTCGCCAGTAATATCACCCAACAGGTAGAAAACGAACGCCGGGTAAAAGAAGCGGCGGAATTGGCCTCTTCCATGTCTGCCGAAACTGGTGCACAGGCGGATAGAGGGCAACAGTTAATGACCGAAACCGTGGCTTCGCTGGCCTCACTCACTGAGCAAATGACCAAAGCCTCGTCTGAAATCAGTGAACTGGAACAGCAGTCTACCGAGCTAAACAAAATGGTGAGTGCCATTAGCGCAATTGCCGATCAAACCAATTTACTGGCACTTAATGCTGCTATCGAAGCGGCCAGAGCCGGCGACCAGGGCAGGGGATTTGCCGTGGTTGCAGACGAAGTGCGGGAACTGGCGTCACGCACCACAGAATCGACCAAAGAAATCATGGCGGTGTTTTCTCGTAACGATCAGTCAACCAAGCATGCTGTGAGTACCATCAAGCAGGGGCTGGATACCCTGAATGAAGTCGCTCAGAGTGTGGAAGAAACTAAAACCTCAATGAGTGAAATGGCCAGCGGCTCCAAGCAAATTATCAGTGCCGTAAACAAGTTATCCAGACAGTAGAACTTACCGGGCCACATCCGTCCGGGTTTGAGGACTGCGCTGTTTGCGGGCAATGTGGCGTGTGGCGAGCCAGCCCTCATTGGTTTGCTTCACCAATACTACCTTATCGCCGCTCAGCAATCGCTCGCTGGCTTCCATCGGCCGAACTGTAATAGTCTGCAACTGGTGGTTATGATCAAAGACCGTGGCACCGACCATATCGCCCAGAAACTCGCTGTAGCCCACGATAGTAGCAATGCGCCCGGCATATTCCTCACGGGCACGCAGGCTGTTATAACTGCGTAAATGAGGGGCCAGATGGTGAATAACTACGGCAGTCGCTGTAGCCGCTACTATCAGAGTCACTGGGAATAATATGGCCTGTGGGGCATAAGCCAGCCAGTAAGCAAAATACAAGCGCTGGAGCAGCATGCCACTGATGCCAAAAGTGATAAAAAATACCATGAACCAGAAAACAATGGTTACTTCGTATAATTTTAGTGTGTGCGGTACAAAGTGATAGGGTGAAAGTGCCGGCTGACCGTAATGCTGCGGCATATCCAATAAACCAAAAAACGATTTACCGCGCAGCAGAAACAGGCTCTCTATGGCACACAGCACTAACCCAACGATAATGGGCACGCTGTAAATAAAATAAGCCTGGGTAAACAGAAATACCGACATTGTCTCCTTCCCTGATGTCGCGTTTGTCCTATCTGGTAGGGGGCTGAGTCTGGGGTTACAAACTTCACATCCTGTTTGGTTATAGCACATCAGTCGTAAACTGCCAGTTCGGCTATACCACTAAGGTCTTGTTGTCGGGGTGGTTGTCTGCTGGTTAGACTCTGAGTTTTAGAATTCTGGAATAGTGCAAATGGCAATCAGTAAAGGTTATAAAACATTGCTGGATGAAGCGATGCAGCAAGTAAAAACAATCACGTTGGAAGAAGCCAGGGAGCTGTATGAGTTAAGTGAAGCCTGTTTTATTGATATCAGAGACATTCGAGAATTAGAGCGCGACGGTATGATCCCTGAAGCGGTTCACGCGCCGCGGGGTATGCTGGAGTTTTGGGTTGATCCGGATAGCCCTTATTACCGTGAGGTGTTTGGTCAGTCTTGCCCGTTGATTCTGTATTGTCAGTCGGCCTGGCGTTCTGCGCTGGCCACGCTGACATTACAACAAATGGGCTTGGATAACGTTTGTCACTTAGAGGGCGGTTTTAAAAACTGGATGGGGGCAGGCCTGCCGGTTGCCGAAAAACGTGCTGTTAGCCACTAACTAATCTGTTGTTTTTAAAAACTGTCGTTTTTCCAACCGCACATCTACCGGACTAACCCGTAAAACACTGCCCTGGGTATACCAGTCGCCTACTACAATTCGATGCGCGGGTTTGCCGCCAACGGTTAGCGAGTGAATGTTGGGCCGGTGAGTGTGGCCATGGATAAGCTGCTGAACATTGTGTTTTACCATAACGTAAACCACTTCATCAGGCGTGACATCCATGATTTCCGCGGTGAGGTTTTGCTGGTTTTTCTGACTGGTTTTTCGACCCCGCTTGGCCAGCTTGCGACGTAACCACAGCGGCAGAGCACCGACCAGACGGGGCCACCACCATCCCCGGGCTTTTTTCCGGAATTTCTGATATTCGATATCCAGCGTGCACAGTTCATCGCCATGCAGTAATAAGGTTGGTGTGCCGTATAGATCTATCACCTGCTGTTCGGGAAGCAGTGTCATGCCTGCTTTTTTGGTCCAGCCTTCACGGATAGCGAAATCGCGATTACCATGAATAAAGTACACCGGTGTAGTGGCCGATAACGCTTTAAAAGCACTGGCTACCCGTTCAGACAATGGCGTAACATCGTCATCGCCTAACCAGAACTCAAACAGATCGCCGAGCACGTAAAGCGCTTCCGCCTCGGGGGCATCCTGCTCCAGAAAAGTGAGTAAACACTCGGTGATATCATCACGTTCAGCGCTTAAATGTATGTCTGCAATAAAATAAGTAAACGGCATTAATTAGTAGCTTTTAGGCATTAAAAAGGGAGCCTGCAGACTCCCCGGAGCGTGTTCAGTAATCAGGCTGCAATGTGCAGATTATTCACTAATCACTGCTTTTTCGATAATAACAGCTTCAACCGGCACATCCTGATGATAACCGTAATTACCTGTTTTTACATTTTTAATTTTTTCAACAACATCCATACCTTCGGTTACTTTACCGAAGGCACAATAACCCCAGCCATTCATGCTTTCGCTGGAGAAGTTGAGGAAGTCGTTGTCTTTCACATTAATGAAAAACTGCGCAGTGGCTGAGTGTGGATCGTTAGTCCGGGCCATGGCGATTGTGCCGGCTTCGTTGGCTACGCCGTTGTTTGCTTCGTTTTCGATAGGCGCTTTGGTGTCTTTTTGCTCCATATCCGGCGTCATACCGCCGCCCTGGATCATAAAGCCGTCAATCACCCGGTGGAAAATGGTGTTGTCATAAAAGCCGTCTTTTACATAAGACAGAAAGTTCTCAACCGTTTTCGGTGCTTTATCGGCATACAGTTCCAGGGTAATGTCGCCGTGATTTGTTTTAAACGTCACCATAGTGTTTAACCTTACCTTAATTTAGTTTTTGGCTATATAGACCGCTAATGGTAGCCCAAATGCCAGAATGCGAAAACCCCTCTGAAGTACCTATTTGTTTATTCACCTGAAAATGCATTCATAACTGGCTCCAGAGCGTGGTCAGACGGGCATTACAGTGCTAAACTTCGCCACCCCAACCGGTTTAAGAGGAAATTAGGAAATGTTGCAACTGTTTAACACCAAAACCCGTCAGAAAGAGCGTTTTCAGCCGCTGGTAGAAGGGAAGGTGGGACTCTATGTTTGTGGCATAACCGTGTACGACCTCAGCCACATGGGTCATGCCCGTACCTATCTCAGTTTTGATGTGTTGGTGCGTTATCTGCGCCACCTCGACTATGACGTGAAGTACGTGCGTAATATCACCGATGTGGACGATAAAATTATCGCCCGGGCCAATGAAAACGGCGAAACAACCGAAGCGCTTACCGAGCGTACCATTGCCATGATGCACGAAGATTTTGCCGCGTTGAATCTGATTGAGCCGGATATCGAACCGCGGGTGACCGGGCATATGGACGAGATAATCGACGTCATCGAAAAGCTCGTGGCTAAAGGTTATGCCTATCAGGCCGAAAGCGGCGATGTGCTGTTTGATGTGAGCAAGTTTGATGAATACGGCAAACTGAGCCGACAAAATCTTGAACAGCTACAGTCTGGTGCGCGTGTTGAAGTGGCAGCGGGCAAAGACGATCCGTTGGATTTTGTGTTATGGAAAACGGCTAAGCCGGGCGAACCCGCCTGGGCTTCCCCCTGGGGCGAAGGCCGACCCGGCTGGCACATTGAATGTAGTGCCATGAACCATAAGCACCTGGGCGAGCACTTTGATATTCACGGCGGTGGTTCTGACTTAATCTTCCCGCACCACGAAAATGAAGTGGCGCAATCCTGCTGTGCTTTCGATACGCCCTATGTGAATACCTGGATGCATACCGGGATGGTGCAGGTAAACGACGAGAAGATGTCTAAATCACTGGGCAACTTCTTTACCTTGCGTGATGTATTAGGTGAGCACGACGCAGAAATTCTGCGTTTCTTTTTGATGTCGGCCCATTATCGCAGCCAACTGAGTTATTCCCAGGATAATATCGACCAGGCTAAATCAGCCCTTGAACGACTCTACACGGCGCTGCGCGGAGTAAAAGTAGACAGCGTAACTGACTTAAGTTACGGCGGATACCTTGAGCGTTTTGAACAGGCCATGAATGATGATCTGAATGTGCCTGAAGCTTACTCGGTGCTGTTCGACCTTGCCCGTGATTTAAATAAACACAAATCACAGGGTGATGCCGGTGCAGAAGAAGCCGGGAAACTCGCTGCGGTGCTAAAAGGTATTGGTGGTATTCTGGGCTTTCTGCAGCGCGATCCGGAAGCTTTTATGCAGTCAGGCAATGACGATGAGGTAGCGGAAATCGAAGCCCTTATTAAAGCGCGTAATGATGCCCGTGCTGCCAAAGACTGGGGCGCAGCCGATGCGGCCCGCGACAAGCTTACAGCCATGGGTATTGTGCTGGAAGACGGCGCTGGCACCACCACCTGGCGCCGCCAGTAACAGTAAAGGGTTGTTTCTCATTTGTCTTCCCGGAATTTGCGCAGCAAATATCCGGGACCTCCATTCATGTTATCCGGAAGTCGAAACTACCACTTATTTCCTTTCTCAGTTTAGACAGCCTTCTCAGGTGATCCCGCTCAAGGCCGGGATGACAGAAAAGTTAGGCCGGGAGGTAAAAACACCGTCATCCCCGCATGCTTTTTAGCGGGGATCTCCACACATGTTATCGTGGAGTATAAATATCCGCCTCTGCTAACGCCCTGATCAAACCTCCACAATTAACAATAATGTTGCTGCCGTAGCCGTACCCATCACCAGATTAAAACCTCGTTGCCGACGCGGATTATTCAACCACAGCCGTAATTTTGCCCCGGTACCGGCCCACAATGAAATCGCGGGTAAGCCGAGCAGCGCAAAAGCCAGCATAATCATCGCGCCGGACTCGGCGTAGTCATTGCCGGGCAGGCTAAAGGTGCTCACACTGCCCAGCGCCATCATCCACGCTTTAGGATTAACAAACTGAAATAACGCCGCCTGCCACCAGGTGAACGGCTTCGTTGAACGACTATTTTCACTACTAATGCCATTAACCGGACCTGAAGCTATTTTGAACGCCAGCCAGAGTAAGTAGGCCGCACCGGCAATATTCAGCACCGAATACATGATTGGATAAAGTTGAAACAGCACACCGAGCCCCAGCAGGACACTCAGCAATAACATGGACACACCAAACACGATGCCAAGCATGTGAGGTAAGGTGCGGGTAAAACCAAATTGTGCCCCTGAAGCCAGCAGCATCATGTTATTTGGCCCGGGAGTAACAGACGTAATAAAAGCAAAGGTTGCAATGCCCAGCAATAGTGAGGTTTCCATAAAAGTGCGCCCTGAAAAATAAGTGATTAAATTAGCGTTACAGTGCAGGCTGTTATGATAGTTTGTGGGATTAATCTGTATTTTTTTAGATGCAATCAATCTAGCAACTTGCCATACAGATGATCGATTCAACCAGCTGTATGGTGCAAAAATCCTTAATCTGTATGGTTTTGATTTTAAAAGTGCTGATATATTAAAAAGTGTATGGTTTTCGACATCAAGCGGATACACCGATGAGCAGATATTTGCACCTGGCCACGCGGCTAAAAGAACACATTCAGATGGGCTACTTTGCACCGGGCGATAAACTGCCGTCTGTTCGTCAACTTGCCAATGAGCACGGCGTTAGTATTTCCACCGTGCAGGAGGCTTACCGGGTGCTGGAGCAGGAGGGACTGGTTACCGCTAAAGCAAAGTCGGGCTATTTTGTTGCACAGGCTAAAGAACGTATCGCGCGGCCAAGAGAGTCTAAGCCGCCGCAGCGGCCCATGGACGTATCGCTCTGGGAAGATGTGCTGGCAATGCTCATGGGCCATGGTATAGAGGCGGTATGTGAGTTTCAGCATGCCATGCCGGATATGAGTTCATCTACTTTGAAGCCGCTACTGAAAAATATCTACGAGCTTAACCGCCACCGTCCGCAGGATGGCATGTCTTATGGCCATGTGCAGGGCGAACTCGGACTTCGTGAGCAGTTAGCGCGGCTTACCGCCACCACCGGATGCCAGCTCGATGCAGAAGACTTTGTTGTCACCTCAGGCTGTCAGGAAGCACTGTCGGTTTGCTTAAGGGCGGTTGCCCAAAGCGGCGATGTGATAGCGGTAGAGTCTCCGGGGTTTTACGGTGCCATGCAGGCAATAAAAGCGGCTAACTTAAAAGCGCTGGAAATCCCCACCGACTCACGGGATGGTATGAGTATCGAAGCGCTCAGGCTGGCTATGGATCAGTGGCCGGTTAAAGCCATTTTAGTAACACCAACGGTAAATAATCCCCAGGGCTACGTGATGCCCCTGGCTAAAAAGCAGGCGCTGTATCAACTGGCGCGGGAATACGATATAGCGATAATCGAAGATGATATTTATGGTGATATCGCTTTTGAATACCCGCGCCCTAAAACCATTAAATCATTCGACGAAGATGGCCGGGTACTGCTGTGCTCTTCTTTTTCAAAAACCCTGGCGCCGGGTTTCAGGGTCGGCTGGATTGCGCCGGGGCGATACCGGGATAAAGTGACCCATATTAAATATGTCAGTAGCTCCATGTGCCCCACGTTACCGCAACTGGCGATTGGTAATTTTATCCGCCAGGGCGGTTACGACAGGCATCTACGGGCGATGCGACAGTCTTACCGCAAAGCCAGGGATGTGATGCTCAAAGGCATCGAGGCGCATTTTCCGGCGCATACCCGGGTAAGTTTTCCGGAAGGGGGCTTTATTTTGTGGGTGGAGTTACCCGAGGGTTATGATGCGGCCCGGCTGGCAGAGTTGGCCAAACAGCGCGGGATAGTCCTGGCGCCCGGGCAGATGTTTTCCGCCACCGGCAAATACCGTAATTGCTTGCGATTTAATTATATTGATCGCGACTTAGCCACCCGTGAGCGAAGTGTTGCAATACTGGGGGAGATCCTGATGACTATGGCGCCAGCTGGTATAGTGATGGCTTAATAACGTCCATACCAGCGTTTAGTGCGCTGACAGTACTGGTTGAATTCGTCACCAAACAGCTCAAGCATAAAGCGCTCTTCAGGGACGATTTGGAACCGCTGTAAATAGGCCATCGTGATCAGCGCAAACACCAACCCGCTGGCATCGCGAACAATAAATGCTGCCCCTACCACGCCAACAACCAGGCCCAGGTACATAGGATTTCGGGTATAAGCAAAAATACCGCCATCCACCAGGCGACTGGCATTTTGCGGTCGGTGAGGATTGACGGTGGTCCGCTGCTGCCTGAAGGCCACTACGCCGGCCACACCTATTAAGCCACCTGCCACAAATAACACAAAACCGAAGGGGCGCAGTGGGTGAGGCAGTGGCATTACCTGCAGAGCAGCGCAATACCAGGTAAGGCCCAGCGCAGCAATAAACACGACGACTGGCGGTACTTTAAGTTCAAGGTTGTTTAACATCGCTATCGTCCACCACGGGGTTCATTTTCGCCGCTTTCTTTTGCTGTTGCTTCTCAATCAGCTGCGATTTCCAGCGCTGCTGCGAAACATGCCCTTTAATGGCTTCAATACATTCGTTCACCACCAGTAAAAATTCTTTATCCAGATTTTGCTCTTCCGGCGTAAAGTCTTTCAGACCGGAGCTGACAAACTCCTCAATATCCCTGGCTTCAAGGTCGGTAAGCAGGTTAACAACAGAGGCTGTTACAATGTCTGTCACCGCGCTTTCCAGGGTATTTTCGATGGTGCGGCCTACCACCGGCAAATAAGACAGGGTAGACACCTGGGCGTTTTCGCGTACAGCTTTACCGACACTGTCTTTAACGTGGCGCCGGATAACATCGCCATGTTTGCTGTCGTTAATAGACTGGCCAAGATGATTAACGATGTTGGACATCCATGAGCTTATCACCGGTCGTCTCGGTGCTAATACATTTTGGGTGATATCGTCGATGAGCGGCGAGCCGGCGGCAATATCCTGCTGCGCATCGGTAAGCACCTTAACTACAATCCGGTCGCTTAACTCTTCCACAAACACATCGTAATAAAACGCAAAGAACCGATAGATGCCGGTGTCGTTGAGGTCGATAATTTGATTTTTGTGTAATCGGTACAGGATAGAAAATATCCGCAGAAAGCGGAATATCCGGGTGCCGCCTAAGGGAATACAGCCAACTAGATCGTACCAGCGTAAGAACGGAAAAAAGTACCAGCGCAGGTACTCTTCAGTCTTAATGGCAACTATCCAGCGAACGAAAAACTCAGTTAAGAAAATGGCGATAAAAACCAGGTCGACCAGAATGAAGTTTTTGTGGATAGGGTCGTAGAAGTTAACAAACGCCGGCGACCAGGCATTTAAGCTGTCGCGAATAAAGGCAGTGTTATACAGGCCATCAAACAGTAAAAACAGCAGGTTCAGCAGCAACAGCCCCAACATAATAATGTCGAGCAGTAGCCAGGGGCCCTCGTGGCTGTTGCGCAGGTTTTCCCGGTTTATCCTAAACATGGGCCCTCTGTATCGTTGGCGGTTATCCTAAATTGCGTAACCGTGTTACATCCACATGCAGGGTAAGTTTTTGCCCTGGTTGTAAGTATTTCTTGGGATTCAGGTTATTCCACTTGGTGATGTCACTGGTGCGTAAATTAAATTTTTGCGCAATCCGCGCCAGTGAATCCCCGCGTTTTACCGTATAAGTAAGCGTACGCATGATGGCATCGCGCTTTTGTTCGTCACTGGCTTCGTCCACCCAGATCACCAGAGTTTTGCCCGGCATAAGCGGATCAGTTGGTGCCATGCCGTTCCACTTTGCCAGCGAACGCGTACTTATTTTATATTTACGGCCAATATCCCAAAGTGTATCACCGGCGGCCACTTTATGCGTAAGCTGGTAGCTGCCACGTTTCTGATTTTGGGTAGATGCCAGGCGTTGATCCTGCGACAACGTGTAAGCATCCAGCTTTTTCAGTGCAACCGGCACCATCAGATGATCGCCAATACGGATCATGTTGTCTTGCATATCATTGATACTTTTAATCACATCAACGGTAGTGTGGTATTCCTTGGCCAGTTTAAGCAGGCTGTCACCAGACTTCACTTTATGGCGAACCCAGTTAAGGCGCTCTTTACGATCAACCTTCGCGAGTTGGGTAGTAAAACCCTCGGCTTTATCCAGCGGCAACACCAACCGATGCGGGCCATCAGGATCGGTGGCCCAGCGGTTATAGCCAGGGTTAAGCGCATGCAGCGATTTTAGCTCCATGCCTGCCAGTTCGGCAGCAAATGCCAGATCCAGTTGCGAGCCGGTATCCACGGTGGCAATCACCGGCGCATTGTCGATTTCAGGCCAACTGAAGGCGTATGAGTCATGATTTTTTAAAATATCGGCCAGTGCCAGTAGTTTGGGCACATAAGCGCGAGTTTCTCGCGGTAAATCAAGCGACCAGAAGTCGGTAGGTTTGCCAGCTTGTTTATTCCGCTTGATAGCTTTGCCTACACGGCCTTCGCCGCTGTTATAAGCAGCCAGCGCATGCAGCCAGTTACCGTCGAACATCTTATTCAGGTAGGTCAGGTAATCCAGGGCTGCGTCGGTAGAGGCAATCACATCACGACGGCCGTCGTACCACCAGGTCTGTTCTATACCAAAGCGCTTTGCTGTACCGGGAATAAACTGCCACATGCCTGCTGCACGGCCATGAGAATAAGCAAACGGATCAAAGGCACTTTCCACAATCGGCAGCAGCACCAGTTCCAGCGGCATCTCACGGGCTTCAATTTGTTGAATAATATAATACAGGAAAGGTCTGGCGCGTTTCGAAACCCGCTCCATATAAGCCGGGTGTTTTAGGTACCAGTCGCGCTGCACCGCTACGCGTTTGTTATCCGGGATGTCGAAGGCAAACTGATTACTGGCTCTTAACCACAGATTTTCAATGACAACCGGCTCAATGGCTTCCTCAACCGGAGAAATATCTACCTCTACCTCTTCGGTAGGGTGCATTACTTCAATCACACCTTCATTGGCCAGTTCGCAGTCGGCCTGGTCGTTAATATCGGTATGGGCAATTTCGCAGGTTGAACGGTTGTCCTGCAATTCAGTCTCGGCTTGCTCGGTGGTCTCAGTTAACTGGCAACCACTGAGCGAAGCAACAACAAAAAGATGAAGCGCAGACAACTTTAATTTCATTGAGAAACGAACCCTTAGATAATTCAACAGCATACCAGTGTACGCAAATTCGCGCCTCAATGCATCCTGTTGAAGCTAATACTATAGGCGACACCTGCGCCCAACCACTTTATCAACAGTCAGAAATTATCTTTCCATTGTCTCAGATGAGTAAAGACGGCTATTTCGTCAATAAGTTCCACGTTTGATTGACCGGCAACCGATTTTTTTATGGCTGGTGAATTGCAACGCAGGAAAGGGTTTATCTCCAGTTGCGTGCTCAGCAGGGTGGGCAGGGTAGGTGTGTTTTGTGTGCGGGTCTCTTTCACCCAGCTGTCATACGCTTGGAGCGCTTGATTATCTGGCTCGGCCGCCAGGGCAAAATTCACATTCGCCTGGGTATATTCGTGAGTACAATAAATAACGGTGGACGCTGGCAGGCGCTTAATCTTGTTCAGTGAACGATGCATCTGGCCGGGCGTGCCCTCAAACAAACGGCCGCAACCGGCGGAAAACAGCGTATCACCACAAAACAGTGCGTTATGTCCCACAAACGCTATATGATCCAGTGTATGGCCGGGCAGTTCCAGTACATTAAACTCACAACCAATCAGCGGTAGTTTTACCATATCACCCTGAGCAACGGATTTAGTAATGCCACTAATGTGTCCGCCGCGAGGGCCGATTACCGGTAAATCGTTTACTGAGCTGCTTAGTTTAGTAATACCACCGGTATGGTCGTGGTGATGGTGGGTAATCAAAATGGCTGCCAGAGCCAGCTCATTGTCTTTACAAAATGCCAGTACCGGGTCAGCATCCCCCGGATCCACAACGACGGCATATTGCTCGTTGTGCAAACACCAAATATAGTTGTCGTTAAAGGCGGGGATCGGCGTAACAGAAAGATCCGCCGGAAAACTGTCGGTTGGCATAGTCCAGTCCGTAAGTTGTACATGGTTGTTCAGATACTATAAAGTTGTGTGGTCGCATGCAATACGTGCAAGCAGTTTATAACATCAGGCGTTTATGAAATCAGCGTTTCACCCCAAACCGTTACGATACCCGCAGAGCTGGTCTGAATTGCCTGGGGGCGATGAGCTTAAACAGGCTATCGAGGGTGTTTGTGATGATCTTAGCCAGAGGGTGTTTGGTTATAACCTGGTCAAGCTGGGCAATCTGAGTAGCGAAATAAAGTTGCCAGGCTGTGCCATTCGCAATCAGGTTGCACAAACTCAAACGGCCATTGAAAACAGCAGCCTGATTTCCTATTCAGATAATTTGCCCTACATCGAGAACAGTATTGATGGCTTTTTACTGACCAACGAGCTCGATTTTGCCCAGGACCCTCACGAAATACTCCGAGAGGTCGATCGCACAATTACCGCTAACGGCTATGTGATTATCAGCGGGTTTAACCCGTACAGCCTCACCGGCCTTGCGCGTTTCCTACCCATCAAAAAGGGCAATATTTTGCATCAGGCCCGCTTTTTCTCAGCCGGGCGGATTAAAGACTGGCTACAACTGCTTGGTTTTGAAATCGTGGAGCACCGGCATATTTTGTTTTCCATGCTATTCGCCAGTCATCACAAAGGCCAGCCCGCTGCCTGGCAGCAGTGGTGTAGTCGCTATTGCCCGTGGTGTTCATCGGTGTACGTAATAATGGCCCGTAAACGCACTTACCCAATGACCACGGTAAAACCGAAGTGGAAAGTAAAACCCCGTTTCTCTGCTGTAGGCGCGAGTATGCGTGATGCTGCATCAAGGGTGAATGGCAATTAAAAGTTTATTCCCGCATGTACCTCCTCCGTCATCCCCGCATGCTCTTAGGCGGGGATCTCCATAAAAGGTTATTTAAGCTGAGTCAGTGGTATTGGGAAATCCCGGATAAGGCCTTTGGCCTTTCCGGGATAAGAAAAAACGTTAGTTTTCTCTTACTTAACCCGCATGCCGGGTTGGGCACCTTCGTGAGGCTCCAGAATGTACAGGTCTTTACCACCCGGGCCGGCGGCTAATACCATGCCTTCTGACATGCCGAAGCGCATCTTACGAGGAGCCAGGTTGGCTACCATTACCGTGTGCTTACCAATTAAATCTTCCGGTGCGTAGGCAGACTTAATGCCGGCAAATACCTGTCGGGTTTCGCCGCCCAGATCGAGTTCCAAGCGTAACAGTTTGTCGGCTTTTTCTACATGCTCTGCATTGGCAATGCGCGCAATGCGGAAGTCCACTTTGGCAAAGTCATCAAAGGTGATTTCTTCGCTAATAGGATCTTTCGCCAGTGGGCTGTTTGGATCTAACTTCGGCTTGGCGGCCAGGCTTTCTTTTGAGTCTTCAACCATGGCGTTAATTTTATCCATCTCTACACGCTGCATCATCGGCTTAAACTTATTAATGTCGTGGTTAGTGAGCACCGTTTGCGCACTGTCCCAGGTCAATTGGTCGTTTAAGAATTCTTCAGCTTTTTCGGCCAGTACCGGCAGCACCGGTTTTAAGTAAGTTACCAGAATACGGAACAGGTTAATGCCCAGTGAGCAAACGTCATGGGTAAACTGCTGCTTGTCGTCCTGCTTAATAGTCACCCACGGCGCATTGGTATCGATAAACTGGTTGGCTTTATCTGCCAGCATCATGATTTCGCGTACAGCCTGGTGATATTTACGTTTTTCGAACAGATTAGCGATGGTTTCGGAGGCATCCTGGAACTGTTTAACCAACTCTGGTTCCAGCACGGTTTCCGATAACTTACCGTCGAAACGCTTGGTGATAAAGCTGGCACAACGGCTGGCGATATTGACCACCTTACCCACTAAGTCAGAGTTTACTTTCTGGGCGAAATCTTCAAAGTTAAGGTCGATATCGGTTACGCCATCACCCAGCTTGGAAGCAAAGTAATAACGCAGGTATTCCGGGTTCAGATGGTCAAGATAAGTGCGGCCCTTAATGAAGGTGCCGCGGGACTTAGACATCTTAGCGCCGTTAACCGTAACAAAGCCGTGAATGTTAACGCCGGTAGGTTTACGGTATCCCGCACCTTCGAGCATCGCCGGCCAGAACAGGCAATGGAAGTAAGTAATGTCTTTACCAATAAAGTGGTACAGCTCGGCATCGGAGTCGGCTTTCCAGAAACTGTCGAAGTC
>CATMRP010000085.1 GCA_950073835.1 uncultured Alteromonadaceae bacterium
ATAGGTGTTCACGATGCGCCAGAATTAGTGTTCACCATCGGCCAGAATGGGTGTTCATGATCAGCCAGAATATGCAATTGCAGATAGTCGTTAAATAACTCCAGTGTTTCAGTTAACAGGCTATCAGTGGTGTGCGACAAAGCAATAAGCGATTCAACAGGTGCATCAGGCGCCTGATGCTCTAGCTCAGCTAAATTCTTATGCAGCGCCTCGGCTCCAACATCGCCGGCATTGCCTTTGAGTGCATGAGCTGTAAAACGGAGTTTTTCTCTGTCTAGCTCTTCCAGGGCTATTTTCATCGCCGCAAATTTTTGTTCAGCGCCCTTGATAAAAAGGTGTAATAGCTGCACTAATAGTGGCTCTCTTCCGCCTAAACGAACCAAAGCTTCATCTTTGTTCCATACAGCCATTTTATTAGTTTCCTTTATCGGTGGTGTATTGTCATTACCGAGTGACGCTGCTTTGCCAATATTATCGTTCTTAACAGGGAGATGCTGAGAAATTTTCCTGATAAGTAGCGAGGGCTCCACGGGTTTAGTGATATAATCGTTCATGCCCGCCGCCATGCACTTTTCGCTTTCTCCTTTCATGGCATTTGCCGTCATAGCGATAATTGGAGTACTTTTATACAGCTCTCCGGCGCAACCAGCCCTGATTGCCTTAGTTGCATCATAACCGTTCATCACAGGCATATTACAATCCATTAAAATGATGTCGTAGGTATCCTGTGATGAAGACAAATGCTGAATGGCCTTTTCGCCATTTTCAACCACAGCAACGTTCACATTATGTGGTTCCAGTATAAATCGTGCTACCTGAGTATTAATTTCATTATCATCGACAACAAGTATTTTGCAGTTAAGCGGATTAGCAGCTGTTGTTGTGTCAGCCAGCGGCATATCGGTACTTCGCCGTTCAACTTCTGTTGACAACTCCTGGGGAAGGCGGGGGTGGTTAAGGCGACTGTCCAGAACAGAGGCTAAAAACGCGGACCGATTAACCGGTGCTACCAGATTTACTGCGCCCTGAGGCAAAATTTCGGCAGTCAAAGGGGTTGCCGAAATCACGATAAGCTTGATGCTTCGTTGGAGTTTCTCAACAGCCGTGTGGTAAGTAGCCATTACTTGACTGAAGTCGTCATGATTGTATTCAACCATTAACATGGTTAACGTCGCCCAGCCATGCTCAATATTAAAATCGCTAATCACGAGCGGGGTACCGCCATGGCTTGTGATCAACCGGCTGACAATTGCAAGAAGAGGCGCCTTGTTAATTAGCACACCCACGGTTTGATTGTTGAGTCGCTCCTTACCAGCAAGCGATTTTTCTTCCCATTGACTAACAGGCAATGCAACCTTAAAGGTAGAGCCTTTGCCTTCGATTGAATCAACGGTAATACTGCCTCCTAATAAGTCGAGGATCTCTTTACAAATAGACAAACCTAACCCGGTACCACCATACTTGGCAGCAATGCTTTCGTCCGCCTGCGAAAAAGCCTTAAACAGTTTGTTTACATAAGCTTCGGCAATACCGGTGCCAGTGTCGGTAACTTCCAGGTAAATCCAACCATTGTCATTCTCTATCGTATTCCAGGCTTTTATTAAAATGTAGCCCCGGTCTGTAAATTTGATGGCATTATTGAGTAGGTTAGTTAGTACCTGGGTAAGGCGGTGGGGATCGCTGTTGATCATAGAAACGTTCAGCTCAACAGTATCGATGTAAAAATCCAGCAATTTTCCATGAGCGACCACAGACATCGTACTGGCAATGCTTTCTACCAAGGCTTCAGGGTTAAAATTCCGGTGTTGAAATTCCAGCTTACCCGCCTCAATTTTAGACAGATCCAACACGTCATTGATTAATCGGCGCAGAGCATCAACACTGTTCTCTGCCATCCGAACAAGCTCAATTTGCTGTGAATTCAACGTTTGATTCTTGAGCAGACTTACCGCACCCACTATGCCGTTTAGCGGTGTACGCATCTCATGGCTAATGGTTGAGATGAAATTGGACTTTAAATCACTCACCTCAAGGGCTTTATCCCGGGCAGATTTCAGCTCGAGTGTCCTTTCATTTACGGTGGCCTCGAGTTTCTGATTGTTCTGCTCAATTTCTATGGTTGCTTGTTTTTCTGCCGTGATGTCTCCAGTTACAATGGCGAAGGCGGCTTCAGATTTTGAATTTTTTACCGGCTGAATTTTCGTTTTTAACCATTTTTCAGGCGCACCTTAACGTTTAAATCGCCATTCAAAGGCCTGTATTTCTTTAATGGAGCCGCCAAAATGGTCTTGAAATTCATCGCAACCAAAATCAGCATATACATCGGCAATCCGTTTTCCCAGGCACTCATTGCGATGCACCAGAAAGATGTTTTCAAAAGCGTTATTAACCGTATTAATATAGCCACGCTGATTAACCGTTATAATGGCATCATCGGCCACATTGACAGCCGATTGCGCTTCCTCAGCGGTTTTTAACAGGTTAGCCAACCGCTTGTTATTGTTGCTCAATAAAAAAAGGCCCAGTAGCGCAGCCGCCCAAATGCCTCCCAGCGCCGCGAAAAGTTGAAGCCTGACACTGTTTAATTCTTCGCTGTACATAGCATCTGGCAGCATGATGTAAGGGTGTAATTCGCTGCCTTGCGAGTAGCCTGAAACGGTGAGTTCATCATCCAGCCCCCAATAAACCTGGCTAGCAGTTTGATAGCGTTTGATCGGCGAGTCTGCATTGGGAACAACTGAATAATAACCAGAAAAATCCAACGACGGTTCCAGGTCGCGACTATATTGCAGCTTTTCGTCGGGGTGTTTTATAAAATAGCCGTCTTTATCGGTGAGCAATATGTCATATTTACTGGTAACCAGACTATCGAGTTCGTCTAATAAGTAGCTAACATCGATATTAACGATAATAATGCCGAAAAAACGGTTATCTTCGCCAAAGATGGCGCGGGCAAGCCGTAAAGTGGGGCGGTAAGGAAACTCCAATTCACCATTTTCACGGTTCAGATCGATAGTCGACACAAATAGCTGCCCCTCTGCCAATGCCGAGGTTTCTGCAAAATAGTAACGATTACTTTTATCCTGCATATCGTTATCGTCACGCGCCGTAATTAAATTGTCGACTCGCTCAACCCGGATTAGCTCATCCCCCTCACTATCAATAATTCGTAACTGAAAATAGGCGCGGTTGTGTTGCATAAAGCCCATAAAAATCTTTTCCAACCGGGATTTCCAGAGCGCAGTGGTGGTACCGTCGAGCGGATCAATCCCGCTTTTTTTAGCGCGCGTAAGGCCGCTTATTGGCGGGGTAGTGTACAGAAAACCGATATCTTCTCTGAAACTTGCAAACTCGTTACCCAGCCTGACTTCAACTTCACTTAAGTTAATTTTTAAATCTGTTAATAGCGTTTGGTTGTTGGAAGCAACAATTTGTTGATTTGCAAAAAAGCCGATAATTAAAGAAACCAGCGTAATAATTGACGCATAAAACGAGAAAGAAAACCTTGAATCCATCAAGCACTCCCCAACAGGCCATAACACGGCGTCATGAGTGAAAAATCAAAACAAATTATATAAGAACTAGACTATAAGTAGTAGAAAAGCAATAAAAAAAATGACTCGACTAATTATATTGACTACAGTTAAATGAGAACTTCTTCTACATACAAAGTATAAATTTAATGAGCGAAGGATTGTAAATGAAACTTGATTTTCATAAAGGCGTGGTGCTGGCAGTTGATGATCAGGAAGCCGATTTGCTAATTGTCGAAAATGCTCTATCGGATTATTATTCTGTTATCAAAACAACGTCCCCTTTAGAGGCATTAAAACTCGCAGAAGAGCACCTGCCGGATGTTATCCTGCTGGATATCGAGATGCCCGAAATGGACGGATTTACCCTGTGTAAAGCGTTGCAAGCGATCCCCGCATTAATTAACACAAGTTTTATTTTTATTACTTCCCATAAAAGCGTTAACTCAGAAGCCCAGGCGCTGGAAATTGGTGCCGTAGACTTTATTTCAAAGCCAATTCATATGGAGGTGTGCCGATTAAGGGTGAAAAGCCAGATTACCATTAAGCAGCAAGCTCGTTCCCTGCACCAGGCATATACCGTCATGCACCGGGAAAAAACGCATCTTAATACCATATTGCATTGTATTGGTGATGCCGTTATTGCCACGGATAAAGAGGCAAGAATTTCCTATATTAATCCGGTTGGCCAGCGTTTAACCGGTTGGACGGATAAACAAGCAGAAGGGAAGCCAATCGATACCATCATGGTGCTACAGGATGCCAGTACAGGCACCCCCATGGAAAATCCGCTCAAAGTGGCTTTGCGACAAAGACGTACAGTGGCGATGGCTCTGAATACCGAACTTATTAGCAAAATGGCGAACGCTTTCGTGTTGAAGACACTGCCAGTCCTATAGTAGATATGGCAGGACATGTCAGTGGTGGTGTAATTGTGTTTCAGGACGTAACAGATGCTATTGCCATGGCCACTCAAATGACTCACCTTACTAATCATGACCAGCTCACAGGGTTACCTAACCGGGTATTGCTGCATGACCGAATGCAACAAGCGATTACCGTGGCAGAAAGTACCGGTCATATGGTCGCAACGTTGCTGATTGACCTGGATAATTTTAAGTACATTAACGATGCGGTGGGCCACCACCTGGGAGATAATATCATTCAGCACGTCGCCAGGCGGCTAGACGGGGTAGTAGACACCAGGGATACGGTTTCGCGCATTGGTGGTGATGAATTTGTGGTGATGATCAGCGACTGTAAAAATATGAGTTGTATTAATCGTGTCTCAACACAAATACTGGAAGCCATAAAAGACCCTTTTACGCTTGCCGGCGAAGAACACCGGTTGTCTGTGAGCATGGGGATTTCTATATACCCTAACGATGCCAAAACGCCGGAAGAACTGATGCGTCATGCAGACACGGCAATGTACAAAGTAAAAAGCGAAGGTAAAAACAATATTGCTTTTTATTCCAATTCACTTTCTCACGAACTGGAAGAACGCTTAAGTATCGAAAAACTATTGCATCAACGCATCAAAGAAGAGGCGCTGGAGGTTTATTTCCAGCCCAAATACAGCCTTGTTGACGGTCAGCTCACTGGTATGGAAGCATTGGTCAGGATGTTCAATCAATCCGGACAATTATTACCCCCTATCGTATTTATTCCGGTTGCAGAAGAGTCAGACCTGATTAACCAGCTGGGCAAACAGGTACTCGAAAAGAGTTGCCGGCAAGCAAAACGATGGCTTGATGAAGGGCGGCCAACTAAAGTGGCTGTTAACATTGGAGCCTCGCAATTTAATAAATTTGGTTTTACGAAAACCGTTGCCGATACGCTGTTGAAGTGCGACTTACCGGCTAAATATCTTGAACTGGAGATCACCGAGTCCGCCTTGATTGAAAATATTAACGCCGCTAAGCAAGCCATCACGTCATTACAAAAAATTGGTATTACTATCGCCTTAGATGATTTTGGTACAGGTTACTCCAGTTTATCCTACCTACGCAGTTTTAATTTTAACGTACTGAAGGTCGACCGCTCATTTATCAATGACATTGCTGAAGAAGAACAAGCCAGAAACCTTTTTAATGCCATTAAACACCTCGCCGACTCACTAAACTTAAACATTGTATGCGAAGGGGTTGAAAATGAGGCACAATTAAAAGTATTACAAGAGATGGGCTGTACCGAAGCCCAGGGTTACTATTTTAGTAAACCGCTGCCCGCAGAGGAACTGGAAAATGCCTGGGCATCCATTGCGCTATGAATATTACTCATACAAAGACGCTATGACTTTATTAAGCGAGTATACCACTTTCGAAGAGCCTCAATTTAAAACCAAAGAGTTATCGGTGTGTAGGGCGCTCATTGTTGATGATGATCAAACCAGTCAGTTGGTATTGGATGCCATTTTACAAGATATTATTATTACCGAATGCAATGATGATAGCCTGAATATGGTTGAGTATTGCCTGCAAACTAAACCAGACATGGTGTTACTCGATTTAAATATGCCAGGCAAAGACGGCATTACTGTGTGTAAGGAACTCAAAGCCAACAAGGATACCGCAGATATCCCCGTGGTATTTATTACCGGCTCAGATAAACCCGAAGACCAGGACAGATGCTGGGAGGCAGGAGCCTCTGACTTTATAAATAAACCCGTAGTAGCATCAACGCTTCAGCATCGGGTAAAAAACCTCTTACTCAGCAAAATTCGCCTGGACTTACTCACGGAGCAAACGTTCAGGGATCAACTTACCGGCTTGTACAACCGTTACTATATGCATGCTGAAATCCCGGCGATTTTTAAGCATTGCGTTAGAGAGAACGCCAGCTTTGGGGTAATGATGATTGATATCGATAACTTCAAATCATTCAATGACACCTATGGCCACCTTGAGGGTGACAATTGTTTAGCACAGGTAGCGGGGGCGCTAACGCACACTCTGCGGCGCCCGCAAGACAAAATTCTAAGGTACGGTGGTGAAGAGTTTGTTGTGTTTTTGCCCAATACCGAACAGGAAGGGATGAAGCAGTTAGCACAAGCGATGTGTACCAATGTTGAGAAATTAAATATTGAGAACGCAGCGTCCGGCAACGGAGTTGTTACCATTAGTGTGGGTTATGTAGTGACTCATGCAGACTACCAGACATCATTAGGTAAATTAGTAAACGAAGCCGATCAGGCTTTGTTTGAGGCCAAACAGGCGGGTAAGAATCGCAGCATAGGTCATCATTTATAAAAAATTATAGAGGGGCAATGCATCCACACCTGATTCCTTTATGTTTAGTACTGCTTACGCCATACCGCTTCATTAGACTAAAGATTTCTTGAGTTATGCTATATTTCGTTAACAATTAAATAACACGAGAGCAATAACTAACACTCTGGACTGGTAACCGATACCTTTGTGGTATGTCTTTTACAGAGGCTTCAGTACAAGCGGACACTACATGAGTTTAACCAAAGCAGTTTCGGCCCTTTTTTCCTATCATGCAAACGAAGAAGAAACGATAACAGAACAAATGCTCAGGGTGCTTTTGCATTATTTCGTAGTGGATTGCGTACTATTTTGCCGATACCAGGATAAAGTACTGACGGTACAGGCAGGTATTGGAGAGGAAAGTATCAGCGCCTGTTTTAATCTAAGTGATATAAATAAGTTTTTGCCTGAACCGCTATCAGAGCTTTCAATAGCCAGCTCAAAGCATAACCAGGAAACCTTACATTATTTGTGCTCTCCGGTATCTGCCGCGTGTGGTTTTCAGGGGGCACTGTATTTTTTGAACAGAGATACGTTGCCAGAAGCTATACGCTGCCAGCAAATGCTCAGCGAAATAGAGGTAGTCACCCAGCTTTTCGCAACACAAGTGGCGTTAACAGAAACCAAGCGCTTATCGCTTAAAAAATCTGAGTCCATGCGGTCTATGGAAAAGCTTGCCACGATAGGGTGGTGGGAAGTGGACTTAATTCAAAACACCATTTATTGGAGTCCGCAAACCAGGGCAATACACGCCGTTCCCGCTAAATTCGTGCCTGATTTAAATACAGCTATTGAATTTTATCCGGAAGGCGAAGACCGCGAGAAAATCTCTAACGCCGTGTTTAATGGTATTTATCGCGGTGAGTCCTGGGATCTGGAAGTGAAAATACTGACCTATCACGGCGAAGAAAAATGGGTGGCAGCGCTAGGAACAGCGGAAATGGTAAACGGGCAATGTATAAGGTTATTTGGTGCATTTCAGGATATTGATGAACGAAAGCGCGCCAAACTGGACGTTGAGAAACAACGCAATGAGTTGGAGTTATTGCTTAATTCCAGAAATCGCCTGTTGTCGAGGATTAGTCATGAGCTGAGAACACCGGTTAATGCTGTACATGGCATGTTGCATACAATCGATGTGGCTGTACCTGAAGGGAACGCTAAAGAAAAGCTAGCAATTGCTAAAGCAAATGCTCGCAAGTTAATTCGCTTGATTAACGACATTACCGATTTTAATCAGGTAAATCATGAAGAGCTAACACTGTATACCTCGCCATTTTCCCTATCGTCTGTAATGTCAGGGATACTGCTTCATTACCGGCAGCCATTTAAAGAGAAAGGTATACGCTTAGAGCACACCTTCAAGATCAGTGAAGATAGCGTAAATGGTGATGAAATACGCCTGCGGCAAATATTTACTAACCTCCTGGACAATGCTTTAAAGTTTACTCACTCAGGCCTGGTAAAATTAAACGTGAGCACCTTTCGTAATAAAGACAATGTGATTATTCAGGGCAGTGTAATCGACACTGGAATCGGAATTTCTGATAAAGATATTCCGGAACTCTTTTTGCCATTTTCACAAACCAAAAGTTTCAATAACCTGATAACGCCAGGCAGAGGGCTCGGCCTGTCTATAGTTAAACAGCTCTGTGAGAAAATGGATGGCCATTGTGATGTAAAAAGTGAATTTGGCAAAGGCAGTGAGTTTTTCTTTGAGGTATCCCTGCAGGCAACACAGTCTGGTGAAGAACCATTGCAATTACAAACAACCGCCTTAGGTGAGATAAACACCGAATTTAATGTACTCCTGGTAGACGATGTCGACACCAACCGCCTTGTTGCAGAGGTTTTTTTAAACGAACTGGGCTTTAAGTCAGATCATGCCACTAACGGCAAGGAAGCAGTAGAAGCCTTAAGCCAAAATCATTACGATATCATCTTTATGGACTGCCATATGCCGGTAATGGATGGGTTTGAAGCCACTCAACAACTGCGGGAGTCGGGCACCGACAATGTGGTAATAATAGCCATGACTGCGGATGTAACGTCTGAAAACATCACTCGTTGCAAGGAAGCCGGTATGGATAAAGTTATATTAAAGCCCTTAACGATTGAGAAAATCATCGATGTTATAGAATTTTGTTCAGAATTGTTGGTAGTGAACCCCAAAAGCTAATTCTCCAGATGTTTATCTATTACAAAGTACAGTGTTTCAGCGAACACAGGCTTTGACAATACATCATGGAATCCCATTGCTAAATAATGCTCCACTTGTTGCTTAACGGCATTAGCGGTGAGGGCGATTACGGGCCTGGCAAAGCCTGTATCCTGCAACTTTTTGAGGGTTTCCTCTCCTCCCATCACCGGCATATTGATATCGGTAATGATTAAATCCGCGTATGAGTCACGGCAATACTGCAAAAGTTGCTGACCATCATTGACAATTACTAAAGTTGCATTGGTTGGTTTTAACAGTTCTTCCACGACTAACCTGTTTATATCGTTATCTTCTGCAATCAATAGGGTTCTACCAGTGAAGTCAGGCACAGATACTTCGTATGATTTATTGGTAGTAAGGATAGTGCTGTAAGCCTTTTTCAGCGGTAATTCAATGGTGATGGTTGTGCCAGTATTGATTTCGCTTGCGACTTTAAGTGTGCCGTTCATTAAAGTAAGAAGTTCACTGACGATGGCCATGCCCAACCCCGTCCCGCCGTAATGACGGGTGGTTGACAAATCTGCTTGTGAAAACCGGTCGCAGAGTGAGCTTATTTGCTCAGGGGTCATACCTATACCGGAGTCCTGAACAATAAAACGTGTAGTCGAAGGTGAAGTATTTACCGTAAGAATGATGGTACCTTTTTCGGTAAATTTAATCGCATTTGACACAACATTGCCCAAAACTTGTTTGATTCTTACTTCGTCGCCAATCCGTTTCTCTGACGCAGAAGCGTTAAAATTCACCGTTAATGATAGCCCCTTGTTTGCAACAGCACCTTGCACATTGTTAACCACCTCACTGACCAGATCAGACAAGCTAAAAGGGTGTTCATCGATAATCACCTTACTGGCTTCAAGTTTCGAAAAGTCCAGAATATCATTCAATATACGCATGAGTAATTCTTATGAAGTTAATGCAATATCCACCAACTGTGAGGTTTCCGTATCCAACTGTCGTTGTTTTAATAGTTGCAGCGTTCCCAGAATTCCATTCATCGGCGTTCTGATTTCATGGCACATATTGCCCAGAAATTCACTTTTTGCATTATTGGCTATTTCTGCAGTCGCCTTTGCTTCATTCAGTTCCTTAAACGTTGTTACTTTTTCACTAATATCTTTGAGTAGCCCAACAAATAACCGTCGATTATCCACGGTGACTTTCGTTACCGTTATTTCGACCGGAAACTGAACGCCGTTTTTACGAACGGCTATTAATTCCCGGGTTTTTCCCAGCACAGTGCTGCGGTCATTTGAACTGTAAGCATTGACATAGTGTTGGTGAGATTGTCCGATGTCATCTGGCATGAGCATAGCAATATCTTTACCAAGAACCTCACTGCGATCATAAAGAAAAAGTTGCTCAGCGGCGTAGGTAAAGTGCTCAATAGTCCCGGAACCACTAATGATGATGAGTGCCTCACCTAAGTTTTCTAAGACTGCTTCGTATATTTTTTGCGTGTAGGACATCGGACCCTGTTGCTCTTTGGTTTTACGAGCTAAAGTGCGGTTAGAATGTTTAACTGATAGCTCCAATTTAAGCGTAAGTAAAGCAATAACTGTTAGGCTAATACTTAAGATGTAGATGCATTAGATGACAATCAAAGGGCGATTGAGGCGGCCAGAGCCGATGAGCAGAGTAGACGTATTGCAGACACCGAAGTGCTAGTTAACTGAATTTATCCAATGGCTAATGGTGTTAAGTATTAGCCATTGGTTGATAGCCGTTAATGCTGAGTTAACTGGTTACCGTTGCCAGGGATTGATTTTGTTTCACCCGGTTAATGTCGGTAATGGGTGGTGCACCAAACAAGCGGCTGTATTCGCGGCTAAATTGTGACGGGCTTTCATAGCCCACCTGGTAGCCTGCAGCCGATGCTTCAGTGCCTTCAAAAAGCATAATGCGGCGTGCTTCATTTAGCCGTATATGTTTTTGATACTGCAGGGGAGACATAGCCGTAATCGATTTAAACCCGCTGTATAACGCTGACTCACTCATATGTACAACATCAGCCAGATCTTTCACTTTGAGTGGTGAATTAAAGTTTTTGCGAATAATTTCGATTACTTTACTGATTCGATTGGCGTTTGAGTCAAATAATAAAAACTGGCGAAGTTGATTTCCAGCCGGGCCTTTAAGCATGCGGTACATGAGTTCCCGTTTTAGCATTGGTAGCATAATGGGAATATCCTGAGGTGAGTCATGTAGCGCAAGTAAACGGGAAAACGTCGACATGCTTTCAACATCGGCGTCGATCATCTTAATACAGCTTTTATTACAGGGTTCAGATTTATTATCTGCCATGTCAATGAGCAATTCTGACAACTCTCGTAAATCCAGCGATACACTAATTCCGATATACGGTTTAGTTTCGCAGGCCTGCACGATTTCACCTGTCACCGGCATCATAATCGGAATAATCAGATAGCTTAATTCGTTATAGTGAATTTTCTGATCGCCCACGTACAGGTTTTTGCTGCCCTGTAAGAGTAAACAAACCATTGGCTCGTAAATAGCAGGACTGTTGCAGGTTTTAGACGAACTGCGCAGCGTTCTTACCCCTGGCACATTGGTATCGTTAATTCCTTCGTCGGTACTAACTCGCTCAGTGAGCGCGATTAACGATTGTTGATATTGTCTGAGTTGCTGATCCATAAATCCCCCGAATTAACCGTTAAAGTATAGCGACTATTTGCTTATCGCCTATAGGAAGACTCAGCGATTTGTAGAATCAGGCAAGCATTGAAGAGTATTAAACAATCCGCAGCATTGTAGGATCAGGAAAGTACTGCAATCATCAAAACAAACCAAGACAATTAATATGGCCCTTAATAACGGGGGCTTTACTAATAATCTCAACTTACACAATTCTCGCCTTTCATTGCCCGATCCTACAGCAACTGTAGAATCGTGCAATCAAAAGCCAGTATCAGATATTAACCAAATTCCCTTCCTTTAATAATATTTCGCTCGTTCACAGAGCCAGCACTAAGCGCTGCTTAGCCAATGTCGTGCTGATTGTTTGTTATTAAAAGGAGTGATTATGTTTCAGTTAAACAAAGCCCCATTGATCATTATGAGCGTTCTGACCACAGCTATCCTGGTTGGCTGCAGCACAGATAAAAATGAGCAATCGGCACCCGCCATGAGTGCTCCTACTGTTAGTGTGGCCGAAGTCATCAGTTTACGTTTAAGCGAATGGGATGAGTTCAGTGGTCGATTGAGTGCACCAGAGACAGTCACACTTATACCGCGTATATCAGGGTATATTGAGCGAGTTCTGTTTACCGAAGGGGCCTTAGTTCAAAAGGGCCAGGTGTTACTTCAGATCGATCCGGCCCCCTTTCAGGCAGAAGTAGAGCGTTTACAGGCACAGTTGACCAGCGCAAACAGCCGGGTTGAGTTGGCCCGCTCGGAGTTTAAACGTGGTAAATCATTGATCGATCTAAACGCTATATCCCAGGAAGCGCTTGATATTCGTCAGGCAACTTTGCAACAAGCGGTTGCTGATGCCGCTGCGACTCAGGCAGCCTTAACACGTGCTGAACTGGACTTATCTTACACCAGGGTAAAAGCGCCAGTGTCCGGACACGTATCCCGTGCGCACATTACTCAGGGTAATTATGTAACAGCCGGGCAAAGCGAGCTTACGCGCATTGTTTCAACCAATAAAATGTACGCGTACTTTAACGTGGATGAGCAAACCTACCTCAATTATGTGCGCACCGAACTGACCGAGTCGCAAAGCGGTATGCGCCAACCTGTATCAATGGCGTTGGCGGGTGATACTACCTTTAGTTACCCAGGCTACATCGACTTTATCGATAACCAGGTAAATGAACAAACCGGATCAATTACGCTAAGAGCCACTTTTAATAATCCAGATAAACAGCTTATGCCGGGCTTATATGCCCGCATACGTATTGCCGGTACACCAACCTACGATGGCATTCTGATCGACGATAAAGCCATTGGTACCGATCTTAATAATAAGTTTGTCCTGGTAGTAGGAGAGGGCAACACCGTGGAATACCGCCCGGTAAAACTGGGCGAGTCACTGGGCGATCTGCGCATAGTCAGTGCGGGCCTCGAATCCGGCGACGACATAATTGTCAGCGGCCTGCAGCGGGTAATGCCGGGTAGTCAAATCACGCCAGAGGCAACCACCATGGCAAGCGCAGATGCCATTGCTGCAATTGAGACGGCGCAACGTCAGCTCGATCCGGAGCACCTTGCGTTAACCGCGTCGTATACCCTTCAATCTGGACAGTAGGAGCCTACTCGAATGTTCTCTCAGTACTTTATACGCAGGCCGGTGTTCGCTTCGGTCCTGTCATTGCTGTTTATTATTACCGGCGGCATAGCGGTATGGCAGTTGCCTGTTACTGAATATCCTGAGGTGGTGCCGCCTACCGTTGTGGTCACCGCTAATTACCCTGGCGCCAACCCTCAGGTGATAGCCGAAACCGTCGCCTCTCCGCTGGAGCAAGAAATAAACGGTGTTGAAAACATGTTGTATATGTCGTCGCAATCTACCGCCGACGGTCGTATGACACTTACTGTTACTTTTGCCATTGGCAGTGATGTGGATCTGGCGCAAAGTCAGGTGCAAAGCCGTGTAGACCGTGCATTACCGCGCTTACCGCAGGAAGTACAGCGATTAGGTGTTGTTACCGAGAAGGCCTCACCAAACCTTACTCTGGTGGTCCACCTGTACTCACCCAACGAACGCTACGACATGTTGTATCTGGCTAACTACGCCACGCTGAATGTTATCGATGAACTGGCAAAGGTTAAGGGTGTTGGTCAGGTTCGCCAGTTTGGTGCCGGCGAATTCAGTATGCGCGTATGGCTGGATCCCTCGCGCGTGGCGGCATTAAACCTGACGCCGGTAGATATTTCCAACGCCATCCGCGAACAAAACCAACAAGTGGTTGCCGGTAGTTTAGGTGCACAACCTGTTGCTCGGGCCGACTTTAATATTCTGATGAACGTGAAAGGGCGCCTAGACAGCGTAGAAGAGTTTGAAAATATCATCATCAAAGTAGGCACTAATGGTGAGATTAGTCGTTTAAAAGATGTTGCACGCATCGAACTGGGTGCTAATTCTTATGCGTTACGCTCAACCATTAACAGTAAACCCGCAGTGGGAATGGGCGTATTTCAGGCGGCGGGCTCCAATGCAATTCAAATTTCTGATGATGTGCGTGCCACCATGGAGCAACTGTCGCAGAATTTCCCTGCAGGGGTTGCCTACGAAATCGCCTACGACCCCACCGTTTTTGTAAAGGGTTCGATCGAAGCAGTAGTCAAAACGCTGCTGGAAGCTGTTTTGCTTGTGGTGATAGTGGTTGTGTTGTTTTTACAAACCTGGCGAGCGTCGGTGATCCCTTTAGTGGCAGTACCTGTGTCGCTGATTGGTACCTTCGCTTTTATGCAGCTACTGGGGTTTTCACTGAATGCGCTGTCTTTGTTTGGTTTGGTTCTGGCCATAGGGATTGTGGTAGATGATGCCATTGTGGTGGTCGAAAACGTCGAACGCAATATTAGCGAAGGGTTATCGCCCATTGATGCCACGGTTAAGGCAATGAAAGAAGTTACTGGTCCCATCGTCGCTACCACGCTGGTACTGGCTTCGGTGTTTATTCCAACCGCGTTTATGACCGGCCTTACCGGCCAGTTTTACAAGCAGTTTGCACTCACCATTACTATTTCTACGTTTATTTCTGCGATTAATTCGTTAACGCTGAGCCCGGCGCTGTCGGCGTTATTATTAAAAGGCCACGATGCCCCCAAAGACCGTTTAACCCGGATCATCGATATGCTGTTTGGCCGTTGGTTATTTACCCCGTTCAATCATTTTTTTAGCAAACTTTCCCGTGGCTACGGATTTGTGGTGAAAAAGGTAATACGTGGTGGCGCCCTGGTTGCCACACTTTATATCGTGTTAGTGGGGATCACCGGACTGCAGTTTAACACTACTCCATCGGGCTATATTCCGGCACAGGATAAACAATATCTGATTGCTTTTGCCCAATTACCCAATGCCGCATCGCTGGATCGTAGCGCTCTCGTGATTGAAGAAATGACATCCATAGCCCTGGCACATCCAGGGGTAGAAGCTGCTCTTGGCTTTCCTGGACTCAGTGTGAACGGTTTCACCAATGCCACCAACAGCGGTATTGTATTTGTGATGCTGTCTGATTTTGATGAACGCACCGAGCCTTCAATGTCGGCAAATGCCATCGCGGCAGAGCTTAACGGTCAGTACAGTAGCATTAAAGAAGCCTATGTGGCGATTTTCCCACCGCCACCGGTAATGGGACTGGGCACCATTGGTGGTTTTCGTTTGCAAATTGAAGATCGGGCAGGGTACGGCTTTAAAGCTCTTAACGACATGACCACACAAGTGATGCAGAAAGCCTATCAAACGCCGGAACTAGCTGGTGTATTCTCCAGCTACCAGGTGAATGTGCCACAACTGGATATTGCAGTCGATCGCGATAAAACCAAGCAGCAGGGCGTGGATCTCAATCAGTTATTCCAGACCATGCAAGGTTACATGAGCTCTACCTACGTGAATGACTTCAATCTGTTTGGCCGTACCTTTCAGGTCAACATGCAGGCTGATGAGCCGTTCCGAACATCTGCAGAGCAAATAGGGCAGTTGAAAGTGCGTAATAATAATGGGGAGATGGTGTCACTCGACTCGTTTATTCAGGTTAGTGATATTGCTGGCCCCGATCGCGTTATGCATTACAACGGGTTTACCACTGCCGAAATTAACGGTGGTCCGGCTGCTGGATTTAGCTCCGGTGAGGCGCAGGCGGCCATCGAACGTATTCTGGAAGAAACATTACCAAACGGCATGACTTACGAATGGACCGAGCTGACTTACCAACAAATTCTGACAGGCAATGCCAATATGCTGGTTTTCCCGCTGGTGATAGTGCTTGTGTTTATGGTGCTGGCCGCACAATACGAGAGCGTTCGATTACCCATGGCGATAGTGCTTATCATTCCGATGACACTGCTATCAGCATTAAGCGGCGTTTTACTTTACGGCGGTGATAACAACATTCTGACCCAAATTGGCCTCATTGTGCTGGTAGGTCTGGCCACCAAAAATGCCATCCTTATTGTTGAATTCGCAAAAGAATTACAAGAGCAGGGCATGACCATTATGGAAGCGATCCTGGAGGCTGGCAGACTGCGGTTACGCCCGATATTAATGACCTCTATTGCCTTTATCATGGGCGTTGCGCCACTGGTATTTTCTACCGGTGCCGGTGCTGAAATGCGCCAGGCAATGGGTGTGGCCGTGTTTTCAGGCATGATAGGCGTAACCGTGTTCGGGCTCTTACTCACTCCGCTTTTTTACTACTATCTGGCCAAAAGAGTGGTAGCCCGTCCGACCCTAAAACAACCCGCTCATAAGGAGGCAACCGATGAATAAATCCCGCCTTTATTTCAGCGCAATGATATTATCCAGCCTGTTATCCGCTTGCGCAGTCGGACCTGATTACCAGCCGCCACAGCAGGTACTTAACGTTGATATGAAGGAAAGCTATCAGCCAGTATTTTCTCTATCAGCGTGGTGGGATCAATTCAATGATGACCAGCTAAGTGCACTGATAGCACAGGCTTTAGCTAAAAACCGTAGCATTGTGGAGGCTGCCGCTAACGTAGACCGGGCTTATGCGGTATTTTCTGGCGCGCAGGCAGACCACTATCCTGATGGTACGCTATCGGCTGAGTATCAGGCATCACGCAATGCATCAATACTTAGCCAGGATGATGGCATAACAATGCGCGGATTTACCCAGGGGTTAAGCCTCAGTTGGGACACGGATTTGTTTGGCAAATTACAACGTGCTACCGAAGCCGCCAACGCCCGGGCCGAACAGGCTAAGCTGTTGTGGCAGGATGCGCGTTTACAAATAGTCAGTCAGGTGGCGCGAAGTTACGGCCAGTACCGAGGTGCGCAGCTTCGCTTGATTTATGCGGAGATAAATCTGCAGTTCTTGCTGCAAAGCAAAGAAATTATTGAGGCACAAATGAATGCCGGAAGTGCCACCAGGCTTGAAATGGCACAAATCGATACGCAAATATATCGGGTGAAAACCGATATTCCGGCAATTCGAATCGCCAGTGAAACGGCCAAAGGTACACTGGCCGCATTATTGGCTACACCAGTACAGGCACTGCAAATTAATAGTTCAGCGTCACTACCACGATTAAACCAACCCATAGTCATTGCCAGTAACAGCAACTATCTCAATTTCAGGCCGGATATAGCGAGTGCCGAACGCAACCTGGCAGCGAGTACGGCGCAAATAGGTATAAATAAAGCAGATTTGTACCCATCGCTGTCGGTCAGCGGCTTTCTTGGCTTTATTTCGTCACCAGGGCTGGCTTTAAACAGCGCTAGCGAGAGCTGGAATATCACGCCGACTATCCAATGGTCAGGGTTAAATTTAGGGGCGGTGAAAACCCGCATCAAAATGGCAGAAGCTGACGCAGATATCGCCATGGCACAATACGAGCAAACCGTAATCAATGCGGTTAACCAGATGCAGCTATCATTAAACCATTATCAGTTGAGTCGCGAACAACTCGCCAATGCTGAGCGTCAGTTTGCCAGTAGCCAACAGGCGGTTTCAATTTCCCGTTCACAATATAAAGCTGGCACAATTGATTTCTTACTATTGCTAGATAGCGAGAGAGAATTGCTAACAAGCCGCGATCAACTGGCACAAATTGAACTTGCTCATTATTTACGGATGGTTGACGTGTACAGGGAATTTAGCGGAGCGCTGACGATATGACAGGAATTGTTGATGAATAACCAGAAGATAATGGTCCTCGATTTACAATCGAATATCTCGGTGGTCAGTTAGACGATTTCTACGAAGTTGAAGGTGACACTTACGATGGTCATGACTTGGATGAGTTGGCCAATGACATTATCGAGCTCATTGATATTAACCGATTAACGTTCGG
>CATMRP010000086.1 GCA_950073835.1 uncultured Alteromonadaceae bacterium
CGTGAAAATGAAAGCCAGGAAATGGGCAGCGAGATCACCACGCAACTGGGTAACAAAAAGGCGCTGTATATTTCTTCTGGCATTCTGTTTGTGATGGGCATTGTGCCCGGTATGCCACACCTGGCGTTTCTGACTTTCTCGGCGCTGGCCGGCGGCTATGCTTATTATCAGACCTATGCCGAAAAACGTAAGGCCGAGCAACCGCCGGTACCGGTGGTCGCCAATAATAATGAAGATCATGTGCCGGCTGAGGTTAAAGAGCTTGGTTGGGATGACGTTCAGCATGTCGATACCATTGGCCTGGAAGTGGGCTATCGGTTAATTCCGCTGGTAGATAAAACCCAGGGTGGCGAATTGCTGACACGGATTAAAGGGGTACGTAAGAAACTGTCCCAGGAACTGGGCTTTCTGATCCCGCCGGTGCACATTCGCGATAATCTGGATCTCGACCCTAGCGCTTACAATATTTCCATGCTTGGGGTGACCATTGGCGATGCGGAAGTCAGTCATGACGAAGAGCTGGCTATTAATCCTGGCCAGGTTTTTGGCAAACTGGAAGGGCGGGCTACCCGTGATCCGGCATTTGGTCTGGATGCGATATGGATTAAACCAGCGCAGCGTGAGCATGCACAAACCCTGGGATACACCGTGGTGGATGCGGCCACCGTTATTGCTACCCACCTTAGCCAGTTATTAACCAATAATGCTTATCAGTTGCTCGGTTTTGAAGAAGCACAGCAACTGATGGATATGCTGGCCAAACATAATCCGAAACTGGTTGAAGGGCTTATTCCTGATCTGCTGTCACTGGCGACGGTGGTAAAAGTACTGCAAACCCTGTTGTACGAGGGCGTGCCTATCCGCGATATGCGTACCATCGTGCAGACGCTCACTGAATATGCACCGAAGAGTCAGGATCCTGATGTCTTGGTCTCGGCCGTTCGCATTGCCCTGAAACGCTTAATTGTGCAGGAAATTAACAGCGGTGGGGCAGAGCTGCCGGTGATCACGCTGGCACCTGAATTAGAGCAGATGTTACATCAGTCATTGCAGGCTGGTGGTGATGACGGTGCCGGAATCGAGCCGGGCCTGGCTGAACGCTTGCAACAGTCGTTGCAACAGGCCGGTCAGCAGCAGGAACTGGCAGGTGAGCCAGCTGTATTATTAACATCGGGTATGTTACGCCCGGTATTGTCGAGATTCTTAAAGAATGCAGTGAATGGCTTGCATGTATTGTCATACCAGGAAATCCCGGATGACAAGCAGGTTCGCATTGTTTCTTCCGTCGGTCAGTAACCTGACAGACACCCTGATACCTAAGAGGTCATTATGAAAATTAGACGATTTTTTGGCAAAGACATGCGTGAAGCATTAAGCCAGGTAAAAAATGAACTGGGTAGTGACGCGGTGATCATGTCAAACCGCAAAGTGGCCGACGGTATTGAACTGGTAGCGGCCTATGATAAGGAGCCGGTCGCTAAACTATCGGTACCGCCTAAGCCCAAAGCGCCGACGGCTGTAACAAGCGAAGGCAGTTTGCCGACCTTGAGTGAAATTATCGGTGATGATGGACCGGATACCTTACGAGCCCTGCTGGAAAAGCAGGCTGAGCAAAAAGCCGCGGTGGCCCAGCGCGTCGAAGCGGCCAATGCGGAAGCGGAGAAACGTGCACCTGTAAAGCCCGCTCCGGAGGTTGCGTCAGTTACGCCGAAAAGCCCGGTATTTGACGCCGAAAACGAAGACACTGAGCTTACCAGCGGTGGCACTCTGGCCGATATTCGCGCCGAGATTGCCTCGCTACGCAATGTATTGCAGTTTCAACTGGCGGATATGCAGCAACAGCAGCACTCGCGCCTTAAACCGCAGCAACGTTATCTGCATCAGCAGCTTTGTGACATGGGCATCAGCCAGGCGCTGGCTGCTCAATTGGTGACTTACACGCCAGCGGATTGTAATGAACGTGAAGCCTGGTTATATCTGTTAAAACTTTTGTCCAATCGTCTGACGACCAATAACGATGATATTCTTACTCAACAGGGGGTAGTGGCGTTAGTGGGGCCAACTGGCACAGGCAAAACCACCACTATTGCCAAACTGGCGGCCCGTTATGCACAAAAATATGGAGCCGACCAGGTTGCCCTGATAACGATTGATACTTACCGCATCGCTGCCTATGAGCAATTAGCCACTTATGGAAAAATTATTGGTTGCCCGGTTCGCAAAGCGCAGTCTGGTGAACAATTAGCCGATCTGCTGTTCCAGCTACGTAATAAACGCCTGGTATTGATTGATACCGCGGGCTTTAGTCAGCGTGATAGCCGCTTGATCAGCCAATTGGCAACTTTTGGTCAGGTCAGCGGTCAGCAGGTAAAAAACTATTTAGTTGTGCAGGGTAACACGCAACAGGCTACACTTAAGCACATTATAAACGCCTATAAGAGTATTGATTTGCAAGGATGTATCATCACTAAGCTGGATGAGTGCTATAGTTTAGGTGAAGTGATCAGTAATGTGATTGAAGCGCAATTGCCAGTCAGTTATGTTGCCGATGGCCAACAGGTGCCTGAAGATATTCATGTTGCAAATGCAAAATCTATAATCTCTTTAGCAGCAAAGCTTTATAAAAAGTATGGTTTGAATCATACTAATAGCAGTTCCGATGTAAACACAGCACAGGCAGTATGATTGAAGACCAGGCGAGTAGCTTACGAAAGATGAATCAATCACGATTAATCAAGGTAATAGCCGTCACTGGCGGTAAGGGCGGAGTAGGGAAAACCAACGTTACTCTGAACACCGCTATTGCAATGGCAAAACAGGGCAAAAAGGTCATGGTTCTGGATGCAGACCTTGGGCTGGCCAACGTAGACGTGATGCTGGGATTACGCGTTGAGAAGAATCTGTCTCATGTGTTGTCCGGCGAATGCACACTAGACGAGGTGCTGGTCACTGGCCCGCATGGGATTAAAATTGCCCCGGCGACCTCTGGTACCCAGTCAATGACCGAGCTGTCGCCTACTCAGCACGCGGGGCTTATTCGCGCATTCAGCGAACTGCGCTCGCAAATCGACGTGCTAATCGTTGACACCGCCGCGGGTATCTCTGACATGGTGCTGAGTTTTTCAAGAGCATCCCAGGATATCCTGGTGGTGGTATGTGACGAACCAACTTCACTTACCGATGCCTACGCACTGATTAAAATTCTCAACCGCGACCATGGTATTTTCCGCTTCAAGATTGTTGCCAACATGGTCAGAGACGTGCGCGAGGGCCAGGAGTTATTCAGTAAACTGTCTAAAGTCACCGGGCGATTCCTCGATGTTGCTTTGGAGTTGGTGGCAACCATTCCCTTTGACGAAAATATTCGCCGGGCGGTTCGTAAACAAACTGCCATTGTTGATGCTTTTCCATCATCTCCGGCATCCGTAGCAATTAGTCAGCTGGCAACAAAAGCCATGACCTGGCCTATCCCGGCGCAGCCTGGCGGACACCTTGAGTTCTTCGTTGAGCAACTAATCGCGTCGAAGGTGGCAGGGAGATAGCGTGAATAGCAAAGCTGCAGCGTACCAACAACAAACCGATAAAGCGCAGCTGGTTGAGCGACATGCTTCTTTAGTTAAACGTATTGCTCACCACTTGATGGCTCGGCTGCCAGCCAGTGTAATTGTTGATGACCTGATCCAGGCCGGAATGATTGGCCTGCTTGAGGCGGCAAGAAACTTTGACGGTAGTAAAGGCGCCAGTTTCGAAACGTTTGCCGGAATTCGGATCCGCGGCGCCATGCTTGATGAAATCCGCAAAGGCGACTGGACACCCCGGTCGGTGCATAAGAATGGCCGGGCCATTTCTGATGCGATCTCACAGGTAGAGCGTGAAACCGGGCGGGATGCACGGGATGTCGATATAGCGGCTAAGCTGGATGTGTCGCTGCCTGAATATCATCAGATGCTATCAGAGGTCAATGCCGGTAAACTGGTGGGTATTGAAGACTTAGGCGTGTCTGAAGACGTGATCGCGACAGATGAGTCGCGGGGAACGGATTCGCCGCTGGAAGATTTAATGCAAGGTTCATTTCAAAAAGCGCTGGCGCATGCTATTACTACATTACCAGAGCGTGAAGCGATCGTACTATCCTTGTATTATGACGAAGAATTAAACCTGCGGGAAATCGGCGAGGTTCTCGAGGTAAGTGAATCACGGGTCAGTCAAATTCACAGCCAGGCGATGTTAAAACTCAAAGCGCGCATGCGGTCCTGGCAGACTGGTGAGTAACATTAACTATACTAACAATATGACTATCCTCACTGGAGGCAATTTTGGATAAGAATATGAAAATTCTCGTGGTAGACGATTTTTCTACGATGAGACGGATTATCAAAAACTTACTCAAAGATCTTGGCTTTTCCAATATTCAGGAGGCTGATGATGGAAGTACTGCGCTGCCAATGCTGCAGCAGGGCGACTTCGACTTTGTAGTAACCGACTGGAATATGCCTGGAATGCAGGGGATTGACCTGCTGCGGGCGATTCGAGCGGACGACAGCCTCAAGCATTTACCGGTACTGATGGTAACTGCCGAGGCGAAAAAAGAGCAAATCGTAGCGGCCGCTCAGGCGGGAGTAAATGGCTACGTAGTTAAACCGTTCACTGCCGCTACGCTAAAAGAAAAACTAGAAAAGATTTTTGAACGTTTAGGTTAATCCAGTAACGTGTTTAACCGCCGAGGACAACTGGATGACTGATAAAAAGAAAGTCCCCATTACGCTGGATGAAGCGAAGCAGTTGGTTACCTTTCTGGAAGAAGGTGATACCGATTCTGCCAATGCCCTGCTTGACGCTGTCACCATGAAAGAGTCTGTCGAATTATTCGCTGAAGTGGGTAAGCTTACCCGTCAGTTGCACGACTCATTAAATAACTTTCAATTGGATGAACGAATTGCCGGTTTGGCAAACGAAGATATCCCGGATGCGCAGACCCGATTAACCTACGTTATTGAAGAAACCGAAAAAGCGGCTAATACTACAATGGATGCTGTGGAACAGAGCATGTCGATTGTGGAAACCATGAAAGGGCAATTAGACAGTCTGATGCCTGAGTGGAAAAAGTTAATGAACCGCGAAATCGAGCTCGACGAATTTAAATCAATGTGTCTTGACCTGGATAAACACCTTGAGTCTTCCGTGGCAGATGCCGATAAGATGATGGGGCTGCTTACCGAAGTGCTGATGGCGCAGGGATATCAGGATTTAACCGGTCAGGTTATCCGGCGCGTAATTGAATTGGTAAAAGAAGTAGAAGACAGTCTGGTCCACATGCTTACTGTGTTTGGCGGTGCAGAAGCGACAAAAACGGTCAAATCTTCGCAGCCGAAGGTCGAAAAAGCGATTGTTGCTGAAGGGCCAATTATTGATGCCGAGTCGCGTGACGATGTGGTGTCTGGCCAGGATGATGTGGATGACCTTTTATCCAGCCTGGGTTTTTAGGGGAGCGGATACATGTCTTTTGATGTCGATGAAGATATTTTGCAGGATTTTCTGGTTGAAGCCGGAGAAATTCTTGAGCAACTCCAGGAGCAGTTAGTCGATCTGGAAAATAATCCAGAGGATAAGGACCTTCTCAATGCCATATTCAGGGGTTATCACACCGTAAAAGGTGGTGCCGGATTTCTGTCACTAACTGAACTGGTCGAAATATGCCACGGCGCGGAAAACGTATTTGACGTTATGCGCAATGGCCAGCGTTCTCTTACGCCGGAGCTCATGGATACTATCCTGCAAGCCACCGACGTTGTGGTTGAGATGTTTGAAAAGGTCAAAATGCGCGAGCCGCTGGAACCGGCTGACGCGGCGCTGGTTGAAACACTGCATAAATTGAGCAATCCGGAAACTCCGGATGAAAATATCTTTGACGACACTCAGAACGAAGCGCCCGCTGCCGAAGCTGAACCTGTTGAAGAAGAAACTTTCGAGCTGGAAGAAGAGACTGCCACTACAGGCAGCCCGTCAGAGCTGATTGAAGACATCACAGAAGATGAGTTTGAAGCGCTGCTGGATGAGCTGCATGGTACCGGTGGTGCGCCAGGCGCATCGGCCGCTAAAGCGCCAACTCCGGCGCCCACACCAACACCAGCGCCAACTGCCAGCAGCGGTGGTGATGAAGACATTACTGACGATGAGTTTGAAGCGCTGCTCGATGAGTTACATGGTAAGGGGCAATTTGGCGGTGAAGCTGCAGCACCTGCGACCCCGCCAGCGGCCAGTCCGGCTCCGCCTTCTGAGTCGGGAGGCGATGAAGAAATCTCCGATGACGAGTTTGAAGCCTTACTGGATCAATTACATGGTCAGGGTAAAGGCCCCGGCGTCGGCGTACCTAAAGCAGATAAACCGGCTGAGAAGCCACGGGTAAAAGTCGAAAACACCCAACCTGAACCGGCTAAAACCGCAGCGCCAGCGGCCAAACCGGCAGCTAAAGCGCCTGCGCCAGCCAAAGCTGAAAGCAAGCCGGCAGCTCCTGCTAAAGCAGCAGAGCCTGCCGCCAAAAAAGAAGAGAAAAAGGCTCCACCTGCAGCGCCACAGGCAGAAACAACGGTTCGGGTGGATACCCGCCGCCTTGATCAGATCATGAACATGGTTGGTGAGCTGGTATTGGTGCGTAACCGACTGCTGAGTCTGGGTATTAGTATTAACGATGAGTCAATGTCCAAGGCCATTGCTAATCTGGATGTCGTGACCGGCGACCTGCAGGGGGCAGTAATGCAAACCCGCATGCAGCCAATCAAAAAAGTATTTGGTCGCTTCCCCCGGGTGGTTAGAGATTTGGCGCGCAGCCTCAAGAAAGAAATCACCCTTGAACTGGAAGGGGAAGAAACCGATCTGGATAAAAACCTGGTAGAAGCACTGGCCGATCCGCTGGTTCACCTGGTGCGAAACTCGGTGGATCACGGTATTGAAATGCCGGATGATCGGCAGGCAGCAGGCAAACCCCGCATGGGTAAAGTTAAACTGTCAGCGTCACAGGAAGGGGATCACATATTACTGGTCATCGAAGATGACGGTAAGGGGATGGACCCTGATAAACTGAAAGACATTGCGATTTCCCGAGGCGTACTCGATGCCGATGCGGCAGCGCGTATGTCTGATGTTGAAGCGTTTAATCTGATTTTTGCACCAGGGTTTTCAACCAAAACAGAAATCAGTGATATTTCTGGCCGTGGCGTGGGTATGGACGTGGTGAAAACCAAGATCAACCAACTCAACGGTACCGTCAATATTGATTCTCAACTGGGTCGTGGTACCCGTTTGGAAATCAAGGTACCGCTGACGCTGGCGATTCTGCCAACGCTGATGATCGTGGTAGGCAAACAGACCTTTGCGTTACCACTGGGCGCGGTGAGCGAAATCATAAACATGGATATTAAAAAGACCAACACCGTAGATGGTCAGTTAACCATGATAGTTCGCTCTAAGGCGATACCGCTGTTTTTCCTCGGCGAATGGCTGATCCGTGGTCCTAAAAATATCGAACGAAACAAAGGTCATGTGGTTGTGGTGCAAATGGGTACCAAACAGGTGGGCTTTGTGGTGGATGCCTTGATCGGTCAGGAGGAGGTGGTCATTAAACCTCTGGACGCCTTACTGCAAGGTACCCCTGGTATGGCCGGAGCAACCATTACCTCAGACGGCGGTATTGCACTGATTTTGGATATTCCGAGCCTGCTTAAGCGATACGCCCGCAAAGCGATCAAATAAGGCGTAGAGAAGAGGATTGTTATTGAATGGCTTTTAAAGTCCTGGTTGTTGACGATTCCAGCTTTTATCGCCGTCGGGTCAAAGATATTCTGAACGAAGACCGGTCACTGGAAGTGGTCGGTGAAGCTGCCAACGGGCGCGAAGCCGTAGAAAAAGTTAAAGCGCTGCGCCCGGATGTGGTCACCATGGACGTTGAGATGCCGTTGATGGACGGCATTGAAGCGGTTAAGCGTATAATGGCCGAATGTCCGGTGTCGATTATCATGTTTTCGTCGCTGACCCATGAAGGTGCTACCGCCACACTGGATGCGCTGGAAGCCGGTGCGGTAGACTTTTTGCCCAAGCGTTTTGAGGACATCGCTAAAGATCGCAGTGATGCAGCAACGCTGTTAAGAACCAAAGTGCGTTTACTGGCGCGCCGGGCTCCGGTTGCGTCGCTTCGACCCCGGCCCACGCCGCGTCCAGCCAGTCTGCTAAAAAAGGCACCGCCGCAACCGGCTAAACCGACGCGATCAATGCCGGCGAATGCGCCTAAATCTACTTTTGTCAGAAGTTCTACCTTGCTCAGTGGCAGTAAGGACACAGCTGAACCGGTCGTGGTGTCGCAGGTTCAACGCAGTGGCAAGCGCTATCGCTGCCTGGCAATTGGTGCGTCAACCGGTGGTCCCGTTGCACTGCAAAAAGTGTTAACGCATTTGCCGGCGCGGTTTCCTTTTCCGATCTTTCTGATTCAGCATATGCCGGGGACTTTTACTCATGCTTTTGCTGAACGGTTGAATCAGCACTGTCAGATTCGGGTAAAAGAGGCTGAACACGGCGAGGTTGTGCAGGCGGGCTGTGCCTATCTGGCGCCTGGGGGTAAGCAGATGGAAGTCGAAAAGCGCGCCGGTCATACTTACATTGTGATCAAAGAGGTAAACTCCTCGGATATTGGCTACAAGCCCAGTGTGGATATTACCTTTAACAGCCTGTCAAAAATATACGGTGGCGATACCCTGGCGGTTATTCTGACCGGAATGGGGGCCGATGGCCGGGAAGGGTGCCGGACACTGAAATCGCTGGGCGCGAAGGTCTGGGCGCAGGATAAAGAGAGCAGCGTGGTGTATGGTATGCCACAGGCGGTAACGGTCGACAGACTTGCCGAAGTGAATATTGGCATTAATGACATTGGTGAATGCATTAAAACCGAAATGTCCTGATCGATAATTACTGGCAGGCGGGAGAGAAGCGTTGAAAATTTGGACCATAGCCAATCAGAAAGGTGGCGTCGGTAAAACCACCACGACGGTCACTCTGGGCGGGATACTGGCAAAACGTGGCTTTAACGTTTTACTGGTAGATATGGATCCCCATGCTTCGCTAAGTTATTACTTCGGCATTGATTCAGAAGAGCTTTCCAGCTCGGTGTATGACATTTTTGCTAATCCTTCCGGCTTAAGTGACGATAAAGTACTGGATTGTTTATGTCCCAGTAAGCTCGACAGCCTGTTTATTCTGCCATCCACCATGGCCCTGGCTACCTTAGACCGGTCGCTGGGCAACCAGATTGGGATGGGGCTGGTGCTGAAAAAAGCACTGCAACAAATTGAGTCGCAATTTGACTATGTGCTAATCGATTGTCCGCCGGTATTGGGCGTGCTTATGGTTAATGCACTGGCGGCCTGTCAGAAGGTGATCGTGCCGGTGCAAACAGAGTTTTTAGCCCTGAAAGGACTCGACAGGATGATGCATACGCTCAAAATTATGGGTAAAACCCTGTCGCGGAATTTTGATACGATCATAGTGCCGACCATGTTTGACAAGCGTATTAACGCTGCCATAGCAGCCCAGAAACAATTGCTGCTGGACTACAAAGAACAGATTTGGAAAGGTATGATACCAGTGGATACGCGATTCCGGGACGCCAGCCAGATGCAGGCGCCGGCATCCATAGTGTATCCCAAAGCTCGTGGCGTGTTTGCTTACGAGAAATTACTCAACGTCCTGGATAGTGACTAATATGAGCAAAGATACACCGTTTGCTAAAGAAGAGGTGATGGAAGAATACCTCAGCAGTTTATTACGCGATGTCGAAGATCCGGCAGACGTAACGGCGCGTACCGCCAGGCTGTTAGAAAAGGCAACGGTAGAGCTGACGCCGGAAGTACCGGAGGCGACACTTCCACCTGTGTCTCCACCAGTAAGCGAGCCGGTTGAAACCGAACAGGACATTGCCGCCGAAGAAGTCATCGCTGAAGTTATAGCGAGGGTTGAAGAGAAAGCTGCGGTGCCGCCTCCAGGTGTGCCTTTAAAACCTCTTGAAGAACGCTTGGATAACGCGTTCCAGGCATTGTTTTTTGAAGTGGCCGGTTTAACTCTGGCAGTGCCGCTGATTACCCTGGGCGGTATTCATAACCTGACCAAAATTGGTCCGTTATTCGGTAAACCAGCCTGGTTTATGGGTGTCATGCTGCATCGGGAAGAAAAATTAAGCGTTGTGGATACCGCGCGATGGGTTATGCCGGAAAAATACGACCAAACTCTGGCGGATAAGCTAAACTATCAGTATCTCATTATGTTAGGCGATAGTCCGTGGGGGTTAGCCAGCGAAAAACTGGTTAATACAGTGACCCTAAGCAAGGACGACGTGAAATGGCGTCAGGCGAATGCAAAGCGTCCCTGGCTCGCCGGTATGGTAAAAAATAAAATGTGTGCATTGTTGGATGTTGATGAACTAATATCAATGCTGAATAACGGCTTGGGCAGTAAAGACCAGGTACTATAGTCAAGTGGAGCCAAGTGCATGAGTGATGACAGAAATAATAACGCAGGCAATGTCGACGATCAGGTATTGCAATGGGTAACCTATCGGTTAGGCGAGGAAACCTACGGTATTAATGTAATGCAGGTGCAGGAAGTATTACGTTACTCTGAGATCGCTCCGGTACCTGGAGCGCCGGATTACGTGTTAGGTATTATTAACCTGCGTGGTAACGTGGTCACCGTTATTGATACCCGCGCTCGCTTCGGGCTACCACCGGAAGAAGTTACCGATAACACCCGTGTGGTCATTATTGAGTCTGATGAACAGGTGGTGGGTATTCTGGTAGATAGCGTTGCCGAAGTGGTTTACCTCAAGTCTTCAGAAATCGACAGTGCGCCAAATGTGGGCACCGAGGAAAGCGCTAAGTTTATTCAGGGTGTCAGTAACCGCGACGGCGAGCTGCTTATTCTGGTTGATCTCAATAAACTTCTCAGCGACGAGGAATGGGACGAGCTAAGCAGTCTGTAAATTAAACGGCCGTTCTTACTTCACATGGAAGTTAATCTGTCTTTACTGATAGCCGTTGCTGCTTTATGCCTTTCGGTGCTTTTTACCATCGTACTCTGGTTTGCCAGTCGTCGCAGCAATGCACGGCTGACCGAAGCGCTGGCACAGCAACAACAGCAGCTCAGCGCTCTGAAAAAGCAACTCCATATCAACGCCAGTACGCTTGAAGAGATTCAGGCGCGTAGTCTGGTGGTAGCTAAAAATACCGAACAAACCGAAGCGACACTGGTTGCTTTACAACAGCAATTTACCGCCTTAGGTGAGCAGGATCCCGACAGTCGCCTGTATCAACGTGCCGCTGAAATGATTCAGTCCGGTGCCAGTGCCGAGGAAGTCATGCACAACTGCGATCTGCCCTTAGCGGAAGTCCAGTTGCTGATGAACATCCATCAGCCCAAATAGGCTGACCTTCGCTCCGCGCGAGTAAAAATTCACCAACATCGTTAACCCCACCTTCACTGTAGATTGGTTTTTTCGCCAGACTAAGCCTGCATAGCTTTTTGTTTATCTGTCTAGTGTTATCTATAAATAGCTGTTTTAATTATGTTTATTGTTAATTCCGTTACTCAATCTGGTAAATGCGACAGTTTACTTATTGAACAATCAGGTTGTGCAAAAAAATAACCCTAATGTAAAAAAAATGTGTAAGTGATGTTAATTATTGGCGTTCACAATGCCCTACTTAAGGCAATGTTGCGCACATAATCAGCAAATTGCCCGGACACACAGAAAAATTACAGGGGTACTACTATGAACAAACTCATGATTGGCGGGGTGCTGCTATTACTCAGTGCAGCGCCTCAGGCAATGGCCAGCGTTATCACTAATGGTGGCTTTACGGATTGCAGTTATAACGGCTGGTCAAAAGACACCGACGGTGCTGGTGATATCAGCGTCCTGGACGACTTTACTATTACCAGCGGGCCGGATTGCGCCGCTGAACTGCTAGTGGACGCTGGCAATACTGAAGCCTGGTTTGCTAACACTTTATTCCAAAACATTTCGCTCAATAGTGGCGAGCAATATCAACTCAATGTGGATTTGACAGCCGGTTCTGAGTTCAGCAGTGCTGATAACGGCTTTATAGCCGACAATTTTGTGGTGGCATTTGGTGATGGCAGCGGCAGTTATTACGGTGCGGATGGCCAGCTGGGCAGTGTTTTCTCCGCCGATATTGACGGTAATAACAGCTATTCGCTTAACATTATGCTCGACGAGACGCTTTCAGCTTTCGCTAATTTAAGCCTCGAATTTCAGTTACTCATTGGATTTGATGAGTTCGGCAGCGATTTTGGCGGCTCATTTCTGCAAGTAGATAACGTGTCGATTACCGCAGTGGGTGACGACAATGTTGCCGTAAGTGCACCTTCTCAGGCGTTATTATTTGGCCTGGGGCTGGCCGGACTGGTTTTCGCAAACCGTCAGCGTAGCACGGGAGGTGATCAATGAGACTGAACGCCTTTTCTATTGCACTTATCAGTGCCGGGCTGGCTGCGGTTACACCGGTCAGTGCTGCCTGGCAGCCATTGAATGACGGCGTTGATACAACGTCGTCGCGAGCCACTGTAGACAGGGTTAACCGGGTTTACAGTTCGGTGGTTACCCTGACCAATACCTCTGATGACATTATCGAAGGACCTTTTCGGGTGTTGATCACTGATAGTTCTATTGCGGTCAACGGTGCTGACGGTTATACCGGTAATGGGGTCCCCTATTTCGACGTCGGTGCTGATAGCCTGGCAGCGGGCGAGAGCACTGCGGTTTCAGTTTCCTTTAACCTGGAGCGTAAACGACTCAGTTTTACCCCGGTACTGGAACAGGATAATCCCAACATCGGTATTTATGCTGAGGCAGAAGGCGGCGCAGATGCCACATTAAACTACCTGGGCATGGACCTGATTATAGAAAACGGCGAGCCAGAGTATGTGACCACACTGGTGAATGCTACCACGCCACCGGAAGATGACAGCCGGGTCGGTGAATTACTGGTTAATTTCAACCAGGCCGGTACCTATAACCTGTATGCACGGCTTCGTGTGGGGCCGGAAGGGTTTAGTGATGACAGTATGTATATCCCTTCGGCGCTGGGGAGTGCTAATGAGTGGATCCTGGTCAATGGTATCAGCGGCTATGCTGCGCCAGGCGAGCCCGGTTATGAACCGGATACCGTGGTTGATAGCGGTGGAGAGGCTAACTTAGAAGCCTTTATGTGGGTGGCTATCCCGGATGGCGAATATACCGTTGCCGATAATAATGTGACCGAAGTCTTCCGCTATGCCAGCCGTGAGGATGGTCTGGACATTGATAAGTTTGTGTTTGCGCCAGTCGGGCTGACCTATACCGTCGACCAGTTGGAAAATGGCTTACCGGGCGAAATCGTCACGCCGCCAGAAACCTACACGCCGTCTGGCCCGCCATTAGCCGACGGACAGCCTAAGTTTTTAGGTGGCGTTTGTTGCGGCGCACAGCGGCCAAACTTTGAGGCGTACTGGAATCAGGTGACTGCAGAAAACGCCGGTAAATGGGGCTCGGTTGAATCGGTCCGCGACCAGTTTAACTGGACTGCTTTGGATGAAGCCTACAACCTGGCGAAAGATAACGGTTTTATCTATAAACATCACGTCCTGGTGTGGGGCAGTCAGCAACCTGGCTGGATAAGTGATTTGTCGCCATCTGAACAGCTAGATGAAATCCTTGAATGGTATCAGGCCGTTAACCAACGCTACCCGGCGATGGATTTCATCGAGGTGGTGAATGAATTCGATAATGCGCCGCCGGATGGTGGTAATGGGCGACCGAATTACGTTGATGGCTTGCGCTTGTACGCGCCTGAAGTGACTGCAGAGGTGGAAGCTTTCTTCCTCGCCCGGGGCGATGATGCGTCTACGGCAGCACAAAAAGCCGAAGACTACGATTGGATAGTAAACGCTTTCCAAATGGCGCGGGACATTTTCCCGGCCAGCACCCAGCTAATGTTTAACGAATACAGCGTGATTAACTCTGACGCCAGAACCGACAAGGTGATTGATTTAGCCAACCTGCTGCAATCGAGGGGCCTTATTGATGCAATTGGTTTCCAGGGGCATGCTTTTTCAACCGGCGGCCCACTTGAAACCATGCTCAGTAATATTGACCGGATGGAAAGCCAGACGGGTCTGGATATTTATCTGACTGAGCTGGATATTGACGGCGCTGATGAACTCACTCAGTTGCTGGAATACCAACGCCTGTTTCCGGCATTCTGGACGCATCCGGCAATCAAAGGGGTAACCATGTGGGGGTATTTGCCCGGCCACTGGCGTGAAGAGCAAGGGGCCATCCTGGCCTACGACACCGGCGTAGAAAAAGCGGCGCTTAAGTGGTTGAAAGGCTATGTTCGCGAGCTGGCGCCGCAGTTTAATCAGCCATCTCTGATCACCGTGGATGAAACCACCGAAGTGGGTATGCAGGTGGCGGATTTAGTCTCTTATGATTATCTGGGCAACCCCCATGATCAGACTTCAGCGGTACAGTGGACGGTGTTAAGTGGCAATGAAGCCGGCTTGTTTGCGCTGGATACGCAAAGTGGCAAAATCAGTGTGGCTGCCCCGCTTAGCCCCGGCTTATATGATTTGTACATTCAGGTAGTTGAGGGCGAGTATCCCAGCTTTACCCGTAAGGTACAGATTGTGGTGCCCGGCGATGATTTGCCACCTGAGGTTATTGAATATGACTTCAGTGATGGTGCTCAGGGCTGGCGCGGTGATTACGGTACGTCGGCAACGGTAGGTTACGACGGCAGTATTCCCGCGGCATTATTAATTCCGGATTGGGTTGGGCGCAACGCACAGGAATATATCGAAGAGATCAGTATGACAGATCTCAACGGTGCTAATCTCAGTTATACCGTAAATGTTACGCAGGCCCAGGTAGATGGTGGTATGACGATTCAGCCTTATGTGCAAACAGGTGGACCAAGCTATACGCGGATCTACGGTCAGGCTGTCGTGCCGGTAGCTGGTGAAAATGTGATCACCTTTGCGCCTGAGGACAATGGTGCCGGTGATCTGGCGATCATCCAGCGTCTTGGATTGCAACTGAATGGTCCGCTAAGTCAAGGCACTGATGATGTAGTTGAAATGACTTATGTCAGACTGGAAATCCCGACGTCATTACCCAGCGCTGAAACCGTGACCTACGACTTTATCAGCGACAGCGAGGGTATGCGCGGTGATTATGGGACTAACGCCAGCGTGATCCATCGTCCGGCACTGGAGGCAGTCAGCCTGCAACCGAATGACAGCAGTGAAACCCATAACTACATACTGGGCGTGCCGAGCCGGGATTACAGTGGCGCGGCAATTACCTACACGCTCAATGTCAGTAGTGAGCTGGCAGATGATGGTCTGAGTGTGCAGGGGTATGTACAGACGGGCGAGCCAAATTACGCGCGCATCTACGGCTCACTGGAACCTTTATCAGCAGGTAGCAACCTGTTTACCTTCTATCCCCAGGATGACGGTAACGGGAATATTGAAAACATCGAACGCATTGCCTTGCAGATAAACGGTGCCTTTGTCGCCGATGAGGACAGCGAAATCCTTATTGAGCGCATTGATGCCGACTTCCCTTAATCCTGTATTAAGGCAATAAAGGTAAGCCCCGCTGGTCGGGGCTTTTTACTGATCGCTGCAAACACACCCACATTCACCGGCAAGGAGGCGATAAATCACTTACACTTTGGGTAGCACCGCTTTGGATATAACTAAACGTTTAGACGTCTAGACGTAAAGATGTTGACATTGGTCAAACTTTAGCGACAATAGCTGCATAACCACATTGCCCGGAGTTGCCATGCCAATCAGGATCCCAGAAAATCTGCCCGCACAAAACGTCTTATTGGGTGAGAATATTTTCACCATGGATAGTCAGCGAGCGGCGAGTCAGGATATTCGCCCCATGGAAGTGGCTATTCTCAATTTAATGCCGAATAAAATTGAGACTGAAGTCCAGTTATTAAGGCTCCTTTCCAATACGCCGCTGCAAATCAATGTGGACTTAATCCGAATCAATGATTTAACCCCTAAAAATACGCCTCAGTCGCATATGGATGCGTTTTATCATGACTTCAGTGATGTAGTAGAGAAGCGCTACGATGGTCTGATTGTTACCGGCGCACCGCTGGCTTTGCTCGACTACGAAGACGTGAATTACTGGGATACCATGAAAACCATTCTGGAATGGGCCAACCGGCACGTGCAGTCCACCTTGTATTTATGTTGGGCCGCCCATGCCGCTATGTATCACTTTCATGGCATTCAGCGCATATTGCGTGAAGAAAAACTGTCCGGCGTGTTCCACCACCGGGTGAATGATCCGCGCAATGAGCTGTTACGTGGCTTCGATTCTGAGTTTTATGCGCCGCATTCCCGCTATGGTTACATTGATTCGGCCGACTACAATAGTATCCCGGGCCTCAGTGTGATTGCCGAGTCACAAGACGCTGGAGCTTACGTAGTGGCGTCGGATGATAAGCGGATGGTGTTTATCACCGGTCATCCGGAATATGATCCCGAGACGCTTAACGATGAATACGTTAGAGATCTTAACGCTGGCTTAGAACCAAAAATTCCGTGTAACTATTATCCGGATGACGACCCGGGCAAGCCACCCGTGGTAAGATGGCGCGCACATGGCAGTTTGCTATTTACCAATTGGATAAACTATTACGTTTATCAGACAACGCCGTACGATTTAAATCAGCTGGTCGAGAAAGATCAGCGCAAGAGGTAGCACGTGAGCCGATACACAGACAAACAGATATTCGATCTGGCCGCCAACCGCATCCTTATTCTTGATGGTGCCATGGGTACTATGATCCAGCAACACAAGCTGGAAGAAGAAGACTACCGCGGAGAGCAGTACAAAGACTGGCATTGCGATATCAAAGGCAATAACGATCTGTTGGCGATTACTCAGCCGGACATTATCTATGATATCCATTGTCAGTACCTTGAGGCCGGTGCGGATATCATCGAAACCAACACTTTTAATGCTACCACGATTTCCATGGCCGACTACGACATGCAGGCCATTTCAAGAGAAATTAATGTAGCGGCTGCGCAGCTAGCCCGTAAAGCCTGTGATGAATTCACCGCAAAGAACCCGGATAAACCTCGTTTGGTAGCCGGTACCATTGGGCCAACCAGTCGCACGGCGTCAATATCCCCGGATGTAAACGATCCGGGCAAACGTAATGTCACCTTTGATGAGTTGGTGGAAGCCTACAGTGAGAGCTGTGAAGCCTTAATTGAAGGCGGCTCCGACCTCATCCTGATTGAAACCATCTTTGATACGCTCAATGCCAAAGCCGCTGCGTTTGCGGTGGAAGGGGTGTTCGAAAAGCTGGGACAGCGTTTGCCGGTAATGATCTCCGGCACCATTACCGATGCTTCCGGACGCACGCTGTCGGGTCAAACTGCTGAAGCCTTTTATTATTCCATGCGCCATATTAAGCCGGTGTCATTTGGTCTCAACTGTGCGCTAGGGCCGGATCTGCTGCGCCAGTATGTGGAAGAAATCAGCAATGTGGCTGAGTGCCTGGTATCGGCTCACCCCAATGCCGGTTTGCCCAATGAATTTGGTGAATACGATATGGAAGGGCCTGAAATGGCGGAGCACATTAAGGAATGGGCCGAGTCGGGGTTAGTCAATATTGTAGGCGGTTGTTGTGGCAGCACGCCGGAGCATATTCGCGACATCGCCAATGCGGTGGCCGGCGTGGCACCGCGAGAAATCGTTAAGCTTGAGCCGAAGATGCGTTTATCCGGCTTAGAACCCTTCGTGCATTGAGGAATAGTTGTGTCTGCAGAGTTTTCCAGTTTTATTAATATCGGTGAGCGCACGAATGTCACCGGTTCTGCCAAATTCAAACGTCTTATCCTCGAAGG
>CATMRP010000087.1 GCA_950073835.1 uncultured Alteromonadaceae bacterium
ATTAAAGCTAGAGGATGACACAATTTGGCAGTATTAAAAAGCGCACTTATCCTGGGAGCCAGTGGATTGGTAGGGCAAAACCTGCTGAGGCTGCTATTACTCGATCCCCGCTATAATTCGGTCACTTGTCTGGTTCGGCGTCCACTGGGGCGGCAGCACTATCAGGATCCCGATAATAAGCTGCGGCCGGTGGTGATTGATTTTGACAATCTGGGTGAGTATCAGGGCTATTTCTCGGTTGATCATGTGTATTGTTGCCTGGGTACCACGTTAAAAAAAGCCGGTGACATCAGCGCCTTTCGCAAGGTTGATTTTGAATATATTCACGTAGCGGCCCAGTTAGCCAGAGCACAGCGGGCTGGTGGCTTTGTGTGGATTTCCTCGGTAGGGGCCAATGCAAAAAGTAAAAACTATTACCTGCGTGTTAAGGGCGAACTGGAAAACGCCATCATGCGCATGCCGCAATTACCCAATGCTGCCGCGGTTAGGCCGGGCGTGCTGATTGGTGAACGGGCTAACGATGATCGCCCGCTGGAGCGAATGGGAGCGGGCATAATGCAACTGCTTAAACCGCTGCTCATCGGCCGGCTTAAAAAATACCGTGCGGTATATCCTCACCAGGTGGCCAGAGAAATGATGCGCCACCAGACATTCTGATGAGTAACAAATCGAATCAACCCAAAGGATTTCGGTGTAAGCAGTTTTTCGTCGCTCACGACCTGTGCGCCATGAAAGTCTCAACCGACAGTCTGATCCTGGGCAGCGTCGTTGCGACGGCGAATGCCGGTACTGTGTTAGACGTGGGTACCGGATCGGGCATTCTGGCACTGATGATGGCACAAAAAAGTGCACCTGATACGGCTATTACTGCCATAGATATTGAGCCAGGGGCGATTGCTCAGGCTACTCACAACGCGGTTAACAGCCCGTGGCCAGAAAAGATTCGGGTAGTGCAAAGCCCGCTGCAGGCGATGGACCGTCAGCAGCGATATGATCTGATAGTGTCGAACCCGCCGTATTTTGCTGATGCCGTGAGCCCCACCCGCGCTTATGCGACGATGGCGGAAAGCCGGGGCCAGGCGCGCACGGAACAAACACTGAGTATTGATGATTTTTTTGCGCAAACTGCCGTACTTAGCCATTTGGGAAGCAGGCTTTACTGTATGTATCCAATTGCCAGGGAAGCAGTGGTGTTTAACTGTGCCTTGCAATCAGGCTGGCATCTAAAGCAGAGTCTTAGCGTACGGCATAACGCCCGTTCAGCGCCTTACCTCGGCGTGTATTGTTTTGTGCGTGTGCCGGCATCGTTGGCAGCAGAAACGCTGACCATCCGTACCGGCGAAAATCAGTATACGCCAGAATATAAACAGCTATGTGCAGACTTTTACCTGAACTTTTGAAAAGTAACAGGTACAAAAAAAGCGCGGTAGACGCGCTTTTTTTCTTGTCTTAAACCCTGACTTAAGACTTAACCAGCACAGATACTTTGTTAATACCTGCTTCTTTCGCCTGGTTCATTACTTCTACCACAACACCGTGCTCAGTATTTTCGTGAGCCTGGATAGCGGCAGTGTCAGTTGGGTTTTCAGCTAAGTAAGTCTGAATGTTGGCGATAACACGACGGATGTCGACTTCACGGCCATTCATCACAATTGTACCGGTCTCATCGATACGAATAGACAGGGATTTACTTGGCTGGTTTGATGCGTTTTTGTTTTCTGGGCGATTAACATCCAGACCTTTCTCTTTAACGAATGATGTCGTTACGATAAAGAAGATCAGCATGATGAACACAATGTCCAGCATGGGCGTCATGTCGACCTGGGCTTCGTCATCCCCAGAAGTATGCTTTTTTCTTTTCATTTCGTTTTCTTGTCTCTAACACTTGTCTGCCTAGTATACTGTTTGTAACAAAAATATGTAGTTATTTGTACAAACAATATTACCAAAAGCGATAAACTTACTGACTTAGTCGTTCACTTTCGTTAGAAAGCAACATCATTTAGCGGACAGCGCCACACCCAGTTGGTAAAAATACAACTTAAATGCTTTGTTTAGCTGCCGTCTCAAAATACCATGAGGATAAATGCCAAGTCTAGCCTCTACCGACATTTTTGTCCCCTGCACTAAAAAAGCGTTCTTTATTTCATGGTCCTGAATACACGCTTCAAAGGCTCTTGCCGCCATCTCTGGTGGCGATGCAAAATAAAAGCTTTTCAAAGCTTTATCGGCCTCAACTGAACGTAAAACATAATCGTTTGGGGCGCTTCCATCGGCATCTAAAAACATCAGTTGAAAGCAATCTGCCAGGCGCAGATTCAAAGGATGTTCGACCAGTTCAGCATCATCAAGCCAGGCCTGGGAGGCAAACAGCAAGGGCTTGGGAGCGCTTAAAAAGCGTTGGCTGATGTAATGGTCGAAGGCATGAAACCACTCATGGGCCAGCGCGCCGCCGCCGGCATTTTTAGCCAGTGCCAGCTGGCGTTTTGCGGGATGATAATGGGCATTGGCGTGTTTCTGGCCGCCGGTGCCAAAGGCAAGAGATAGCGAGCCATTCAGCGATACTACCCGTTCGTTGACCTGCAATATATCAATCAGGTCATACAACGCATCGAAAAACAGGTTCGCAGCTATTTGTTGTTCCGCAGTGGTTACCCAGCGCCCCACCGTAATAGCCTGAAAGCCAAACAAGCGGCGAATATCCTGAAAAGACACATCGGCACCATCACGATGGCTCTGGCCATTGCGGTAGTATTGTTGGTGCAGTCGTCCGGCAGGGGGAGGACTTTTACCCTCAGAGCTCACTGAGTTCGGTTACCAGTTGGGTACACCAGGAAAGGATCCTGTCGTCGGTTTGGCCATATTGGTTCTCGTCATCCAGTGACAGTCCTACAAAGTGGGCGCCATCTTCAGTAAGCGCTTTAGACTGGGCGAACTCATAGCCCTGATTGGGCCAGTAACCAATAAACTGACACCCTGCTGGCGCGATGGCGTCGTGTAGCATTCCCAGAGCATCCTGAAACCAGTCTGCATAGCCCAGTTGATCGCCCAAACCGTAAAGTGCAACAATTTTGCCCGACAGATCAAGCTGGTGTACGTCGTCCCAACTAGACTCCCAGTCTTCCTGCAGCTCGCCAAAGTCCCAGGTAGAAATGCCCAGAATTAAAATGTCATAACCGGCTGTCTGACTCAGTGACACATCCTGTATGTTATGCAGCTCCACAACCGGCTCGCCGAATAAGGCATTCAGCTGGTCCTGAATTTTTTCAGCCGCCATTTCCGTATAACAGGTGGTTGAGCCATAAAACAGGCCAATTTTTAATCCGGTATCACTCATTTACTGCTCTCTTGCTGGTGTTTCGTCATCTGCCAGTTCCGGGGGGAATTCTACCGTGTCGCCATTACTACACAAGGCAATACAACGAACATTTTCGATGTCAGGATCAATCAGCATCTGGCCAATGGCCGACTGATTAAGCAGTGCGATTCTGTCGTTGCTGTCAGGATGGCGGTCGTGTACCGACATATTTCGTCGACGGGTAAAGATATTGAGCACAGAGCGGGTGCTGTAAAACCACTGGTTTAAACGGTCGAGCCAGCGGATCAGGGTATCCGGGAAGGTGTTTTTAATACCGCTGCAGGTAAACTGGGTGATCTCGGGGCTGTTACGCCTGAAGCGCAAACGCACATCGTAAACAAAGGAATAATGCACATCGCCCGACAAAATAATAAAGTGTGGCGGTGTCTTGTAGTGTCTGAAGATATTCAAAATAACACTGGCGGTACCTTTATGGGCCATCCAGTTTTCTGCATCGACGGTTAACGCTTTGCCCGCCAGGGTGAACAGTTTCTGAATGACCTCGATAAACTTTACGCCGTAAATAGGCGCGGCGGAGACAACGATCACCGCATCCTGACCAATAAGCTGGTGCTGAAATTCACAAAGCGCTTCCCAATCCATCAGGCCCGACGGTTTATTAAGGCTGGATTCACTGCGCCAGCGCCGGGTCCGGGTATCCAGTACGTGTACCGGAGGCTGGGTGTCGAGCTCATAATGCCACTGTTCCCAGTCGAATAACGCGTCGATGAACGCAGGGTGGTTCATCATGCCATTGGCCGTAAAGTTCTCACTGGCGAGCTTTTCGATAGCGCTAAAACTATCGGGCTGATTTGCCCAGCCCTGACAGAGCCAGTAGCCGGCCAGCGCATTGCCCACCATTCGCCGGGAAAGCGGATGGCCGTATACTTCCTGCTCCCAGCCCCGGGTCAGGTTCCAATCGTCGGTGACATCATGATCATCAAATATCATGTAGGTAGGTATGTGCGCAAGCGCCCGGCGAACCTGCCCTAAGGATTGGCTGAACTGCTCAATAATGTTAGCTTCGCGGCTAAATAACGCCTGATGGTCCGGGTCGACCTCATCGGCCTTAAACGAAATATCTGCCCACAGCGAATCCGACCACACCAGTAAATACATGGCGATCACTTCGGCCAGCCCAATCAGGTGGTTCTGTGCATTAACCGAAGTAAACACCGGCTTTTTCTTGGCGCCAAAAAAGAGTTTGGATAACGCCGTGTTGGTGGCTACCTGAGGCAGAATTTGCTGACGGTGATAATAACAGTACGGGTGACCATCCAACTGGGCTGTGGAATCTACAATCGCCTCATCGAGATCTTCATGGAATAACCCCAGTCGGCTGATGGTTTGCATAATCGCCTGTAGCATGGGGCCGGCTACATCATCAGCGTAGATTTGATCGCCGGTCATTAGCAGCAGGTCTGGTCTTTGCGCGCCGCCCTCACACTCCTGATGAATGAGGTCATCAACTCTGACCAGACTGTCTTCTGACGGGTGATGAGGTTTGCGACAGCTGCCATGCAACACATTCGATAGCACTGCGGGAAAGCGGAAGTGCAGGTCGGTCTGGCCCGGGTAGCACAGCGAAGGTAACTCGTTTTGCCAGCGCTGCTGTTGCACCGTCTGCTTAAAATTAAGCTGGTAATGATACAGCACGTTTGCTGTCAGTGGCGTTTGCGGTGAGCAGGTCAGTACATGAATAAATGCCTTTTCACCCACCTGAATAACGCGGTCGGTAGTGTTACTGCTTTGTACCTGCTGAGCCTGATAAAGGGATACATCAATATCGGCCGGTTCAGACGTAACCAGCCATAAGGTAAAACCAGCCTGTTGCGTATGCCTTAAAACCGGGCCGGCGATAACAATAGGAAGGGGAGATGAGGTCAAAACTGCTCCTGTAGTAGTTACTGCCAGACTATACGGTGCTGGTTGGCTTCAGGCAAGTGCGCTCAACGGCTCAGGGCGTTTGCTCAACGGCCTTGACCAGGCGGGGGCAGTAAGCGACGATAAGCGCAAAATGACTATGGATAGGACCTGACAATGAAATCAGCCTGGTTTTTAAGCCTGCTAGCTGCCGGCTTATTAAGTGCCTGCAGTAACGACAAGCAACCTACCGAAACAACTAACGAATTAAAAGCGGCGTCGCAGGAGCATGTGCTGGCTGGCGCCTGGATTATGGAGGCGGCCGGCGGTGTTATGCTGGATCCGCAAACCTCCGGCCTGACCCATGTTGACGGGATGCTCTATACTATTTCCGATGGCAGTGCTAAAGAATATCAGCGCCGCCGTTTACACAAAATCGATCCTGCCAGTGCCACACTGGCGCCCCGACCGGACGATATGGGGATGGCAAGTCGTGTTCGCCGTAGCTGTTTTTCGCAGTATCTGGCAGACGAACCTGACTTAGAGGCGCTGGTGGCCGACCCCGAACAGCCCAATGTGTTTTACACCGTTACTGAGGATGCCACGCGAACCGGCGCCCTGTCTGATCGCTGCCAGCAGCGCTATGAGGCAACCGGATCAACCGATTACCCTACATTACTGGTTCGTATTGAACAGCATGACAGTGGCAACGCCACCATGACACATGTGCGCCCTCTGCAATTTCCGCTCGAGTATGCGGTGGGAGATTTTCCTAACGATGGCATTGAAGGCATGGCGCTGGGCCAGAACCGCACGTTGTATCTGGCTCTTGAGCGGGATAATGCCGGCAACCCCAGAGTGTTTTCGGTTACCCTGGATGATAGCTACTGGGATAGCACTGATTTTGCAGTAGTCACCGATCCGGGCCTTCAGGTTCCGGCATTCGACAGTGGTCGTCATCCCATCAACGGGCTGGAATATTATCAGCCTGCTGGCGCAGCCAGTGGCTTTTTACTTGCCGCTGCTCGTAATGATAACGAGTTGTGGGTCATTGATACGGCGGCTGAAAAGCCTACCCGGAAAATCGCCCTGCAATTTACCGCGCCTGGTGGAGACCCGGAGAACTGCGCAGCACAGGAAGTCATGGACAATGCCTCTATCGAAGGGCTGGCAGTGATTGGTGACACCCTGTGGATGGTAAACGATCCATGGAAAGTAAATTATATGAAGAACCTGCAGTGCGAGGCTAATCGTAGTCGTTACGAGGGTATGGCACCGTTGTTGTTCAGCATGCCGCTGGATGCCAGTTGGTTTAATTAGGTAAAGCGATTTAATTGGGTAAAGAGATATGGCGGGCTGGTTTCAACCAGCCCGAATCGATTAGCGCAGACGTTCGGCAAAGGTCTTTTTAAACTTCGCCAGTTTTGGCGCGACAACCATTGCGCAATACTGGTTTTGCGGATTATTTTTAAAGTAAGACTGATGATAATCTTCTGCAGCCGAATAGTTGGATAACGGCACTACCTCGGTCACGATGGGATCCGGCCATACCTTATCGTCGGTCATTTCCTGAATAATGGCTTCTGCTGCGGCCTTTTGTTCTTCGTCATGATAGAACACCGCACTGCGATACTGCGTGCCCACATCATTACCCTGACGGTTTAACTGAGTTGGATCGTGCAGTGCAAAAAAGATTTCGAGTATTTCCCGATAACTGATTTGGTCCGGATAATAAGTCAGCTGTACCACTTCTGCATGACCGGTATCTCCTTTGCAAACAGCCTCATAACTGGGTGAGTCAGTGTGGCCACCGGCGTAGCCGGAGGTTGCCAGCTTAATGCCCTGAACCTGGTTAAAGGCTGATTCGATACACCAGAAGCAGCCGCCGGCCAGGGTCGCAGTTGCTGTGGTTTCTGTCGCTGTGGTTGTCATAAAAAACTCCGCGTTTTTGTTATGCATGAAGTGTGGTGGCGCAAAGCGTGATCTTCAAGTCATCCAGGCGATAAATTTGTGCGTATAAGCAGGCATGAATACAAATACAACTCCACAACTTACCATATTCTATGACGGCGGTTGCCCGCTGTGTGCCATAGAAATGCGCCATCTGAAGCGCCTTAACCAGGACAATAAACTTGGTTTTGTCGATATTATGGCGGCGGACTTTCATCAGCGTTTTCCCGAGCTCGACTGGCAGGCCCTGAACGACCGCATCCATGCTATGCAAGCTGATGGCACCATGCTTATCGGCCTGGATGTCACCTATGAAGCCTGGCGGCTGGTAGGAAAAGGCTGGTTGTATGCGCCACTGCGCTGGCCTCTGGTGAAGCCGCTGGCCGATCGCTTTTACCTGTGGTTTGCCAAACACCGTTACCGCATATCGTACTTATTAACCGGGCAAAAACGTTGCCAGCAGTGTGAGCTTAAAAAACCATGAATGTATTAGTGATTGGCAGTAGCGGCGCTATAGGTAAGGCCATTGCGCAGCAAATGCACAAGGTATTTCCACAGGCTACCGTTTACGCGGTGTCGCGTCAGGCGCAGGAGATTGACGACGGGCAGGCCAACCTTAAATCAGTGCAGCTGGACACAACGGATGAACAGGCGATTGCGGGCTGGCTGGCAGAATGCAAGCAACACGACATGCAGTTTCATCATGTGGTGTGCACTACCGGTATATTGCACGACAACGAGGTACAGCCGGAAAAACGGCTCGAAGACATCACGCCCGAGGCGCTGCAACATTACTTTGCTATTAACACTGTGCTGCCGATGCTGTGGATAAAACAGCTGGTCTGCTTTTTTCCTTCTGAGCATTCAACCTTAACCGTGCTGAGCGCGCGGGTAGGCAGTATCGAAGATAACGGCCTGGGTGGCTGGTACGGGTACCGGGCCTCAAAGGCGGCACTCAATATGCTGGTGAAAACCGCTGCGGTTGAATATAAGCGGAGAGCCAAACAGACCAGCCTGATTTGCTATCACCCCGGTACGGTAGATTCTCAGCTGTCCGAGCCTTTTCAGCGTAACGTGAAACCTGAAAAACTGTTTACCCCCGAATTTACCGCGCAGCAACTGGTCGCGATGATTCAGCAACGCACAGTTGAACACAGTCCTTATTTCCTCGACTGGGACAACAAACCCATCCCCTGGTAAGTTGCGCATACAACGTTGCCCGTCCGCTGGCTGATTGCTTCCGATGAAACCCAAGACTTTTTTACAGGGTATTGATAGTATGCCAATTGGAAAAAATCGGACGACAGGACGCAGCCAACCGTCATTACCAATAAAAGAAGTTGTGCGCACCGTTCCGAAATAAAGCAACAATAAAAATCACAAGAGGAACTTATATGAGCGGGACCAGAGAACAGTTCGGATCGCGCCTTGGATTTATTCTGGCCGCCGCAGGCTCTGCGGTAGGTATTGGCAACCTGGTGGGATTTCCGGTAGGCGCTGCAAAAAACGGTGGCGGCGCATTCCTGCTGATGTATGCCATTTTTGTATTCGCTATTTGTTTACCGGTAATGATGGCAGAAATGTCAGTAGGACGGCATACCAAAAAAGATCCGCTGGGAGCCTATTCTGATCTTACCGGCAACTCGGCAAAGTGGAAGATAGCCGGTTGGTTATCCATTGTTACACCCTTTATGATTGCCGTGTTTTATCTGGTAATTACGGTATGGATATTTGGCTACCTGTTTTACGCGGTGACCGGCGATTTAGAATTACTCGCCGATCCGAATACCTTTGGTAACTTCATAAACTCGCCGGTGATATTCGCCTACATGGCGGCTGTTTTGGGCATTATGTACGGCATTTTACAGGGCGGCGTTAAACAAGGTATCGAAAAAGCGGCCAAGCTACTTATGCCCACCTTGTTTATAATGCTGGTTCTACTGGTTATTTTTGTGCTTACCCGCGACAACGCCATGGCTGGTGTGAGCTTTTATCTGGTGCCGGATTTCAGCAAAATTAATGCTTCGGTTATCAACGGCGCCCTGTCGCAGGCTTTCTTCTCGTTAAGTCTTGGCATGGGGATCATGATTACTTATGGTAGTTACATCGATAACCAGTCTGATATTCCTAACTCGGCCAAACTGGTGGCAATCACCGATACCGCGGTAGCATTTACCGCTGGCCTGATGATTCTACCAGCAATATTTTCATTTAACCCGAACATCGATACTACCGAACTGAGTGAGTCATCAATTAGCATGATCTTCTCATTTTTGCCGCAGATTTTTCTGGCATTGCAAACCAGTATCGGATTTATTGGCGCCAGTATCGTGGCCAGCATATTCTTCCTGCTGGTATTCTTTGCCGCCATAACCTCTCTGGTCTCTATTTTTGAGGTGCCTGTGGCTGCGTTAATGGATGAAAAAGACTACAGCCGTCGTAAGTCGCTGGTGGTCCTCGGCGCTCTGCTGGTTATCTTCGCCGCGTTGTGCGCGTTGTCGTTTGGCTTCGTGCCGGCCCTGACTTCGTTCACCGCTTATGCGGGAGCAGATAAGTCTTTCTTCGACGTGGTGTATGACGTGTTCTACGATACGATTTTGCCCCTCAACGGACTACTTATCTGTATTTTTGTGATGTATCGCTGGAAACGCCATAACTTCAACAAGGCATTACAGGTGGGCGCCCCCAACTACAAAGGCAGCTGGGTTGAACGCTATGTGGATATCTCGGTAGGTACGTTTATTCCGCTTATTCTGGCGGTGATCTTCGTTAATACCGTGGCGCTGAAATATTTCGGTGTCAGTCTGATTGGCTAGGCAGGGCCGGCCATCAGGCCGGCTGCATTGTCCAGGGGGTGGGGTAAGTAAGCGTTACTCCCAGGCCGTTAAGGGTTGCCCCGGGGTTAATGTGTTTACCTGAAGGCACGCTTGCGCTGGTCAATTGGTCACTAAATTCAACGGCTGGTAACCCCAGCCGTTTTGCCATCTGCGGATAATAGTCACCGCGCATAGGGTGTTCATCGCTGCATAAATGCCAGAGCTTGTTAGTGGGCTTTTGCACTAAGAGCGCCTCAATCACCATTACCACATCATCAACATGGACCAGGTTTACTACCTGAGTTGCGCCGCTGAGTGTTCGGCCCGCCAGGGTTTTGACCGGATGCCGGTCGGGCCCGGTTAAACCTGCCAGGCGCAATATATAGCCCGTGTCTGGCGCGGTGTCCTGGATCCATTGCTCAATCTCAACATGGGCTTCGCCAGAGGCGGTGTTTGGGACTGGCGCGGTACTGGTGGTGATATCGCCTTCCTGATCGCCATAAACCGATGTGGTACTGATAAAAATGAGTTGTTTGGGCGGTACCTGGTTGTATAACGCCGAAATCAGTTGCTGCATGGCTGAGGTAAACTGGCTTAAATCGTTATTGCGTCGGCCCGGCGGAATATTAAGAATAAAGGTGCTGTTGGGGGCAACCGCTAGTAGGTCCTGAGGGTTATCACCCAGCGTAAAAGGGATGGCCTGAATACCTTGCTGGCTTAACGCCCTGGCTTTGTCATCACTGCGGGTAGTTCCGTAGATAGTCATCTGAGAACGAAAATGGCTGGCGAGATAGCCTCCCAGCCAGCCACAACCACAAAGTATCAGTTTATTTTCTTGTTGAGATATCATTTACGCCACCGGTGTATGTTTTGCTAAAGCTTAACATTTCCGGTAGCGGTATATGCAGATTGGTATCAATTATTGTTTCAGGGGTGATTTACCGGTGGTTTCCAGTAAATCCAGACCAGATAATCCGGCGATATTCTTTTGCATGCGAGACTCGGCATAGTCGGCTTTAGCCAGCACGGTGCATAATGCTTCGGCTTTGCTCTCCAGCGCATCCGCTTCACCTTCAACGCGTTGCTCAATCATTTCGCCAAAGTTTTCCATGCGGTTGGCAAAGGCGTCCATGTCGCCGTCTTCAAACAGCATCTGACGACCAATCGCCATTAACAGGTGACCGGTAGAACGCTCTACCAGCGACTCAATTTTGTCATCAAACTCTTCGCTCCAGGCGGCGTCGGCCCAATCGCCGTCAAGACCAGTGCTGTCGAACTTATAAGTACCGTCGGCAGCGTAGAAACGCTCGTCAATCTCGTTCGACAGGTCGGTAAACAGCGTATCAAAGTCTTCAGACAGGTCATTATCTTCACCCAGTAGTTCAGTAAATACTTCGGTAATGGCGAAGCTGGCAATCTTGATACCGTCACGGGCAATTTCAACTGTCATAGGAATAGCGGTTTCAATACTGCTGTAATAATCAGATACCCAGCGCTGTTCGTCGTTATCCAGGCTGACTGCCTGGTTATCTACGTATAACTGGTGACTTGGCGTGATCAAAACCTTTTCGCCACTTTCGGTGGTAATGGTCAGATCGCCATGGTCAAAGGTTACCGAGCCGTGCAGTTCCATATTACATTTATTATCGACTTCAACGTGTGCCAGTGCAGGTTGGGCAATAAAAGCAGTGGTTAAAATCAATGATGCAGCAACAGTTTTCATGGTTATCCTCAATTTTGCTTTTAAACAATACGAATGTCGTATCGCAATTCATAGGCCAATCTGTTAAGTTTAAATAAAACAAAGGGTTATGTTTTTATTTGTTTTAAAACTACATATTTATTCCCTATTGTTTTGGAAGTGACACTAATTATTAGTGTATTTGACCATGTTCATTATTCAGCGGAATATTGATTTTGCGCATGTTCATTTTTGTTTCCTTAGTGCATAATACGCGCAGAATTTTTATAGGGTAAAGATTATGAGTGACTGGATTGATGCAATTTTATTTGGTGTTGCGTTAGTAGCGTTTACTTTAGGCATGAGCAGCATCGTCATGGGCTTTATGTCTGGCAAAGAGGGCAGCGAAGCCCTGCACGAGCGTATTGAAATGGGTTATCTGGGCGTTAGCGGCCTGGTCATCAGCCTGTTGATGCTCTATGTCATCGGCTAATTAACGGCTCACCGATTTTCGGTAAACAAAAAGCGCTCAGTCGAGCGCTTTTTTTGTGTCAGTCTTTTATGGCCTCAGGTGCTTCATCTGGCTGGCTTTGTGGTGCGGGGTCAGACAGTGCCGCTAAATGGCTGTCGCGTTGGTAGGCTCTCAGGTTGAACAGTGGCAACATGGCCATAATGTGGTCGAAAATGTCAGCCTGCACCTTCTCGTAGGCTATCCAGGACTTATCCCGGCAAAAGCAATACACTTCTAAGGGCAACCCTAACTCATTAGGCGGCAACTGCCGCACCATCAGCGTCATGTCCTGATTGACCTTTGGATGTTTGTTTAAGTAGGCTTCCAGGTAGGCGCGAAAAGTACCGATATTGGTTAATGCGCGGCGATTAAGTAAGTCGCCTTCATCAATAGAATTGTCTTTATGGTAGCGTTGTAATTCCTCAATTTTGCTTTTGATGTAATCGGCAATAAAGCGAATTTTCGCTACTTTTTGCAGGCTTTTCTCGTCATACAGGCGGATAGAATGAATATCAATATACACTGCGCGCTTGATGCGTCGGCCGCCTGATTCCTGCATGCCGCGCCAGTTTTTAATCGCTTCATTGGTGAGTGAGTAGGTAGGGATAGTGGAGATCGTATTATCCCAGTTTCTCACCTTAACATTGGTTAAACCCAGCTCGATGATCTCGCCATCCACGCCAAATTTATCGACCTGGATCCAGTCGCCGTTGGTAAATAGCCGGTTAGCCGTTATTTGAATACCGGCCACAAAACCCAGAATGGTGTCGCGGAATATCAGCAATAGTACTGCGGCAATAGCGGTTAAACCGGATAGCAGCAACAGCGGGCTGCGCTCTACAATCAGCGATACGCTGAGCAACATCAGCACAATAAACAGCACCAGCTTGGCCACCTGCACAAAGCCAGTAATCGAAGCTTGCGCGGCAAACGGCGTGGAGTTATACCAGTCTTCAAATGTGTTCAGTAAAGCGCTGACAGACAGCGCCGCTACGGTCATCAGATACAGTAGTGAGCATTTCAGCAGAACGGTATACAGCAGGCTGTCGGTGGTTAGCAGTACATGGGTACTGGCAAAGATAATCAGCGCCGGTGTCAAATGAACAAGGCGTTTGAAAAAACCGTGGCTGTGCAGCGCATTATCCCAGTGGGTTTTGCTTTTCAGGATCCAGCGGGTAACCACCGAATTCAGCGCAATTCTGCTAACTAACAGGCCGGTGATCGCCAGCACGAAGATCAGCAATAACGAAAAGCTGTTATACAGCGAACTGTTTAATACGATATCGGTATCAACCTGCCTGAGCAGTTTAACGAAGTTTTCACGAAGCGTTTCCGCTGTGACCATTTAGTTACCCTTTTTTAATCCAATAATATTGCGGTCTTTGTCCTGCCACAGGGTATTAACCCACTGCTGGAAACCGGCTTTAAACTGTTCATCGGTATAATAATCGCCAATGGCTTCGGCCGGAATGTCAACCACATTAACATCTACAACGATTCGTCGCATTTGACCACTCAACATGGCCAGCATAGGGTGTTTGGGATTATCCGGATACAGCAGTGAGATATCCAGAATATTGGTGAACAATTCGCCCATGGTTGCCAGGGTAAAGGCGATACCGCCGGCCTTTGGTGGTAACAGGTGCTGGTAAGGGCTGTTTTTACTGGCATGCTTGGCCGGGGTGAATCGTGTCCCTTCCACAAAGTTGATCACGGTAGTAGGTTTATGGCGAAACTTCTGGCAATAGTGTTTGGTGGTTTCGATATCGGCGCCCCGTTTGTGCGGATATTTTTTCAGATAGGCTGTGGAATAGCGTTTCATAAACGGCATTTCCAGCGCCCAGGCCGCCAGGCCTACAAAGGGTAACCAGATAAGTTCCTGTTTGAGGAAGAATTTTGGTGCCGGGATCCGAAAGGCCGAAAACTCGATGAGCAGAATGATATCCAGATAGCTCAGGTGATTGGCAACAATCAGGTACCAGTTTTGTTTACTTAGCTCACCCTGCACGCGGTAATCAAGGATGACCGGATTAAACAACCGGATCAACGCTAAACTGCATTTACCAAAACACAGCATAAAGAAGTTCATCAGTGGTGCCAGCGCTCGCTGCACTGCACCTATGGGCAGTAAAAAGCGCAGTAAACCAAACACAATAACCAGCCCGCCCCACAGGGCAAGGTTAGCCAGTTGTAACGGCAAATGGATTGCGAATATCAGCGGGGCCAGTACTACTCTAAGCATTGCTTACACCGTCTTCCAGTTTTCCAGGCGTTGGTCTTTTGCCTGCCACTGTTGATTGAGCCATCGCTGAAAACGAGCCCGTTGCTCGGGGTTTTCAAAATAATCCATTACCTTTATATCTTCCGGGAACAGGTCTTTTAGCGGCTTTACGTCTACGTGCAATTTTATCTTACTGACCGAACCACTAATAAAATCCCAGAAGGATGGCGTACCGGCAGGATAAAAAATGGTGACATCAATTAAATGATGAAGCTGACCGCCCATGGCGTTAAGAACAAAAGCAATGCCTCCGGCCTTGGGCTTTAACAGATGCTTAAAAGGCGATGCCTGACGGGCATGTTTATCTTTAGTAAAGCGTGTGCCTTCCACAAAATTCATAATACTGGCGGGTTTGTACTTAAATTTCTCGCACGCCTTTTTTGTGGTTTCCATGTCTTTGCCTTTCAAGTGCGGGTTTTTGGCCAGAAACGATTTGCTGTAACGGCGCATAAAAGGAAAGTCCAGCGCCCACCAGGCAAGGCCTAAAAAAGGTACCCAGATCAGTTGCTGTTTAAGGAAAAACTTCAAAAACGGAATTTCGCGGTTAAATACTCGTTGAAGTAATAAAATATCAACCCAGGACTGATGGTTGGCAATTACCAGGTACCAGTCATTCCGGGCCAGCCCTTCCAGCCCGGAGACCTCCAGCGTAGTACGACTGAATAGCCGCTGATTAAAGTTATTAACACTTATCCAGCCTACGGCGCAGGCGTCCAGCAGATAGGTCATAAAAGTCCGCCAGGGGTTAAACGGAATAACAAGCTTTAATACCGCCAGGGCTAACACCAATGGCACCCAGAACAGCGTATTGAGCCCGTAAAGTAGCGCCGACAGCGCGCCATTGAGGCTATGTAATAAGGTTTTCACTACAGTCGTCTTACCAGTTGTAAAATTGAGCACAGTGTAACGTAAACCAGGCTTAAAACCGATACTTAATCGAGTTAAGTGGTGATAAAAGTCTATTCAGCAGGTGTTGTCATTATCACCGCTAAAACTGCCGGTGCGCGCCAGTTAAAGGCGAATTGGATACAGTACAGCTCAAACCGAAGTCTAGCGTTTTTTAACTTTTTGTTTACGTTTTGCCGTCCTTCGATTGTGCCTGATACCCCATCAGGTATGGTGCCTGTAATTCAATTGTTGAGGCATCTGATGAAACTACCCATTCACAAAAAAAGCAATATCGACCTGCTGGCCAAATGTCGGCTGGCAACCTGGCTGACGCTGGCGCTTACCCTCACTGCGTGTAACGAAAGCAATAAATCAGTGAGTAATAGCGAAAGTAATGACTCACAAACTGAGCAGTTTTTGCCGTATCAGGATACGTCGTTACCAATGAATCAAAGGGTCGATGATTTGGTGGGCAGAATGTCGCTGGCAGAGAAGGTGGCGCAAATGTACAACGATGCGCCGGCGATTGAGCGACTTGATGTACCGGCTTATGATTACTGGAATGAAGCTTTACATGGCGTAGCCCGGGCGGGAGATGCAACGGTATTTCCTCAGGCAATCGGCATGGCTGCAATGTGGGACCGGGCGTTGTTAAATGAGATTGCCACGGTCATTTCTGATGAAGGCCGCGCTAAGCACCATGCTTTTAAGCAACGTGGATTGAGCTATCGCTATACCGGATTAACTTACTGGTCGCCAAATATTAATATTTTCCGCGACCCGCGCTGGGGGCGAGGACAGGAAACCTACGGCGAGGATCCTTATCTGACCGGAGAGCTGGGCGTTGCGTTTATTAATGGTTTACAGGGTGATGATGACACCTACTTAAAAACGGCAGCCACCGCCAAGCACTTTGCCGTGCACAACGGGCCGGAAGTCTCACGCCATTCTGATGATTATGTGGTCTCGGATAAAGACCTGTTCGAAACCTACTTACCGGCTTTTGAGAAGGCCGTAGTAGATGCCGATGTAGAGGCGGTAATGTGTGCCTACAATCGGGTCAACGGTGCCCCGGCCTGTGGCTCCGACCGCTTACTCAAAGATATTCTGCGCGGCAGTTACCAGTTTAATGGTCATGTAATGTCTGACTGCGGCGCAATTGCCGATTTTTACGATCCTAAAGCCCACAATGTAACGCGCTCGCCAGCGGCAGCCGCAGCCTGGGCAGTAAAGAGTGGTACGGATCTGAATTGCGGCACCGGACGCCTGAGCAGCTATGCCAACCTTACTTTTGCCGTACAAAAAGGCTTTATTGAAGAGTCGTTGATAGATCAGGCGGTAGGCCGCCTGATGATGACCCGCTTTAAGCTGGGCATGTTCGACCCTGATAGTAACGTGCCCTTTGCTGATATTCCGCTGGAGGTAGTGGGATCCGAGGACCACCTGGCTCTCACGCAAAAAGCGTCAGAACGCTCCCTGGTATTGCTGAAAAACAATGGCGTGCTGCCACTTCAACCGGGGGTTAAAGTGGCCGTGATTGGGCCTAACGCAGATAATCAGGATGTGCTGTTGGGGAATTACAATGGTCTGCCGGTTAATCCGGTTACCGTACTTCAGGGCATCAAAAACTACACCGGCAATGCGGCAGTGCCTTATGCTCCCGGTAGTGCGCTGATCGATGACATTTACGGCCACTGGCAAATCCTCGATGAATCGGTGTTGTTCCACAGTGATGAATCCGGCGAATTAAGCCCCGGCGTGAAGGTGGACTACTATGCTGTCGCGCGTGAAGCTATCAGCGATTTCTCCTCATTAAGGGTGCCCGCCACGCAATCCGGAAGCGCAATAAGCTCTGAGGTAATGAAAACCTTACAAATGCGGAACCTGCGTTCGCCGGTTAGCGGTAAATGGCTGGATGACTTTGCTATGGTAGCGCGCGGCCAGCTTGTGCCACAGGAGTCGGGCAGTTACCGGTTCGACGGGCCGGGTGAAGTGACGCTTAACGGCGAGGTGGTGAACGGCGCAGTAGAGCTTAATGCAGAGCAAAGCTATGATTTTCAGGTCAGTCATAAAGTGGTATCCAATCCGGTTAGCAATACCGCTGGCGGCCTGCGTGCAGAGTGGCAGCTGCGCTGGGTGAATGAGAGTAAAGCGCTGCAGGAAGAAGCGCTGGCAATAGCGGCCGCAGCCGATGTGGTGGTGATGGCGGTAGGCATTTCTCCCCGTATTGAAGGGGAAGAAATGCCGGTAAAACTGGAAGGCTTTAACTATGGCGATCGCACCAGCATTACCCTGCCCGCAGAACAACAGGCACTGATCAAAGCGGTGGAAAAACTGGGTAAGCCGGTGGTACTGGTTAACTTCAGTGGCAGTGCCATGGCGCTTAACTGGGAGCAGCAAAATGTTGATGCGAT
>CATMRP010000088.1 GCA_950073835.1 uncultured Alteromonadaceae bacterium
AAAAATTTCAGCCTGATGGGCCCGGCACCCTTTGGTGGTATCACCGATATTATTCAATCGCAAAGCGGCTATGCCGTTGCAACCGCGCGCGGTTCGCATCCGGTTAGTGACGACAATCTGGTGAGTAGGGGAGCGCGATAATGACAACACATACTACGTCTAAGACACAAGGCGAGACCTTAATTCGTCATCTCGAAGACTTCGATACCAGCTCCGGACGGGTGCTGGAGCGGGCTATATTTAATTTCAGACCGCTGATTATTCTATTATGCTTGGTCGTGACCGGGATTTTGGGGTATCAGTCGACACAACTTACCTTAAGTGCTGCGTTTCAAAAAATGATCCCCAGCAATCACCCGTATATTCTTAACTTTCTGGACAATCGCAAACAACTTTCCGATACCAGTAATGCACTGCGTATTGCCGTGCATAACACCGAAGGTTCAATCTTTGATGCCGATTATCTGGAAACACTTCGCGAATTAAATGACGAATTGTTCCTGATGCCTGGGGTGGAGCGGCCGTTTATGAAGTCGTTGTGGACGCCCTCGGTACGCTGGACCGGCGTAACCGAAGAAGGACTCGATGGTGGGCCGGTTATTCCGGATGACTATGACGGTTCCCAGGCATCCCTGGATCAGGTACGGTTAAATGTCGAGCGTTCTGGTGAGGTGGGGCAACTGGTTTCTGGCAACTATGCTTCCAGTATTATTCTGGTGCCTTTGCGGGAAATGGATCACGAAGGCAACCAACTGGATTACCATGCGTTCTCGGCAAAGCTTGAAGAGCTCAGAGCGAAATATCAGAAAGACGGTATTGAGATACATATCACCGGCTTTGCCAAGGTGGTGGGCGATTTAATCGACGGGCTAAAACAGGTACTGGTGTTTTTTGCGATCACTATTGGTATTGCCACCGTGGTGTTGTTTATTTACACCCGTTGTATTCGCAGTACGTTGCTGGTGGTGAGTTGTTCGCTGATTGCCGTGGTCTGGTTATTGGGTTTATTACCGACTCTTGGCTATGAGCTGGATCCGTATTCGATACTGGTACCTTTTCTGGTGTTCGCCATTGGCATGAGTCATGGCGCGCAAAAGATGAACGGTATTATGCAGGATATCGGTCGCGGCATTCATAAGTTACTGGCGGCTCGTTATACCTTCCGTCGCCTGTTCCTGGCTGGCATTACTGCGCTTATTTCTGATGCCGTTGGTTTTGCCGTACTGATGGTCATTGATATTCCGGTCATCCAGGACCTGGCTGTCACTGCCAGTATCGGTGTCGCCGTACTCATTTTCAGCAACCTGATTTTGCTACCGGTGCTACTGTCTTACACCGGGGTTGCCCAGTCTGCCGCAAAACGCAGCATCCATGCAGAGTTAAGGGATGAAGCGGACGTTTCACACAGCAAGCATCCGCTGTGGGCATTCCTGGATCTGTTTACCCGGAAGAAGTACGCCACTGTAACTGTTATCGGGGCGATAATTCTAGGCGTCGGTGGCAGTATGATCAGCGCCAATGTAAAAATCGGTGATACCGATCAGGGTGCGCCGGAGTTGCGTCCGGACTCTCGCTATAACCTTGATAATGCCTTTATGACTGCAAACTATGCTACCAGTTCGGACGTGTATGTGGTTATGGTTAAGACAGAGCAGTACGCCTGTGCTCACTACGATACCCTGATGGCGGTGGATGCTTTAGAGCAGGAATTACGGCAGTTATCGGGAGTGGTAACCACCTCGTCGCTGGCCGGTTTAGCCAAAGTGGCCAACGCGGGCATGAACGAGGGTAACCTTAAATGGTATGGCATACCCCGTTCACAAGGCATGCTCAACGCCATCATTACCCGTGCCCCGCGAGAAATGTTTAACCAGAACTGTGACCTGCTGACCATTTTTGCTTATCTGGAGGATCACAAGTCTGACACCCTTAATGACGTGGTGCAGACCGTAGAGGCCTTTGCCGAGCAAAACAATACCGAAAAATTCCAGTTCTTAAACGCTGCAGGTAATTCGGGCATTGAGGCCGCCACCAATATCGTGGTGGAAAAAGCCAATACCCAGATGCTGCTGTATGTGTACAGTGCTGTAATTATCCTGGCGTTTATTACCTTCCGCTCATGGCGGGCCGTGGTGTGCGCCATTTTGCCACTGATGCTGACTTCAATTTTGTGTCAGGCACTCATGGTATGGCTCAACATCGGTGTGAAAGTGGCTACATTGCCGGTTATCGCGCTTGGTGTTGGTATCGGTGTGGATTACGCGTTGTATATTCTCACCGTCATGAAGTCCCGCTTACAGGATGGTAAATCGCTGTCTGAAGCTTATTACGACGCATTGTTGTTTACCGGTAAAGTGGTGGTACTGACCGGGATTACACTGGGCATTGCCGTAGCAACCTGGGTGCTCTCGCCAATTAAATTCCAGGCTGATATGGGCATTTTGCTGGCCTTCATGTTTATCTGGAACATGTTGGGTGCATTAATTTTGTTGCCGGCGCTGGCCAGGTTTTTAATGCCAGGAACTACCGTACAGAAAAGTGCTTAAGTATAAATTGCAGTAATGGTAAGTATTTTGCTTAATTGAAACTACGTTGTAAGTAAAGTGTTAACACTTTTAATGTTAAAGGGGTATGATGGCGATATAAGCCGCCATCCCCCCTGTTGTTGGAAAGTAGTATGATTGCAGATCAACAAATAGCGCAGGAAGAAAAAGAAGTAGTCGATCGTTTCGACCTTCGCTCTAAACTCCGTTTTAACCAGGAAACAGGGAAGATCTGGCTGGGCGAAAGCCGTTTGTTGTTATTTCATGCCAAAGCGCTGATGGAAATGCGCACCAAGTTATTTGATTACCTTGACGCAGAGTCCGCCAAGCGGATGCTCATCCGTATTGGTTTTGTTGCTGGCGAGCAGGATGCCGACCTGGCCCACAAGCTGGCAGATAACAAAAATAACTACGATGTGTTTCGCATTGGGCCTGAGCTGCATGCCTTTGAAGGGCACGTGCGCTCGCACATCACCGAAGCTGAAATCGACTGGGAAACCGGGCGGTTTTTTGGCGAAGTCATCGTTGAGAACTCCTGGGAAGCCGAAGCGCATTTGCAGTCGCTGGGCTTATCTGAAGAAGCTGCCTGCTGGACTATAGTGGGATATGCGTCAGGCTATACCAGCCGCTTTTTCCGCCGTTTTATTGTGTTTAAAGAAATTGAATGCATGTGTAAGGGCGATCATCACTGCAAGATTGTAGGCAAACCCGCAGACTGCTGGGATGATGAGAACTATATTGAATTATTTCGTGACGATCCGCTCAGCCCGTCATTACGGGAAATCGAAAAAGAACTTAGCCAGTTGCGTGGTAAGCGTCAGGTTAAATATGACACCGATGGCCTGGTAGGCGCCTCACCCGAATTCACCGGAGCCCTGAATCTGCTTAAGCGCGCGGCGGATTCGCCCATTAACGTATTGCTTTTAGGTGAAACCGGCGTGGGTAAAGAAGTCTTTGCCCGCTGGCTGCATGAACACTGCAGTCGCAGTGAAAAACCGTTTATTGCGGTTAATTGCGGCGCTATCCCTCACGAATTAATTGAAGCAGAGCTCTTCGGTGTGAAAAAAGGCGCCTATACCGGCGCTCAGGAATCCCGGCCCGGCCGTTTTGAGCGGGCTAATGGCGGTACCTTGTTTTTGGACGAGTTGGGCGATTTACCGTTGTCGGCGCAGGTGAAACTGCTGCGCGTGTTACAAACCGGTGAAGTAGAGCGATTGGGAGATGATGAGGTGCGCAAAGTCAATGTGCGCCTGGTGGCAGCCACCAATGTGGACCTTCAGCAAGCCATTAAAGAGAGTCAGTTTCGGGCCGATCTGTACTACCGAATTGCCACCTACCCGGTCAATATTCCGCCTTTAAGAGAACGACGGGGAGACATTCTTATCCTTTGCAACGCCATGATAGAGCGCTTTTCTGCCAGCTACCAAAAGCGCCTGACAGGATTGTCAGGCCAGTCAATGCAGGTGCTGACACGCTATGAATGGCCGGGCAATGTGCGCGAGCTGGAAAACGTGATTGAACGCGGTGTACTGCTGGCAACGGATGGCGGCTTAATTGAGTTGGAGCATTTGTTTGTCAGCCCGCCGGATTTAGCGGATACCCAGGAACGTATTAGTGAAGTTGATGAGCAAGGGCTGGTTAAGCCGCTCAGTGCAATACCGGAAATGGATACCCAGTTTTACGATAAGCTGCTTGAGCAAGGCGAGTTTGATTTAGCCAGCCACGAACAGCAACTGTTCGAGGCCGCCGTAAGAAAAGCGAAAGGTAACCTGACTCATGCGGCGCAATATCTTGGCGTTACCCGCCGGCAGTTGGCTTACCGGGTCAACGAAAAACCGCGCTGAAGCCAGATTAAAACAGTCCCAACCCCACCGGGCGGGTTTGATCATTTGATCAGCTCGTTTCGGTGTTCCCTTCCTGATTTCATTTAATGCTTAAGCTAGCCAGAGTCTAAGGCTTTATTCATTGGTTTTATCACTACTATCGGTTTGTAAACTGGAATATTTTTTTCTCACCCTATACCCGATTTACAAAATTGTAATGCCACAACATAAAACTAACAAATGCGTTATGTAAACGTTAATTAAAATCGAATCAAATTTACAAGAAATAAATAATATATAATAAAATCAACATCATAAAAAACATGGCACGATACCTGTAATACGTTAGTAAATTGTTGCGCCTCAGGGCGCTTATCAGCTCATAGTGGAGAACAAATTATGGCGATGACAGGTGTATTACGTCCAGGACATGTGGCGGTACGGGTATTAGATTTAGACGAAGCGGTTAAGTTTTACAGTGATGTAATGGGACTCGTTGAAACCGGTCGTGATGACATGGGACGGGTTTATTTCAAGTGCTGGGATGAGCAGGACCACAACAGTTATATCATTCGTGAGGCCGAGCAGGCAGGTGTTGATTTCGTAGGCTTCAAAGTACTCGATACTGCCACCCTCGATAAGCTTGAGAAAGATTTAAACGCTTACGGTGTAGAAACCCGCCGTCTTGAAGCCGGTGATTTACTTGAAACCGGTGAGCGGGTCCGCTTCACGCTGCCATCCGGCCACGAATTTGAGCTTTACGCAGAGAAAACCAAAGTGGGCAACGGTATGGGCCTGATTAACCCGGCCCCCTGGTACACCCAGAGTGAGCACGGTATTGCGCCGGTACGCCTGGACCACATGCTGTTGTACGGGCCAGACATCGCTAAAGTGAAGGCCATTTTTGAAGATGTTTTGGGTTTCTTCCTGGTTGAGCGTGTACTGGCTGAAGATAACGAGTCAGAAGCGGCTATCTGGCTGTCCTGCTCGCACAAAGTTCACGATATAGCCTTTGTTGAATATCCGGAGCCTGGCAAGCTGCATCACACTTCATTCCTGATGGAAAGCTGGGAACGTGTGCTGCGTGCTGGTGACATTATGTCGATGAACAAAGTGGCCGTGGACATTGGCCCCACGCGTCACGGCATCACTCGTGGTTGTACCATTTATGCCTGGGATCCTTCCGGTAACCGTTTTGAAACGTTTATGGGCGGTTATCACCCTTACCCTGATTACGAAACCATTACCTGGACCTGGGATAACTTCGCGCAGGGGCTCGATTACCCGCAGCGTAAGCTGCACGAGAGCTTCCTGACGATAGTGAGCTAACGGCAAACCTGGAAGGACAAATCATGAACGACAGTATTGCGGCCCCGAAAGAGCAGTTCGACACCTCGTTACATTACGTGCGTGTGACAGGCAAACGAGACGACGGATTTGTGGAGTTTGAGTTTAGTGTAGGCCAGCCGGAGGTGGCACTGGAAATGGTGCTTAAACAGCAGGACTTTGAAAAGTTTTGTGAAGAACAAAAGGTGACATTCCTCGATGAGGAAGCGGCTCCCTCCGACGATGAAGAAAAGAATGCATTCCAGTGGAGTCTCCACGACGCTACCCACCACTTTCGTGACGAGTAGATAGGCAAGTTTAGAGGAAAGAATTATGCAAATCGATGTACAAACGGTCAATATTGAACAGAAAAATCAGACCTTTACCCATTTAAAGAAGCGCTTTGGCGATAAGAAAATCCCATCGCGGTATCAGGAAGCCAGCTATGACCTGCAGGCCGAAGAGAATCTGCATTATCGCCCGACCTGGGCGCCAGAGCAGGAGCTTTACGATCCGAATTTAAGCAAAATTCGCATGAACGACTGGTATGACTTAAAAGATCCCCGTCAGTTCTATTACAGCACCTACACGCTGAATCGTGCCAAGCAACAGGAGACCATGGAGTCTAATTTCAAGACGGTTGAGTCGCTGAACCTGATTGAAGGCATGCCGGACCCGGTTCTGGCTGTGGCGCAGGACCTACTCATTCCGTTGCGCCATGCCAATTACGCGGCCAACATGAATAACACCCTGGTTTGCGGCTACGGTTACGGCACGGTATTTACTCAGCCTTGTGTATACCACGCGATGGATAATTTGGGCATTGCGCAGTACCTGTCTCGTCTAGGCCTGATGATTGGTGATGTGGAATCCCTCGAAGCGGCCAAGCAGGACTGGATGGACAGCGATGCCTGGCAACCGCTGCGCCGCTCACTGGAAGATCTGATGTGTGTGCGCGATCCGGTGGAAGTATTCATTAAACAAAACTTTGTGCTGGATGGCCTGCTTTATCCGCTGGTGTATCAGCGCATTGTCGACCAGAACCTGGTTGAGCAGGGTGGTTCAGGCATTTCAATCCTTACCCAGTTCATGACTAACTGGTATCTGGAGTCCAAACGGTGGGTGGACTCGGTGATCAAAACTATGGCGTCTGAATCTGCAGAGAACAAAGCGGTTCTGGAAGAGTGGATCGACAGCGCCGCTAATCACTTTACCTCGGTATTGCTGCCAGTGGCAGGGTTAGCGGTTGCAGGTAATCAGGCCGACGAACTGGTTAGTGAAGCTCACGACGAATTATTACAGCGCGCTAAAAAAGCCGGTTTGTTTAAGTAGGAATCAAGATGTCTAAAGTATTTATCATTTTACAGGCCAATGAAGAGACCCGCTCGATTGTGGAAGCCATTGAGCAGGATAACCCGGATGCCGAAGTGGTACACGAGCCAGCTATGGTGAAGGTACAGGCCGAAGGCCACCTGGTGGTGCGTCGCGAAACCATTGAAGAAGAAATTGGCCGTGAGTTCGATATGCAGGAACTCAACATTAACTTAATCACGCTCAGCGGCAACGTCGATGAAGACGAAGACGCTCTGACACTCACCTGGAACAGCTAGGAGACTATCGTGGATATTAAAAAGACCCCGAAGAAACTTAACGTAAAAGAGAAGTATCGCTTAATGACCCGCGATCTGGCCTGGGAGCCAAGCTATCGCGACGAGAAAGAAATCTATCCTTATGTTGACTACGAAGGCATTAAGGTTCACGACTGGTCCAAGTGGGAAGATCCGTTCCGCCTGACCATGGATGCGTACTGGAAGTATCAGGCCGAAAAAGAGCGTAAATATTATGCAATCATCGATGCCCACGCGCAAAACAACGGCCATCTGAATGTGACGGATGCGCGGTACTTAACCGCAATCAAGTTGTTCCTGCAGAGCATTAGTCCGGGTGAATATGCGTCTCACCGTGGTTTTGCCCGGGTTGGACGTGAGTTTGCCGGCGTCGGTCCACAGGTGGCTTGTCAGATGCAGTCGATTGACGAAATCCGCCATGCACAAACCCAGGTTCACGCTATGTCGAACTACAACAAGTTCTACAACGGCTTTAAAGATTTTGCCAATCAGCGTGACCGGATCTGGTACACCTCAGTAGCCCGTTCATTCTTTGACGATGCCATGTCGGCAGGGCCATTTGAGTTCCTGATCGCCATTGGTTTCTCATTCGAGTACGTACTGACCAACCTGCTGTTCGTGCCGTTTATGTCAGGCGCTGCCTACAACGGTGATATGGCCACCTGTACTTTTGGTTTCTCGGCACAGTCAGACGAAGCCCGTCATATGACACTGGGTCTGGAATGTATCAAGTTTATGCTCGAGCAGGATCCGGACAATATTCCAATTGTGCAGAAGTGGATTGATAAGTGGTTCTGGCGCGGTTGCCGCCTGCTGACACTGGTTGCGGCTATGATGGACTACATGCTGCCGAAGCGCGTGATGTCATGGCGTGAAGCCTGGAATATCTATGGTGTGGAAAACGGTAACGCGCTTTTCCGTGACCTCGCCCGTTACGGCATTAAACCGCCAATGCACTGGGATGACGTGGAGAAGTCCATCGATCACACCTCACATCAGATTATGCTGGGTCTGTATCAGTGGAAGTTCGGTACGGCGTTCCATTCATGGACCCCAACCGCAAGCGACATTGAGTGGTTAAAAGAGAAATACCCAACCACCTTTGAAAAATACTACCTGCCGCGCTGGGAGTATGCCATTGCGCAAAAAGAAGCCGGCGGCGAATACAACAACTTTGGTCTGCCGAAGCTGTGTCAGACCTGTCAGTTACCTTGTCTGTTTACTGAGCCGGATGATCCAACGCAACTGGCGCACCGCGAAACAGAGTACGAAGGCGAGAAGTATCACTTCTGTTCTGATGGATGTCAGCACGTGTTTGAACAGGAGCCAGAGAAATACGTACAAGCCTGGCTTCCGATGCCTGCCCTGATGCAGGAGCCGTTAAAGGGCGATCTGGCTGCCTGGATGGAGTGGGTGAGCCTTGAGCCTACGGCGGCCGGCGAATATGCCAACTCAGAAGACAAAGCTAACTTTGAGAAATGGCGTAAGCAGGTTTCGACCGACTAATCATCTTTAACCGCTGCCCGGCCAGTCCGGGTAGCCTTAGCCTGCCAGCGCAGGCGTAACAGGAGAATTATTATGGCAGTTGTAGCAAATGGCGAGTACAAGTTCCCGTCGCGAGACCGGGTAGAAAATTACTATGGTCATCAATTGTTATTTGCATGCTGGGATCATCACATGCTGATGGCGGCGCCTTTTATGTTGTTTGGTGCGCCGGAACAGAAACTGGGTGACATTATTGAACAGCAGTTAAAGCCACTGATGCAGCCGGATCCCGATTTCGACAAGATTGACTGGGACGCTATTGAGTGGACCAAAAGTGGTGAACCATGGACGCCCGACTTTAATAAAACAATTAAGCAAAATGGCCTGGTGCATAAAGAGCAATTCCGCTTCAAAACGCCTGGCTTGTCGACACTGGTTCCGCCTCAGGGAGAATAACCATGAGCTTTGAAGTAACCATTGAGCCATTGGGACAAACCATTGAGGTAGAGGAAGAGCAGACCATTCTGGATGCCGCGCTGAGGGCGGGGATTTACCTGCCCCATGCCTGCTGCCACGGATTGTGTGCAACCTGCAAAATTGACGTGCTGGACGGCGAAGTTGATCACGGTGAAGCGTCCAGTTTTGCCTTAATGGATTTTGAGCGCGATGAAAATAAATGCCTGGCGTGCTGTGCGATCCCGGAAAGTGATTTGGTGATCGAAGCCGAGATTGAGGAAGATCCCGACTCCCGTAACCTGCCGGTGCAGGACTATCAGTGCACGGTAAGCCGCATCGAAGAGTTAACCCCCACCATTAAAGGTATCTGGCTGAAGATAGAAGATGCCGAAGGCATTGAGTTTCAGGCAGGGCAGTATATTAACCTGAACCTGCCGGACGACATAGGCAGCCGGGCTTTTTCGATTGCCAGCACGCCGGCGAAGCCCGGTGAAATTGAGCTGAATATCCGTAAAGTCCCCGGTGGCGTAGGTACGGCATATATTCACGATGAGTTGAAAGAGGGCGATGAGATTTCCTTCAGCGGACCCTATGGACGCTTCTTTGTTAAAAAGTCAGCCGAAATGCCCATGATATTTATGGCGGGTGGTTCAGGGTTATCCAGTCCCCGTTCGATGATAGTGGAACTGCTGGAAGAAGGTTGTGAGCATCCGATCACACTGGTCTATGGTCAGCGCACCCGGGAAGAACTTTATTATCACGACGAGTTTTTAGCCCTGGCTGAAAAGTATCCCAACTTTACCTATATCCCGGCGCTGTCTGATGCCGGCGACGATGGCGAATGGCAGGGTGAAGTGGGATTTGTTCACGAAGCCGCTCAGCGTGCGTTTAATGGCGACTTCAGTGGCAATAAGGCTTATTTGTGTGGACCACCGCTGATGATTGATGCCTGTATCAATACCTTAATGCAGGGGCGCCTGTTTGAACGGGATATTTATACTGAGAAGTTTATTTCCGCCGCGGATGCTCAGCAGGTACGCAGCCCGCTGTTTAAAAATATCTGATTTGTGTCACAGGGACGTGATACGCATTTGCGTAGACTTTATCCCCATCAATGGTTGTAACAGATAGTTGTTATGAGTGGCTGTTTTAGACGGCTGTTATAAATAGTGCCGCAATGTGTGCTGCGCCCGCCCGGGCAGGCGCCTTGCGGCATTTTAATTTCATTGGCCAAAAGGCGGTTTGCAGAGCTATTTAGAAGAGAAATTTAATTATACCTTTAAAGTATTAAGTTGTTTTTTAAATGGTATTAGACGGTATGAGGTTGGGAATTTACACTGACTTTAAGTGTTATTGAGTTGTAAATATTAATTTAAGGGCTTGCGTAGCCTAAAGTGAGAGTCCGATATGCGCCAAGTAGAAAATTTTATCCGCGGGGAGTTTGTCGCAGCCAGAGATGGCAAGCGTTTTGACAAAGTATCTCCGGTTACCGGCGAGGTTATCGCCAGCATTGCCGAAGCAGGTCGCAGTGACGTTAATGAAGCCGTAATAGCGGCTAAAGCTGCGCTGCAGGGCGAGTGGTCTACCTTTACCACTAATCAGCGGGTGGAAATGCTGTATGAAGTGGCTGATGAAATCACCCGCCGCTTTGATGATTTTGTAGAAGCCGAAATGGCCGATACCGGTCAGCCTTCTCATGTTATGCGCCATGTCTTTATTCCTCGCGGCGCGGCCAACTTTAAAATCTTTGCCGACACCATTAAAAATGTGCCCACCGAGAGTTTTATGCTCGACACGCCGGATGGCGCAGGCGCGCTGAACTACGGTGTTCGCACACCTAAAGGCGTGATTGGCGTTATCAGCCCATGGAACGCGCCGTTCATGCTGATGACCTGGAAAGTCGGTCCGGCACTGGCCTGCGGCAATACCGTGGTGGTGAAACCATCAGAAGAAACGCCGCTGACGTCTGTGTTACTGGGTGAAGTAATGAATAAAGTGGGCGTACCCAAAGGCGTTTATAACGTGGTAAACGGCTTCGGTCCGGATTCAGCGGGTGCCTTCCTTACCGAACACAAAGATGTGGATGCCATTACCTTTACCGGTGAAACCCGCACCGGTACTGCCATCATGAAAGCCGCTGCCGAAGGCACCCGCGACGTGTCTTTTGAAATGGGGGGTAAAAATGCCGGTATCGTATTTGCCGACTGCGACTTTGATAAAGCTATCGAAGGTATTTCCCGTTCGTCTTTCTTAAACTCCGGGCAGGTGTGTTTAGGTACCGAGCGGGTGTATGTGGAGCGCCCGATTTTCGACAAGTTCGTGGCCGCACTCAAAGAAAAAGCTGAAGCCGTTAATTATGGTAGGCCGACTGACGAAGGCGTTAACTACGGCCCGCTAATTAGCAAAGAGCACCAGGACAAAGTGCTGTCTTACTACAAAAAAGCCGTGGACGAAGGCGCCACAGTAGTGACCGGTGGTGGCGTACCAGAAGTGGCTGAAGCGCTTAAAGGCGGCAACTGGATCCAGCCAACTATCTGGACCGGTCTGAGTGATGACGCGGCAGTGGTAAAAGAAGAAATCTTTGGCCCGTGCTGTCACATTCGTCCTTTCGACAGCGAAGAAGAAGTGATTGGTCTGGTTAACAGCACCGATTACGGCCTGGCAACCACTATCTGGACCAAGGATTTGCCGCGGGCACACCGCATGGCAGCCAAAATTGATGTGGGCATTTGCTGGGTAAACAGCTGGTTCCTGCGGGATTTACGCACCGCCTTTGGTGGTACCAAACAGTCGGGCATTGGCCGCGAAGGCGGTGTGCACTCGCTGGAGTTCTATACCGAGCTGCGTAACGTTTGCGTAAAGCTATAGGAGCGCTAAAGCATGGATAATTCACAGGTTAAAAAACTGGGTAATGACTTATACGAGGCCATGGTGTCACGCAATACCCTGGCGCCGTTTACCGAGCAATACCCGGATATCACACTGGAGCAGGCTTATGAAATTCAGCTTCAGTATATTCAGAGACGTCTCGACGCTGGCGAGAAAATCGTCGGTAAAAAGATTGGCGTGACCAGTAAAGCGGTGCAGGACTTTCTCGGCGTATTTCAGCCTGATTTTGGTCAGCTTACCGACAAAATGGTGTACCGGGAAGGCCAAACCATCGACCTTAACGAGCTTATTCAGCCTAAAGCTGAAGCAGAACTGGCCATTGTACTTAAAGAAGATCTGATTGGCCCGGGCATTACCGCGGTTGACGTTATTCGTGCCACCGATTATGTCAGCCCGTGTTTTGAAATTGTCGACTCTCGGATCAACGACTGGAAAATCAAAATTCAGGACACCGTGGCCGACAACGCTTCCTGCGGTGTGTATGTGGTCAGCAATCTTAAAGCCGATCCCCGCAAAGTAGATATCACCATGGCCGGTATGACGCTATACAAAAATGGTGAGCTGTTCTCTACCGGTGTGGGCGCAGCCGTACAGGGCTCGCCGTTTAATGCCGTTGCCTGGCTGGCCAATACCCTGGGTGAACTGGGCATTCCGTTTAAAGCAGGCGAGGTGATCCTGTCCGGCTCACAGTCTGCTCTGGTACCGGTGACCGATGGCGACGAACTTGAGTGTTACATCGCTGGCGTTGGGGGTTGTAAAGTGAATTTTGCCGGGAGTACAAAAGTATGAAAACCAGTTTAACCCAGGAACAAATTATCCGTTTCAGTGAGCGGGTTGAGGGCGCTCAGCGCCGTGCCTACGACATTCCTAAGCTCACTAATGAATACTCAGAAATGACCGTTGAAGACGGTTATGCCGTGCAAAACGCCTTGCGTGCCCGGTTTATCGAACAGGGCGAAAGGCTTATCGGCTGGAAAGCCGGTTTAACCTCAAAAGCGAAAATGGTGCAAATGGGCGTGGATAAGCCATCGATTGGCTTTCTTACCGACGCCATGTCGCGACCAGAAAATACCGCAATCAGCACCCACGACCTGGTGCATCCGCGGGTGGAATGTGAAGTGGCCTTCGTGACCAAAACCGACCTGAGCGGCCCGGCCTGCACGCGGGCTGATGTGCTTGCCGCAACCGACTTTGTGATCCCGGCCATCGAAATCATCGATTCTCGCTATGAAAACTTTAAGTTCGATTTACCCAGTGTGATTGCAGATAACAGCTCATCAGCGCGTTTTGTGGCGGGCGGTCGCCCTCGCTATGTAGAAGATATCGAAGTCGATGGTATCGGCGTGGCCATGGAGCTTAACGGCGAAATTGTCGAGATGGGCTCGTCTGCCGCAGTAATGGGGCATCCCGCCGATGCGGTAGCGATGGTCGTCAATATCCTGCATGACATGGGTGAAACCCTACCAGCCGGTAGTTTTGTGATGAGTGGCGGAATAACTGCTGCTGTGGCGGTGAAGCCAGGTGACAACGTTATTGCACGCTACCAGGATTTGGGCAGCGTTAGTCTTCGCTTCGAATAATCCGGTACCAGAGTGGAGAACAACCATGCCAATACTCGAAATGCACCTGATGACAGGGCGAACGGAAGAGCAAAAATGCAGTGCCGCCAAAGCCGTTACCGACGCGCTGGTATCGTCGCTGGGCGTTAAACGTGAGTCAGTGCGGATCCTTATTACCGAACACGGCGAACACGACTTTTTCGTGTCCGGAATGACCATGAAAGAGCGCAGTCAGGCGCAGCAGGCAGCCCAACAACCACTGAATGCAGAGGGGAAATAGCAATGAAAAAGATTAAATGTGCGTTAATTGGTTCGGGCAATATTGGTACCGACCTGATGTATAAAGTGTTGCGCAGCGAGTGGCTGGAGCCAGTATGGATGGTGGGTATTGACCCTGAATCCGAAGGCCTGGCCCGCGCTAAAAAAATGGGGCTGAAAACCACTGCCGAAGGCGTGGACGGACTGCTTCCTCATGTGGAAGAAGACGGTATTCAAATTGCTTTTGATGCCACCAGTGCTTATGTACACGCGGAAAACAGCCGTAAGTTAAATGCCAAAGGGGTGATGATGATTGACCTCACCCCGGCGGCGATCGGTCCGCTGTGTGTACCGCCGGTCAACCTGAAAGAGCATGCCGATAAGCAGGAAATGAATGTGAATATGATTTCCTGTGCCGGTCAGGCGACTATCCCAATTGTTAACGCGGTGGCGCAGGTGCAAGGCGTGGAATACGCCGAAATTATTGCCAGCCTGTCGAGTAAATCCATTGGTGCGGGTACCCGCGCCAACCTGGACGAATTTACCTATACCACCTCCAATGCCATTGAAAAAGTGGGGGGTGCGAAAAAAGGCAAGGCGCTGGCAATTATTAACCCCGCTGATCCTCCGATCATTATGCGTAACACCATTTACTGCCTGACCGAAGGCGAGCCTGACGAAGTGGCGATCCGCGACTCAGTACTGAAGATGATTGAACAAGTACAGAAGTATGTGCCCGGCTACAAGCTGGTGAATGGCCCGACTTTCGACGGCAACAAAGTCGCGGTATTTATGGAAGTGGCTGGTCTTGGCGACTATTTGCCGAAGTACGCCGGTAACCTCGACATTATGACGGCGGCGGCTACCCGCACCGCAGAAATGTTTGCCGAAGAAATTGCTAACGGCACCATCACGTTAACCCCGGTGGAGGCAGCGTAATGAGCGAAAACATTATCTTACATGACATGTGTCTGCGCGATGGTATGCACGCTAAAAAGGAGCAAATCAGCGTAGAACAAATGGTTAAAGTCGCAAAAGCGATGGACGACGCTGGTGTACCCTACATTCAGGTTACTCATGGCGCCGGGTTAGGCGGAAATTCGCTGCAGCATGGCTTTGCCCTTGCCAGCAACGAAGAGTACATCAGTGCGGTAGCAGAGGCAGTAAAACAAACCATTATCTCTGTACTGCTTATTCCTGGCCTTGGCACTATGAAAGAGCTGAAGTCGGCCTACGACAATGGCGCCCGCAGCGTTCACGTTGCCACCCACTGTACCGAAGCTGACACCTCACCTCAGCACATCGCTTTTGCGCGTGAATTAGGCATGGATACCTCCGGCTTTTTAATGATGTCGCACCTGAATACGCCACAAGGGCTTACTGAGCAGGCATTGCTGATGGAGTCATATGGCGCCAATACCGTGTACATCACCGACTCAGCCGGATTTATGCTGCCGGAAGACGTGACTGAAGTGATTAGCCGTCTGCGCGCTGAACTTAAACCTGAAACCGAAATTGGTTTCCATGGCCACCACAACATGGCGCTGGGCGTATCGAATTCGGTAGCGGCAATTAAAGCCGGTGCCACTCGCATTGACGCTTCCGTTGCCGGGCTTGGCGCGGGCGCAGGTAATACGCCGCTGGAGGTGCTGGCTGCCGTGCTTGAGCGAATGGGCATACCTACTGGCCTGGATCTGTTCAGGCTGATGGATATTGCCGAAGAGATTATTACTCCGATGATGGACCATATGGTTCGCATCGACCGTGACTCGCTGACGTTAGGTTATGCCGGGGTTTACTCAACTTTCCTGTTGCACGCTAAAAAGGCGGCTGAGAAGTACGGTTTATCAGCCCGGGATATTCTGGTTGAGCTGGGGCGTAAGAAGATGATCGGTGGTCAGGAAGACATGATCCAGGATACCGCTATGACGCTGGCCAAAGAGAAAGGTCTGTTAAAAGAAGCTGTTTAAAAAGGTGCATTATGCCTGATAAAAACCTTGCCATTGTTGTGGGTGCAACCGGTACCTTCGGCGTGGAAATCGTCCGACAACTTATCGACAACGGCCTGCATGTGCTGGCCGTTGGCCGCAGCGCCGACTCGCTGGCCAGTTTAACTGAGCAATTTAGTGAAGTTAGCGTGGTGCAGGCTGATATCAGCCAAGATAGCGCCATTGAGGCGATTAAATCTGCCATTACCGGTCCGGTAAAAATGGTGGTACATGGTCCTGGTGTGGCCGTTGCCGGGGGCATTCTGAAAGCGCCCACAGCAGCCATGGTGGATGCGGTCAATATTAAAGTGGGCGGCATCTTACGCTTGAGTCGTGCTGCCGATGAGCACTTTGGCGACAACGCCCGCATTGTCGCGATTGGTGGTCATTATGGTCTTGAGCCGACTGAATATGCAGCGTCTGCCGGCGTGGCGAATGCAGCACTGGTCAATGTTATGCGCCAGCTTTCGCTGGCTTATGGACGCCGCGGCATCAGTGCTCACACCATAGCGCCGGGCCCTGCCGACAGTGACCGTTTGCGCAATGTGGCGACGGCTCGAGCCGAGCAACGCGGTATAAGCGTGGATGATGTACTGGAAGAGTTACTGGAAGAATCCTCGGTGCATCAGTTTACCACCGCCGAACAGGTGGGCTGGGCAGTGTGTAATTTGTTGGATGATCGCGCAATCGGCATGACCGGCTCAACGATTATGCTCGACTCTGGTCGTCGTAAAGGGTTGCCGTAGGCAGCCCTTTATCGTTTAAAGAATTATCCGGGAGTACAACTATGCCAATTGTTAAATTTCACCTTGCTGATCAAGATATCAGCGATGGCCAGATTGAGTCGGTGATTGAACAGGCCACGCAGATTTATGCCGAGGTACTGGACAGTCCGGTTGATCGCATTCGCGTGTTTGTCGATCTGCACGCGCCCAACTTGATTGGTGTGGGCGGTAAACTGGTAAGCAAAGGCGGGAAGAATGCCCCGTTTTTTGAGTTCATTGTGATGAAAGGGCGCTCCCTTGAGCAGCGCCAGGCCATTGCAGAGCAGTTTACCAACATACTGGCAGTCACGCTAAAGGTTGATAAGGCCGATATCCGCGGCAACTGCTATACCGTTGAGCCTGAAAACTGGAGCATCGCCGGTAGTCTGGCATCTGAAATCCGCAAAGCCGAAATCGAGGCCAGAGCGCAAGCTGGCGCATAAGCAATAAAACGTGAACGGACAGGGGAGTGGGCCATGACTTATACCATCGACATTCTGAACACCCGGGAAACTTACTCCTGTCGTGCAAGTGAGTCGTTACTGGATGGCATGGCGCGCCTCGGGCGTAAAGGGATCCCGGTGGGCTGCCGGGGCGGCGGCTGCGGGATCTGCAAAATTAGGATTGAGAGCGGTCAGTATTCGGCTAAAAAGATGAGCCGCTGTCATGTGAGTGAAGAAGAGCAGGCGGCAGGCGTGGTATTAGCCTGTAAGGTGTTTCCGCTGTCTGACATTACCCTGCGGGTAATCGGTAAGTGCCAGCGTCAGTTTGAGCGCAAATGTGTTAAAGCGGAAACCTTCCTGCTGGCTACCGGCGAGAGCGGACAATAGTATATTTAAAAGAGCACGAGGTGCGGATAATTTGGACATTATCAACACTTCTTTGACAGGGCGTTTTCGCCCTGTTTTTTTGTGGTGCGCCGGGCATGGCGCGTAGTGCGAAAGCACTGTTCGATTCATTGTGGTGGTGAGTCGATGACTTGGAGGTGA
>CATMRP010000089.1 GCA_950073835.1 uncultured Alteromonadaceae bacterium
GATGTGCGTTATCAGATTGATACGCCAACCGGTACGCAGGATATCGCTGTTGCCAGTAACCGTTCATCACAAACGTTGTCGGTATATTATATCTCCGTCACCGGCCTTGTGACTCATGCCGCGGAACTTCCCACTACCTTATCGGATGTTTACGGCTTGTGTAGTGGGATTATCGATGGTCAGTTGCATACGTTTATTAACGATACCGACGGTCGCTACCAGCAATATGCCGTAACTTTTACCGCAAACGGCCCTGCAGCAGAACTGGTCAGTGAGTTTAGCCTGCCCAGCCAGCCTGAGGGATGTGTGGTTGATGATGCCAATCGAATGCTCTACATGGGTGAGGAAGCCGCAGGCATTTGGCAAAAGTCGCTTTCACAACCACTCAGTGCACCCGGTCTGATAGCCTCTGTGGGAGGGGAAGTTGAAGCCGATGTTGAAGGTATGGGTATTTACACCCTTGATAATCAACGCTACCTGGTGGCGTCCAGTCAGGGCAATAGTCGGTTTGCAGTGTATGCGCTGGATGATGGCAACCGTTTGCTGGGTTCGTTCCGGGTCGGCATCAACGGTGCTAGACAGATTGATGGAGTGTCAGAAACCGATGGCCTTGAGGTAACCTCAACACCACTTGGCCCGCAGTTTCCTGACGGACTCATGGTCGTTCAGGATGGCCGCAACGTAATGCCAACCGCTCCGCAAAACTTTAAACTGATTAGCGGCAGTAAACTCGCTGAGTTTATTCGCCAGAAACGCTAACCTCCCCGATCCGGCCTCCTTTGGTGGGCCGGATCGCACGCTTACAGCACCTATCAGTACACCCTGCCGTTACTTATCATCTTGAATACTCAGTTATAAGAATAGATAAACATAACCCTGCGACGCCCCATAAAATAATTAACAGTCACAATTGTCGTCACTTTAATCTCTTCAAGTAGCCATTAGCGTGTTGCAAAAATGACAACTTCCAACTTGCAGGATTGTAAAAATGGCAAATACTTATATGAAACCGGAAGTCGGAGTCCTTTATGAGTTTAACAGTGTTGGTGGCAGATGATTCCAAGCTATCCAGACGCAGCGTAATCAGAGCGATGCCACCGGAGCTTGAACCAACAGTCATAGAAGCCACCAATGGAAAAGAGGCTATCGAAACCTTATCCGGTAACGCTGTGCAACTGGTTTTGCTTGACTTAACCATGCCTGAAATCGATGGTGTAGGCGTGCTTGAATACCTTTCTGAACAGCCTTCATCACCCGATGTCATTGTTATCAGTGCCGACTTCCAGCCGGAGAAGCAGCGCATCGTGATGTCGCTGGGCGCCAAACGGTTTTTACGCAAACCACTGGACAAGGAAGAGCTGGCAATGACCTTATTTGAGTTAGGCTATCTATGACCCATGCAATTGCTCTGTCTGAGGACCAGCGGGATGCCCTGCAGGAACTCATGAACATTTCCATGGGCCAGGCTGCCAACAGCCTGGCCCATTTAATCGAAACCAAAATCGGTATTTCCATTCCTAAAATCACTGCTGTTACTCCTGATGGATTGTATGAGCTAGTCAGCCATCATCAACAAGCCTATTACACCCGCCAGTCTTTTATGGGTGACATTCATGGCGAGGTGATGTCGATCCTCACCCGGCATGGACTGACAGAAGTGGCCGAGCTACTCGAATATGAGCAGCCACTGTCGGAAAACGACATCAACGAAACCATTCTGGAGCTGTCTAACATTCTTGCCGGTGCTTGTCTGGCAGGGTTGTCTGAACAACTCGAGTTGGCTACCAACCTGCAGATGCCCACGTTATTTGCACCGCAAAAAAGTGACTTTTCACAATATGACTGGCAACACAGTCTGGTGATGGAAGTAAAGTTCGACATCCAGATTTCGTCGTTCACTATGCGCGTGGTGTTTTGTCTGGACGATGCTTCATTAACGCGACTTAAATCGACCATCGACGAGTTACTGGGTTAACCCGTTATGATTAACCCATTGCTGGATAAACTGCCAGTTGGAATTTGTCTGGTTAATGAGGCCTATGAAATTGTTTTCCTGAATGCTTTTTTTCTCGACCGAATGCCGGTTGAGGTACGGGGTGATGCCTTAGGCAAACCCCTGGCCGAGGTTTTTCCCGAGCAAATTAAGTTTCTCAAGCGGCGCATAAAATCGGTTTTTGTGCTTAAGCATCCCAGTTTCAGTTATTGGGAACAACGCCCACACATCTTTCCTTTTAAAAGCAGCCGCCCTATCACCGGCGAAGAAACCCAAATGGTACAGAATATGGAAATTGTACCTCATAAGGACACCGACACCGGCCAGCAATACGCCTGTATTTTGATCCAGGATGTCACCGCTCAGGCCAGTTATTTTAAAGCCCAGGCCCAGCTCGCCGAGGAATTAAAAACAGAACACGAAGCCCAGCGCAAACTTATACGTAAACTCGACAGAGCCCAGTCGCAGCTTATTCAGGCGGAAAAAATGGCCTCAACCGGTCAGCTGGCTGCCGGTATTGCGCACGAAATTAATAACCCCATGGGCTTTGTTACGGCCAATTTAAATACGCTGGAACAATACGCACAAAATTTACTGGAAACCTGTCAGGCCACCAAAAAGCTCTTTGCCAGCCATGCTCCTGAGCATGTTGAAGCATTACAAGAGCTGTATGATGCTACCCATGTAGAGCTAATCGAAGAAGATATGGGCCCGCTGATTCAGGAGTCGAAGGATGGCCTTAAGCGGGTCAGCGAAATTGTCTCCACGTTACGCTCCTTTGCCGAAGAGCCTCAGCACACCTGGGGTTACCTGAACCTTCACGACACTGCTAATCAGCTGGTACAACTTGTCAGTACGCAGTTTAAGCGCCCGAATTTCAAGGTAACCTGTGAGCCTGCTCAGTTAAAATGGTATTGTGAGTCTGCCAGCCTTAAACAGGCCCTCACTAATCTGATGATAAACGCCGCTCAATCGATTGATGATACCGGTTTAGTGATGCTCGATATTAAACAAAGTACGAGCGGTATTGTGGTAAAAATAGTCGATACCGGCTGCGGTATCAGCCAGGCAAATTTAAAACGCGTTTTTGAACCTTTTTATACTACCCGGCCAGAGGGTAAAGGTCAGGGTCTCGGCCTGTCAGTAGCCTACTCTGCCATTGAAAAACACAAGGGTAAGCTGGTCATCAATAGTCGTGAGGGAAAAGGTACTGTCATTGAGGTGCGTTTACCCGTATTAAAAGAGAAAGAAGAAGACAAATCTGCATCCAATTCAAACGCTGAATCGTTATAAGTCAGACAAGCTCACAAAAAAATGGGGAAACAATGGAACAGGAAACACTACTACCTTTGTTGTGTGGCACAGCGCAGGGAAAAAAACAGGACTTTGCCAGGCTTTACCAAATCACCAGCGGTCAGGTGTATGCGGTAGTGCTGAAGATGCTGCAAAACACCGCCCTGGCGGAAGAGGCCACGCAGGATGCCTACATCAAAGTGTGGCATAACGCCGGCAGTTATCAACGAGGGAAAGGCACGGTCTTAACCTGGATCATAAGTATTGCCCGCTACCGGGCGCTGGATCTGATGCGCCACCACAAGGTAAGAAAAGAAACACCGCTGGATGACGATGATCACCACCCTGATGAAAACAGCAATATTGCTGCCAGTGACTTCGCCCACCCGAAGTTAAACGAATGTATGGATGAACTGGATAATCAGCAGCGCCAGGCCATTCATCTGGCTTATTTTAACGGCCTGTCTCACCAGGAAGTCGTCGATCACTTATCTTCGCCATTAGGTACCATAAAAAGCTGGATCCGCCGGGGCCTGCAAAGTTTGCAAAGGTGTCTGTCAGTATGAATTATAAAAACGAAACATTACGCAATGCGCTGGCCGCAGAATACGTATTAGGGACTTTGCGCGGCGGTGCACGCCGGCGCTATCAACAACTGATGATGGAAAGCCAGCTGATCACCGAAACCACCTGGATGTGGGAGCAGTATCTTAACGGGCTGGGCCAGAACATGCAGCCGGTTGAGCCACCCGCATCAATCTGGCAGGCCATTGAACGCCAGCTGGGACTTGCTGATGACTCGGCTGACAGCAATGTAGTAGCAATGCCAACGGCTAAATCCTCACGACCTGTGGTATGGCAGGCTATCGCCGGACTGGCAACGGCAGCAGCGATCATTCTGGCAGTCGTGCTGATGCCGGCTACACCACCCGTTAAGGCTCCGGTAACCGACATTGCAGTTGTCACCGATGCTGAAGCAAAACCGCTGTGGCTGATTGAGATCAGCACCTCTACCCTGGCAGTCAGAAGTACCGCTAATCTCACGGCCAGAACAGATAAAGACTTCGAGCTTTGGATGGTCCCCGCCGATGGTGGTGCGCCAATTTCGCTGGGCCTGCTACCGGAAGGCGGACAACTGGCTATCAGCCGCCCGGACTGGTTTGACTTAGCCGACATTGCAGCTCTGGCGGTTAGCCTTGAGCCGAATGGCGGCTCACCATCCGGTGCGCCTACCGAGGTTCTTTACATCGCCCCCATCAGCGCAGTGTAACCCGCCTTTATAATAGCCCCCGCCCGGGGGCTATTTTTTATGTTTCTTTTGCTCTAAAAATCACCCCAATAAAACTAAAAACAACTTTTATTTATTTTTTTAAATTATTTTGCATCCACAGCCCTGAGTTAGTCGTTTGGCTTAATACACCAACAAAAAGGGGTAACACCATGCAAAAACTACTACTCTCTGTCATGATCGGCAGCGCACTGGCAGCAACGGCTGTGCAGGCATCCAGTCACCGTGAAGCGCCGGGTATCGCCCGCGCGCCGGCTCTGGACAGTACCGATTTTTATGCCTTTAACAGTTACGAAAGCGGCCGTGAAGGCTATGTAACACTTATTGCTAATTACATTCCATTACAGGACGCCTACGGCGGTCCGAATTACTTTGCCATGGATCCGGCAGCCGAGTACGCCATTCACATTGATAACGATGGCGACGCCATGGAAGACATCAGCTTTGCCTTAAAATTTACGCCCATGCTGGCAGCAGATAATCAGGGGGTTGCTCTGACGGTTGGGCCTGACGGTAATCAACGCAGTGTAAAAGTACCGCTCAAAAATATTGGCCCGGTAAGCGCCGAAGATATGAGTGCGGTTAACTTTTCTGAACAGTACTCGCTGACGATGGTTGAAGGCGACATGCGTACCGGCGCCCGCACCGAAATAATGCCAATGGATGCCATGTATTTTGCCAAGCCGCTCGATTACATCGGCAACAAAACATTTTCCGGCACCGCTGAATACCAGCGCTATGCCGACCAGTATGTTTATGATGTGATGCTGCCTGGCTGCGAAATGCCCGCCAGAGTATTTGTGGGCCAACGTAAGGATCCGTTTGTAGTGAACCTGGGTAAAACCTTCGATTTGGTTAACTACGTACCGGTAGAGGGTGACAGTATGCCTGGCGCAGGTGATGGTAACGGTTTCCCCGGCGGCATTACTCAGTCAGACAGCAATGACGATCTGGCCGATAAAAACGTTACCAGTATTGCCCTTGAAGTACCGGCCAGCTGCGTAACCGGCGACGGTAACGGTACTATCGGTGCCTGGACCACCGCCAGCCTGCCGCAGGCCAGAATACTCAATCCTAATGCCACTTTCAGTAAACCCGAGGTACAGGGCGGCGCGATGACTCAGGTGTCACGTCTGGGTAATCCACTGGTTAACGAACTGGTCATTGGTATTGGTGATAAAGATAAGTTTTCTTCGTCGCACCCTGCCGACGATGGCCAGTTTGCTGACTATGTTACGCACCCTGCTCTGCCGGAGCTGCTGAACATCCTGTTTCGTGATGCAGTAAACTCCACTCTGGGCACCGACATAGAAACCCTGGCACCCACTAACTTTCCGCGTACCGATTTAGTCACGGCGTTTTTAACCGGTTTCCCGGGCGTTAACCAACTGGCTACGGTCACTCCGTCTGAAATGCTACGTTTGAATACCGCCATACCGGCAACGCCCGCTGCAGAGCAATCCTGGGCCGGGGTAGCCGGCGACGATCTGGCGGGCTTTCCTAACGGGCGTCGCCCGGGCGATGACGTTGTTGATATCGCACTGCGCGTAGTCATGGGACGTCTGTGTTACCCCATCCCGGTTAATGGTGAGGAAACTGACCTGGGCCTGTGCGACAGCAGTGATGCCAGTGTGGGCAATGTCCCCTTTACTGATGGCGCACCGCTGGATGCCAGCATGATGGACACCAGCTTTCCGTATCTGGCAACCCCACTGCCTGGCTCAGAGTAAAAGGAGGCTGAAATGAATAAGTTCATACCAATATGCGCCCTGAGTATCGCGCTGACTGGCTGCTTTGACAGCGATGATAAAGACAGTTACGACGATATTAACCGGGCGCCTGTGGCCAACGATCTGGACGTTACTACCCAGACCGAAACCCCGGTTACCGACATGCTGACGGCCACCGATGCCGATGGTGATGGCCTGACGTACGCCCTGTCGGGCGAACCCGGCTTAGGCAGCGTTACGGTAACTGGTAGCGGGGAGTTTACTTACACCCCCAATGCAGAAGTCACTGGCACCGATAGCTTTTCGTTTACGGTGTCCGATGGCACTGCTTTCGCGGTAACCGGTAACGTGACCATTACCATTGAAGCCCTTGAGGTACCAGTGTCTACAGCGGTGCGATCGGCATTTAACCAGAATGCTGATGATACGCCACTGGCGGTAAATGGACGACTCTATATTCAGGATACAACCAATCCTGCAGAGTTTGACGATTTACTCAACAATTAAACCGCAAGCCAGGGACGGCGACCTTCAAGGAGCAGTGATATGAAACGTATTTTCCCCATCAGTCTGACACTCACCGGATTACTCACCGCCTCGGTAGTCACGTTTATAGCGCTGGCTCTGATTGGTGTAAAACAAGCAGTAGCCCACACTTATCATAGCCACAAGCCGGTAAAACCGGTCACCATGACCGCCGAACAAATGAGTGAGCTGGTAAACCAAAGCACTCGCCCCAACTTTAATGAGCAAGACTTAGCGCCGGTAATGGCAACGCTTGAAACACTGGCAGAAGCGGACCGCATTACCCATCAGGAGCGCCTGGTTTATGCCCGGTTACTGCAACATCAACACAAATTTTCTGATGCGCTGGCAGAGCTTGATACACTGCTGGCAGAGCGCCCAGATCATCCATCGGCGTTATTATTACAGGCAAATGTTCAGCTTAATCAGGGGCAGCCGGCACTGGCAAGGCAAACCTGCCTGCAACTCATGGGTAAAACAGCGGAGCTGGTCATGGCAACCTGCTTACTGGAAGCCAACATGCAGCTATCACCGTCGACTCAGTATTATTCGCAGTTACACAACATCAGCAAAAAGTTTCCAGCAGCATCAGCAGAGATAGCTTTGTGGGTTAACGAGGTGCTGGCCGATCTGGCACTGTTTGCCAATAAGCCTGCTACCGCGATTGACCATATTGAGCAGCAACCCGACAGTGTATGGCCAATCAGTAGCTGGGTTGCCTGGTCGAAAGCTAAACTGGCCCTGCAACAAGGCAATGACATACTGGCCAGGCTGGCACCAAAAATAGCCAATAATCCGGCCCCCAACGACAGCGCGCTACTCTATCTGGCACTTGCCGAACAGCAAACCGGCGAGGGGCAAAAATGGACAGCGGCCATGGCCCAGCGGGTATTTGTTCGCGAACAACGCGGTGATACTACCCATGCCGCTGAAGTGGCGCTTTATTACCTGCACCTTGCAGCCGAACCGCAGCAGGCACTGCACTGGGCCAATATTAACTGGCAACAGGCCAAATCATTTAATGATGAACAGCTGCTCAGCAAAATTCGCATGCTCGCCGCGGCAGACGGCTAACAGTTTTCACAGGTCTGGTAACGATAAACGCCTTGCTCATCGCACTGGCGGGTTACCAGTCCTGTTTTTAACAGATGGTTGAGGTGAGCCAGGCCCTCTGCCAGCGCAAAAAACAACATTTGCCCGCTTAATTTTCGTTTATAGAGTACCGCCAGGCACGCCAACAGTGACTGCGGCGTTTTACAATGCGCCAGTAACCTGTCGAGCAGTTCCTGGTGATGCTTCGCCAATTCATCGCAACGAGTGTGCAAGCCAGTATAGGGCTGGTTATGAGCGGGAAGCACCAGCGTATCTGCCGGTAACTGTTTGAGCTGCTCTAAACTTTGCAGATATTCGGTTAATGGCTGGGCCTCCGGTTCGCGACTGTAGACACCAATGTTAGGCGAAATGTAGGGCAGGATCTGGTCGCCGCCAATTAACAGATTAGCATCAGCATCGAACAGGCAAACGTGCTCAGGTGAATGACCACCATAAGTCAGGATCTGCCATTGCCGATTACCGATACGCAATGATTTACCTGCCTGCAAACGCCGGTAAGCCAAAGGAATAGGCGCCACAGAGTCAACGTACTGACTGTGATCGCTGACATAGCTTTTTGCCTCGGCTTGGCTTAAGCCTGCCTGAACAAAATAATCCATTGCTACCGAGGTATCTGCACCGGGATTAGCAGAGACATAAGCTATCGCCCCATAATATTCCAAAGCGCTCATATACAACGGCACTTTAAACGTCGGACACAGCCAGCCCACTAAGCCGCAATGATCCGGATGCATATGGGTAGCTATCACGCCTGCTACCGGTTTATCCAGTGCAGTCAGAACCTGGTGCCAGATAGCCTTACTTTGCTCGCTTTGTACCCCGGTATCCACCAGATAAAGGCCGTCATCGGCTTCCAGTATGTACAGGTTGATATGGTCGAGGGCAAAAGGCAGCGGCATACGAAGCCAGTAAACGCCGGCGGCGACCTCGCAAAAGCTGCCCGAAGCTGGTATCGAATGGGTACTTGGCGTTATCATTAGTGCTATAACATTAATTAAATCTGCGTTTACTATACCATTGTCATTTCATGACTTCTGCCACTGTGCGTTAGATTTACCGGGCTGTACTATAAAATGACGACTACGCTAACCGGTCAGGGCATGGTACTAACCGCCAGAGTCTTACCAAAGGGCGCGCAACAAACTCTCGAAATCTGGCTTGCCACCGAGCAGGGGCCGGTAAAGCTAATTACGCCGGTGCAACCAGCAACCTGTTTTGTTACACAAAATGCGGCCGCAAAAGTTGCCGCAATCAGTCAGGCCCAGCAGTTAAAAGCCAGCCTTAAAAACCTACCGCTTAACACCTTCGGGCATGAACCGGTAAGCGTTATTAAATGCCCTCAGGACCGTCAGTTACATATCCTCAGACGCCACTGTGAAGAACAAGGCGTGACGCTCTTCGAAGCGGATATCAAAACCCCTGATCGCTTTTTTATGGAGCGATTTATAACCAGTGGTGTGCACTATCAGGGCGTTGCTCAGCAGCACGACAATACAGTGACCGAGGCACGCTTAAAACCGTCGGAGTATCGTTGCGATCTCAACGCCTTTTCCTTTGATATTGAATGCGACGAGCGTGGCCATTTGTATTCCATCGGCATCGCCTCCCCTGCGTTAAATGTTGTGCTGATGATTGGCGAGCCTGAAGACGCTGAGGTGCCTTTCGAAATTGTCTGGTGCGCGGACGAAGCGGCGTTATTAACGCGTTTTATCAGGCTCATCCAGCACCACGACCCGGACTTGCTGATTGGCTGGAACATTAAACAATTTGACCTGCCGGTATTGCATGATGCGGCGACCCGTTGCGGCCTTAAACTGACGCTTGGACGGCAACACAGCAATGTGGATATTAAGGTATTCGATGATAACCGGGCTTTGGTGGATGTCCCAGGGCGCGCCATAATTGACGGCATTGAAGGGTTGAAAACCATGACCTTTCAGTTTGATTCTTTTGCCCTGGATAACGTTGCCAGCGAATTACTCGGTAAACGCAAACTCATCGATGATCCCGACAAACTCGGCGCCATAAAAAAGCTCTTCACCCACGACAAGTTAGCACTGGCGAAATATAACTTTGAAGACTGCGTTCTGGTTAATGACATTGCTGAACAGGTACGGCTCATTGATTTCCTTATTTTGCGCAGTGAACTCACCGGCCTGCGCCTGGGCCGTCCCGGCGGTTCGGTAGCCTCATTTATCAATTTATACCTGCCCAAGTTACACCGGGCAGGCTACATATCGCCGAATCGTCCGGCAGATGGCGGCCTGGCCAGCCCTGGCGGTTATGTGATGAGCTCAAAGCCCGGACTCTATCAAAATGTGCTGGTACTGGATTTTAAGAGCCTGTACCCCTCGATTATACGAACCTTCAAGATCGACCCTTTGGGGTTAGTGGAAGGGCTTAAATCACCCGAAACCGCCATTCCCGGCTTTAAAGGTGCCAGCTTTCACCGTAGCCAGCACTTTTTACCGGATATCATTACCAACCTCTGGCAGCAACGCGACGAAGCCAAGCGCCAGCAGGATAAACCCCGCTCCCAGGCCATCAAAATTCTGATGAATTCCTTTTACGGGGTGCTTGGCAGTGGTGGTTGCCCGTTTTACGATCCTCGGCTGGCCAGCTCCATTACCATGCGCGGCCACGAAATTATGCAGCTGACCGCCAAGTGGATCAAAGCGTCGGGATATGACGTGATCTACGGCGATACCGACTCCACTTTTGTACACATTGCTGATGACGTATCCGCAGAGCAGGCATGGGAGATTGGCAAGCGATTAGAACAGGACATCAACCAGCGATGGCAGCAACGCATTCGCGAGGAGTTCGATTTAACCTGCGAACTGGAAATTGAGTTTGAAACTCACTACGAGCGCTTTTTTATGCCCACTATTCGTGGCTCTGAAGCGGGCAGCAAAAAACGCTACGCCGGTTTAATTCGCCGTGAAGGTAACACTGAACTGGTGTTTAAGGGGCTGGAAAACGTGCGCTCAGACTGGACCCAACTGGCCAAAGACTTTCAGCTCGAGCTCTATACCCGTATCTTTAACGACCAGCCGGTTGATGATTATGTGATGACTATTATCAGTGGTATTAAGCAGGGCGAATTTGACGATGGCTTGGTGTATACCAAACAATTACGCAAACCCTTAAAGGAATACACCAAAACGGCACCGCCTCATGTTAAAGCCGCGCGCCATGCCGATGAAGAAAATGCCCGTACAGGCAAACCTTTACGCTATCAGAAGCGCACTAAGATTCGTTATGTAATGACCACCACGGGCCCGCAGGTGGTTGAATATTGCAGTCAGCCGCTGGATTACGACCACTATATAGAAAAGCAAATCCGGCCAATCGCCGACAGTATCCTGCCAGCCATTGGCGGCGATTTTGAGTCGCTGGCCAGCCAACAACTGGGGCTATTTTAAGCCTCACGCACAGAGCCGGTTTATTCAAACCGCTCATGCCAGCTCAGCGCGTGGTTGAGTAAGGGTGGGACATGGGAATTCTGAGGCACAATGACCAAAGTAGCGCCGGACTAAGCAGAAAAAGAAAAGAACGCACCTGAGTGTGAAAAAGGTGCGTTTAAGTGCGGCAACCCTGCCACTAAAAACGCCCACTTTACTGACTTATATAAAAGAATAAATAAGACCTAAGTCGTAGAGTTAACCGCGTTGTAGCAATTAGGTAAAAGCTAACAACAGAGTACGACTACGGCGTAAATAAAAGGTGAAAAATAAACATAAAACACTGATAAACATATTTATTATTTTTATTTCTAAATAACTGAGAAACACTCACAAATTGAACATAACAAAACGCGATTAGATTGCCCGGCCATGCGGCCGGGCTTAGCAAAACAAGCTTATCTGCGGACTGATTAATCAGGCTACCCAACCAGCCGGCTTTGCCGCTGTAGGGTATTGCTGCATTCCCAGCCGTTGTTGCAACCAGTGAGCGTGGGGCGGTAACTGGTTACGTGCCATTTGCAACCGTTGCAAGATGGTTTGGCTCACCCTGGTAGGCGGTCTCGACTCACCAAACCATTGCGCAGATTGTTTTTTCAAAAACGCCATGCCGTACAAAATACACTCGTAACTCTGATAGTTCCACAACCCTGCCGTATCGACAGCCGGACGTCTGTCAGCCCCTGCATAATCCTTCGCCACAGCAGTTAATGATTGGCCTGGCAACCACATATCATCAAAATCTGACGGGCTTGGCGGTTTTACTTTCCAGTATTCGAATTTCGCTGCAAGCCGGTCGTTGATCCGCTCTGGCTTTTGGACTTCGAGCCAGAAATCCGTATCGGTTCGCTGAGTAAGGCAGTAGTGCATATTGATAAAATCGAGAATTTCGTAAAAACGGTTACTCATCATCCGATTATAACGTGTAGCCAGAAGATCCATTCCTTCATCATGCCAGGGGAAGTGTTCTGCCAGCATCACCGCGCCCATGTCGCTTAAGTAAAGGCCGGTCGACTCGAGAGGTTCAATAAAACCACCCGCAAGACCAATAGCTATACAGTTGCCATGCCAGGTACGGTGCCTGCGCCCCACTTTGAATTTAATTAATCGTGCGTCCAGCGCCTCGTTATTGCCGCCCTGATAGGCTCGCATTTCCCGCTCGGCACTTTCTTCATCGATAAAATCACTGGAATGTACATAACCAATAGAACGCCGGGTTTGCATGGGGATATCCCAAATCCAGCCATTGGAAAGCGCTGTAGCGGTAGTATAAGGTCGCACCAAGCCCGGATAATACTCATCGTATGGCACATGCATAGTAATAGCGCGATCACACAGTAACCATTGGGAACAATCTTCAAAGCCTACTCCCAGTGTTTTTTCTATCAGATTGGCTCGAAAACCGGTGCAATCAACAAATAAGTCTGCCTCACAGACTTGGCCCTGATCGGTTGTCACCGAGTGTATATGGTCCTGATCACGAAGTTGAATATCTACCACATTCGCAAAGGTATGCTTAACGCCACGTTGCACTGAAAAGTCGCGTAAGTAGTCGGCAAATTTTTGCGCATTCATGTGATAGGCATAACTTAGCGGCTGGCCCATGCGGCTATCGCCTAATGCTTGCGGTGACAGCCCCATTTCGCAAATTATGGGCTGCGCGGAGCAGGTTTCCATAAAGGGAATGCTCTGATCGCTCTGCAACCAACGCATACCCATGTTATCAACGGGCTGCATAGTGAGGCGGCTGAAAGGATGGTGATAAAAGGTGTTATTGTTAGTCACCCAGTTGGTGTACTTTATGGATTGCTTAAACGTTGCTTCTGTTGCACGCATAAAGTCGAGCTCATCCACCCCAACAACGGCCAGCAAGTGGCGCATAGACGGAATGGTCGCTTCACCAACAGAAATTCGCGGTGTATCGGGCGATTCAATTAAATGAATGTCGACGTTTGAAGACATGCCTTTATCATTCAACGCCCCATTCAGATAGGCAGCCGCCATCCAACCGGCCGATCCTCCTCCCACTATCACTAGTCTTCTTTTTTTAATCATGAAGGATTTATCCTGTTAATAGTAACCCAGTATTTGACGCAAGCCCGGTGCCGCATACTCAACCAACTGTTTTTGTGTATCGGGCAACTCTTTAGGCAAAGCAACACTGTTACCGGACAGGTTTTCCCGAGCCGTGCCACTTTGCTTACGATCAGAGCCCACTTTCACACGCTCCTGCCAGTCATCGGGCAACGTCTCAATGCCTAATGCCCCGACTAAGTCAGCAAAAAAGGCTTTGGCTTGCGGCGAATCCAGGTCGTTTATGTGTGTAATAACATGCTCATACTTTATAAGTTTAATGTTAGTACCTAACCATGCCACGGCGTTATGAGTGTAAATTTCTTGCATCGTAGGTGCTTTTTGATAAATACCAAAAATCATCATGTTAAGCATTTCTTCTGCGCTCACAGCCCCATTTTTCAGGTGCTCCATCGACCCCTGAAAGGTATCAGAAAGAAAGAACCTTGCCCGGGCCAGCACCCAATCGTAGGGATCCCGTACTATGAGCAAATGCTTAACGGGTTTGAGCGCAATTGCAGACTCGTCGGAAAACAACAGATGGCCCCAACTGAGTCTGGGTTGCTGAGGGTTTAACGCCTGCATATTTTTACGCAGGGTAGGAAACTGTATAAAGTCATTATGGTACTGCTGTTCAACCGGTACGAACATGCGCAGGATATTTCTTAATAAATGAGTACCACATTTAGGAACGGAGTTAAGGAAAACGGGAAATGTTAGTGGCTGTTGTTCAAAATTGGCGTTTAATTCGTTTAAATTATCGGACTTTGCGAAAACTCTTGGCATACGGCAGAACCACTCTCCAGAAGACCGTCGATAAGACGTTATAAATTATTATAAAAAGTACCACAGTGAACATCTAAAAGGAAAAAAGCCGACAAACGTCGGCTTTTTAAATGACAAGACCTGTTAGAAGTCGTATGACATATTCAGGAAGACACGACGTCCAAGCCAGTCGTACTGGCTGTAGAACGCAGAGTTACCTTCTCTTGATACCACACCACCAAAGTCACTCACACGAGGCGGTTCCTGATCTGTTAAGTTGGCAACACCAAGGGTGGCACTGACATCAAACAGGGTTTTGGATACGGCTAATGAGTGATACACCTTACCGCTGTCATTGAAGTCTAAACGGACGTCCTGACCACGGATCGTGGCGCTATCGCTGTATTCATCTATCGCACCAAACGGACGATAGTGATTCGACACGCTACCTACATATCGGGCATTCCACGTGACATTCCATTCTTCGTTTGACGTCCAGCTCAGAGTAAAGTTTGCCACCTTATTTGGTCTGCCGAATTCACCGGTTCTGTCTTCTGGCTCTTCTGTTGAGAACAGTTGGCGTGAAGCCTCTAACTGGCGGGTCCCTTCGGCATTGATGTCAAACGTACCGTAATCGGTTTCGAAGTTATATGAAATTGCCACGTCGTAACCACGGTTTGTTTGACTGGCAATATTCAAATAGCCGCCCCGGATGTCTGTGATCCTTTGATCCATGGGATCCCGATCAAACTGTTCACACAGGGGCTCGGTGGCAAAATTCTCCGAATTGTAGCACTGGAAGGTAATACTCGAACCACCTAAGTTAGTCACTTCTCCCTCTATTTCAATATCGAAGTAGTCTACCGACATGACCAGGCCTTCAACAAATGTTGGCTTGTAAACCACACCAAAAGTATTTGATGTTGATGTTTCTGGCTCCAGCACACCCAGCCCCCCGGAGGTTACCGTTGTGGCAGAAATGGCCCCTCCGGCGTAATCCGGCGCAATGCCATCTGCGGCACAGTTATCTGCTGTTCGCTGATTAATGTTGCCGGCATCCAGCTCTGTACCCCATCGTATACAAGGGTCAACCAATGATTGACGGGCACTGGCTGTCTGCTCATTTAGGTACAATTCAAACAGCGCAGGCGATCGAAACGATGTGCTCTGCCCTGCCCGCACCCGAACACCGGCCCCTAAGGTCCAGTTCACACCCACTTTGTAAGTGGTATCACTCCCTGACGAATCAACATCCGTATAGCGCCCGGACAAGGTCAAATCAAGAGACTCAGCCATGGGCAGATCAGAAAGCACCGGCACTTCTAATTCGGCAAAGATTGCCTGTGTACTATCATCACCTGCTGTTACACCGGCTGTTGAGGCACCCCATACATTGCTTGCTAAGGTTGCAGGTCCCGGGGTGTCTACAATTTCATCTTTCTGATAGTAAATACCAACAGCCGCCCCCACAGTGCCCGCGGGTAGATCAACTAAATCACCGGCAGCAAATGCTTCAAAGGTTTTTTGTTTATAGACAGTGTTACCGGTGTCTGTTCCAAACATGAAATTGCGTAACTCCGGCGACAATTCGCCACGCATCGTTGCTGGGCTCAGCCACGGAATATCGATACAGTCAACACCACGTACGGAGGTTGTCGTTCCTTCACAGGAGCCCGCTAAAAAGTTTTGATCGCTGATTGCGTCATCGTAGATAATTTTTGTTGTGTAATCACCGTCAGACTTACTGTACTGGTAAGACATATCAAAATACCAGGTATCGGTAATATCACCGGTTAATCCTACAACAAAGCGATGATAGTCAACCTCAGTAACGCTGCCAGAGTGGTCGGTGATAGGAGTTGGACTCAACCAGTTAGCACCGGTCCAACCCGCACTTAGCGGATTACCTGCACCGTCTACTACATCAAAATTAGCAAAATCGAAATTTGAGTTGTAGATATATCCCCAATATTGGCGATAACCGTTAATCGTGGTTTTACGACGGTTTAGCAGCGCTTCACCATAAACCATCATAGTATCGGTTACCTGATATTCACCGCTGGCAAAGGCGGTTGCCCTTTCATTTCTTGGCACCAGAGAGGTTAAATCAAAAAACGGATGCTGATAGTCCAGCACGGCATCGGAGGCGGAGTCATATCCTACCGGATACCAGCCGTCTGGTGTACCAGTATGATAGGGGTTATTGGGATCAACCATGTAAGGGGGTACATAGTTACCTAACTGCCCGTCGTAATCGTACTGAATTAAATTGGCAGAGCCCGGGCGGTTGGTGTCCCCGGTAAAGATATCCTGATAGTCATATAACCATACGTGCCCCCACAGCAGATCCCGACACTGATAATCGCCAGTTCGCGGATCTATTAAGTCTGCCCGTTCACCGGTTTCAGCGTCAAACGCATAGCGCTGACCGCAACGGAAATATTCACGATCACCCTTAGCTAGTTCTTTTTGTAAATTATAATCGGCAGTTACCCGAAATGAACCTTTATCGTTTGCTGCACCATAGGTTGCATTCACCCGAAAGGCTTCACCACCACTTTCAACCGGCTGCGTATAGGAAGCATCAATATTACCGCCGTCACCTTTTTTAGTGATTATATTTACCACACCAGCTACTGCATCAGATCCGTAGATCGATGATGCACCGTCTTTTAGTATTTCCAGTCGTTCAACGGCTGATAACGGTAACACGTTAAAATCAAACGATGACACCTGCCCGCGGGTTCCTGCCGGGCCTACGCGTCGGCCATTTAGCAACACTAACGTTCGGTTTGCGCCTAAACCACGAAGCGAGACTGTTTCTGCGCCTGGGCCACCTTCTTGAATAAAGGCTGTAGACAAGGCTGCGGTTGCCTGGGGTGAGCCCGCTGCGACGGTTGAATAGCGGAGTAACTCAGCTACGTCGCCAATGCCCTGAGAAATAGCATCGTCGGCCATGATTACTTCAACAGGTAATGCTCTATCAAAGCCGTCATTACGAATGCGACTACCCACCACTGAAATTTTTTCAACTGATTCATCAGCCTCGTTTTCTGTGGATGTATCGGTTTCCTGTGAGTATGCTAAGTGGGGAACCAGTAAAGCACTAATTAGTATTGCCAATGGTTTACGCCGCGACAGCGGCTGGATATTTTTTATCATTGATAAACTCCGAAAGAATCCCTGGTATTTACCCTAACTAATTATTTTAGGGGTAAGTGTGCTGCTTATTATATTTAAATCTAACAGCTTCCAACTGAGTATATGACGATTGACGTACAAAAAACAAACACGAGTTGAAAGTTTTAGCACTCACTTAGCTATTACTTTAGGTTTACCGGCCGTAGTCTTATACCAATTGCCTTAAAAGTTTGATCTAATGGCAGTATTCATATTCGAGTGATTTTCATATGCATACCGCCGACG